>NZ_JBHIMX010000068.1:0-1706 GCF_042194435.1 Bartonella sp. LB28NMGDW
ATCCTTTAAAGCCTTTCAAAAGAAAGGGATTATAATCATAAGAAATGCTATCAAAACTATTATGGTACTTAGTTTTGAAGGTTTTGAGGGTTCCTTTTCCCCCCCTTATATATTTTTTTCAATCAAAAATAAAATAATACATATAAGAAGCACCCCCAAAGCCCCCCCAAAACTAATGATGGGGAGTGCTTTGCAGGTTCACTTTTATATTGTTTAATGTTTTATAAGATTTCCAAATTGCTTCAGTGTGATGTCTTATGACTTTTCACTAAAGGATGCTGTTCATAACGTATGATAGGTCTACCGCCTTGGGAGCTATTGTCTCCAGAGATTTCACGAAAAACCGTCATCGTTTATTCCACGCTGTATTGCTTGAATGATGGGAATAATTCGTGAGGGTTGAATGTTTCCAATCATAGATAAAGTGACATGAGGGATAAAAATGGTTCCACGCTCGGTACGGTCATAGGTAAATTGATCATCTTCATTAAAAGCCGTTAGATAAAAAGCACGGTCTGTTTGATATTCTCTTCGTTCCAGATTGGCTAAAAAACCAGACAATTCATCACGCACCATTAAGAGATCACGGGGGTTTCTTTTAAGAGTTCCCTAAGCTTTTCGACCATGACATCATTGATAATAAAACGTCGTTTACCAAGAGTATCATCATTATTTTTACGAGTAGAAACTAAGCGGTGTGCAAAGTGATTATGCCAATCATATTCGCAATATTAGAAAAATAATAATTTATCATTATTTACTAATAGGGAGCGCAGTATTGTAGAAAATAATTTGCTTCAATTAGCAAATACATAAAAATACAGTTGATTAAGGAAATTTTTGCTTTGTATGAAGCACACGTAAAATACGCACAACGCCATTTGAAATATCATAAATCATGATATAATTTGGATGTACAATAAGTTCACGTGTATTTACAATTCGTCCTAAACGACCAAGAGTAGGAAATTTAACAAGTTTTTCTACTTTTTCAGATAAAAGTTGATCAAATTTTAAGGCAGCAGAAGGATTATCTTGTGATATGTATTCACGTATCTTTTTGCGGTCAACGTGTGCTACTTGTGTCCAAATTAGCTTCATAAAGTTGATCTATCGAGTTTACTTTGTGTTTTTAAGCGCCATTCCTTTGCTTCTGATTCGATTTCTTCAGAAGATATTATATCACCTGCATTAGCAGAGTTTATCCCTAATTGAACTTGTTCCCGAAACCATAAATCGTATGCACTTTTTTCTTTTTGTTCTTTTACGATATCGCGCATATAATCGCGCAATAATTGTGCAGCAGATCTATCACACGCCTTTGCTGCTTTGGAAAATTCATTTTTTAATACATCATCGACGCGAAAGGTAAATGTTGTCTCAGCCATTTTACGACTACTTAATGTGTTATAATGTAATTCTAATGTAATACATTTTTACTATTTCTTCAATAGCTACTGTTAGAATAGATATCTTATATCTATTTTGCATTTTCATAGGGTTGAAAGAGGCGCCCATGCCAAACCCTCAGCACAGCACGTGTAATGCCCTGCGCATGCGTAAAAGAACACATCATTTAAAATCCTATAACGTTGCGTCATAGGACAGATTGTGCTATCTCCAGGGTGATGAGCTTGAGAAAGCCTTGTCCGTCCTTACGTGACAAGGTTTTCTTTTTATGCTGCGTCGCTTTGACGTTGCTGTTT
>NZ_JBHIMX010000069.1:0-1697 GCF_042194435.1 Bartonella sp. LB28NMGDW
AATCCATAACTTTACCAATGGGTTTATTTGCCTCAAAATGGACCGTACAGAAGCGTTTTTAATTTCAATGTGGTTTTAATAACAAAATCTTTAAATCGCTCTGTACGGCGCCTTTCTGTCAATTTAAACGCATCTCTATTCTCAAAATCATCAGCAAACTTCACTACTTTGCTGTTTATCCTTCAATGCCCTTTAAAACCTCTTCAAGACTTCTATGAGGCTTTTCAATGCGTTCTGATGGCATCGGTGCCTTTTGATTTGTTCCCTTTTCAGGCTTTTCAAGGCTCCTAAGAATGTGCTTTGCATGAAAGCGAATATTGCCTTCAAGCGTCTTACAATAACGATAAAAATCTGCTGTTGAGGGCATAAAGGTCGAATTTAAGCCCTCGGCTTTGCCTTTCAAAGCGTTCTTTGTTGCCGTTTGCAATACCCAGCTGCTTATGCCTTCAAGAGCGTAAAGATACGCAAGCGCTGTCGCTTTCTCATCTGATCCCATGGGGCTCTTAAGTCCATTTGAAAGGACAAGATACGTTGTTTGAATTTCTTCTTCACTCGCTTTCTTTTCAAGCTTTTGCAATGCATCATGGACTAATGAGGTAATTCTCTCCGCTTCTGCAATCAATGGTTTTTGCCCTGTCTTCCAATGGAATGGTGGTTCGGTTGTCATCCTCGAATAAAAATTTGTACACACTATCTGAATTTTTGATATTGGACATGTGCTGTGCAACGCGATAACTCCATCCACGCTGCTGTTCTGTTGTTTCAGTGCTTGGCTTTCCATAGTTTTTTCCTTTCTGTAAATCTTCAATTGCCTTGCGTACCCAGTTGCGCCATGTTGCTTGCCAATCCGTTTTGCATGCGTCCTTACCTGCCTTGGCATTCCAATAATCTCTAAATTTTGCGATTTCGACTTTTACACGCTCTGGAGGCAAGCCCTCTCTAATCGCAAAATCGTAATCGGGCTCAAAATCCGTAGGCAATCGACAGCCTCTATCGGTTTTAACCCGCTTGGCTTTCTTAGGAACGCTTTCTTGCTCGTGAATGGGAGGTTGGTTGGTTTGCTCTGATTGGCTTTCAACATCACACTCGATTGGCTCGTCAACCAAATCGATTGTTTCTAAATCTTCAAAATCAATTTCTTTTTTTAATAAAACGTTAGTTTTATTTTTTTTATTATATATGTTTGTATTGTTTGTATTGTTTGTTATAGCATCACAAGCATCATGCTTAGCATCCTTAAGCATATTGTTAGCATCATGCTTAATATCACAAGCATCTTTTGTATTTTTATCCCATCTTGCCTTCGCTGCCTTCTGCGCTCTCTCTGAAAACTTATTCAAATTCTCATTAGAGTTGTTGAGTTCCTCTTCAACCTGTAAACTCCATAAACGACCGTCTTCTAAACGTATCAGTTTCTCATCACTCAATAAAAAATCTAGCGCTTTATTAAAAGCTTTTACTGAACAACCAGAAATGCGTGCTAATATAGAGGCATTCTCAAGAATTGGCTGTCTCTTCTTATACATAAGCAATATCAACATCATATAAGTCGATATTTGATGCGACGTCATTCCACTAGCATCAGATACCCAATCAGAAGGAAAACAACGAACCCAAGCTAACTTAGTTGACATACTTCACCTCCCTTTCTTTATTATTATTGCAAGTGAAATTATCTAGCTCTTCAGTGACGTTAT
>NZ_JBHIMX010000007.1:0-99544 GCF_042194435.1 Bartonella sp. LB28NMGDW
CTGGATAAGGCTTATCAAATTTCATCACCACTGTTTTCTCATCAACAGCTTGCAAAGCATCATCAACATTTTGTTCTATAATTCCATATTCATTAAAAATTGCCGCATTACCCATCTTCAATTTGACAATCCGCTTCATCCCCCAAACAAGATCATTGGCATTAGCTGGTTTGCCATTATTAAACTTCAAACCATCACGCAAATGAAAAGTAATCACCGTACTGTGATCATCGCCTGAAACATCCCAATGCGTTGCTAAAGCAGGAACCATTTTAGCAGGATCATCTGTCGCAGTACTGACTAAGTTATCACAAACATTGCGAACAATTTCACTTCCATAAACATCATTGAGCTGCGCAGGATCAAACGTACTGATTGCATCCAGATTCCAAGCCATCACAAGGGTATCAGCCGGTGTTTTTGCTGAAACCTGTTGTACAACTACTCCCAGTGCCATAAGAGCAGCAACAATAGAGCTGCTACTTTTCAATATCTTTCTTTTTAAGTTCATAGACTTTTCCTTTTAAAGTTTATTGTATAAATTCCCCACGCAACAAGAATGCGCAAAATAATAAAATCAGACAAACCATAGGCTCTGAGAGATAAAGTATTAAAACGTTCAAACAACATCACTTATCAACCACTCCTCCTGCCCATAGTTACAAACCAACCCCCAATATGCACCGAGAAACAATCTAATATATGATGAATGACATAACCCATCACCAATCTATTGATAATATTACAACGTCTACCATTGAAAGCTATAAGACAAAGATTTCTTCTCTCTTGTCGAACAAGTTTACCTCTTCTTTACTCTAGCGTTTTTATGCCATCAAAGAACTATCCCCTGTTAGCTCAAAAATCTTAATAACAAAAAGCCTTCATAATAACTTGATTATTTCAACAAAACAGAAAAATTTGCCCATCGTCCAACATCAAGCACCTCTACCTCTTCTGCAAAAGGAATTTTGAATTTTTCCATAATTCTCCACTAAATAACGGCTTCTCATTATATCTTATTTCCAAATAAAAGGAGCACGGGCACCACAAACCTCTAACATTCCCTCACGCGTCCGTACATAACAAAACTTTTTTCAATATCGTATTTTAAATATCTTTGCTCCTTTAACAACACTCAATTCATTGCTTATATTTTTTCAGAAAAAAAGATCTTTTCAATGCACTAAGGTTGAAATATCTGAATATAATATCTATATAAGCACACCCTTATTAGAATAGATAGTCTTTTTTTAAGTAAACTGTCTTGAAATATTATTTCTATACACGACAATAATAAGTTTGTTACAAAATCTTCAATATACTAAAACTCTCACTCTGATGCGAAATATCGAAACGTTATAAAATTTCTCTACAAATTCTCAGAAACGAAAGGATCTCCCTTCATTTAATAAAAGAAGCGCCATGAAAATATCGCAAAAATGCAATAAAACATGTGCATATTTCAAAAACCAGCACCGTTAATCAGACTAAAGGTGATAAACTCAAAGTAAGAAAAAATAAAAAAATGTTTTTGCTTTATGATAGTAACATCGCCGCACTATGATAATACAATAAGAAACACGATCTTCGAAAGTATATTAAAATGAAGCGGAAAAAAAGATTATCAGATTCTTTTCGTGCGTTTCTTGGAAGAAAATTAAGCAGCGTTAGTCTAAAATTGCTTATCCTGTCATTCTTCATTGGCATCGTAATGAATTTTTTGGGATGGACACACCGAAACCTCATACACAAAATAGTAGATTTTTTTAAATCACTATGGGAAGCAGGATTTATAACGCTTACAAATTTCTTCCATATAACTATGACGGGAGCTATTATTGTTGTGCCTATTTTTCTTATCTTACGAATTTTTCATAAAAAATAAAAGCCTTAACATTTTCCTTGCGTTAATCTTTTCGAAAAATCAAACGACATAAAAATCCTGTAGTAATAGCAATAATCACTGCAACAATACCATATAAAAAACGATACTTGTGCGCTGCATAAAAAATTGTATAAGCGATATGTGCTTTAACAATTTCAAGAGTCGTTGTTGCACTATCAATAAACTGTCCATCACGAAAAAGATAAGCACGAACTTTATAATGTCCAACCGGGATATTTGCTGGCAAACGAAAATGTGCTGTGAAAAGTGTGTCAGAACCAAAACGAACCCCACCCACTTCCTCATAATAAAGGCTTTTAGCTTTTTGCAACTTTATAAGTTCATCGCGAAAGATTTGTATTTTTTTCTGATCTTGTTCATCCGTCTGCAATGGCAAATAGAGTAATCCTAACCCCAAGCGTTTATAATCTTCAATGCTCGTAATATCGCCAATTTCACGCGTTGTGACCATAGAGTAAAAAAGAGGAACCTTTTTAAAAATAAGAGAATCTGTATTAACCCATACACCGGCATTGCGTTTTTTTTCTCGCATCACCATTGTCCGATCTTGTCCCTCCAAGCTTACAACAATATCATAACGGTTCTGTCGAGAATATAACGGATCAATATTTTCCAAAACACCAGCAATATAAAGATCACGACCAGCAAAATTTGCATCCACAGTAATCGTATTCGTTGTTACGATAATTTGGACAGTTTCGTGGTCAACTTGATCAATGAATGTAGCTGGCGTCCCAACATGTGACCATGTAGAAAAAGAAATAAAACAAAAGCAACCTGCAATGATGTATAAAGAAAATAATCTACCCATTTTTATCTCATAAGAATATCCAAAGAGAAAAGATTATCAGGGCGTATAAATAATTGAAAAGCAAGACGCATACACACAATCAACACTAAACATGCAAGCGCCATACGCAATTGTTCAGCCTTTAACTTCCGTCCAGCCCTTGTTCCATATTGTGCACCAATACTTCCTCCAAGCATTAACAAAAAAGCCAAGACAATATCAACGGACTGATTAGTCACACTTTGCAAAACTGTCGTGAAAGAAGACACAAATGTAATCTGAAAAAGTGAAGTCCCAATCACCACACTGGTTGGAACACGCAGAAGATAAATCAATGCTGGTATCATAAAGAACCCCCCACCAATTCCCATAATAGAAGACAACAATCCCACAATGAGACCAATCCCTAAAACTGGAATAATGCTAACATATATCATAGATGTCCGAAAACGCATTTTTAAGGGTAAGCGATGAATCCAGTTATGTCGACCAGCAAGACGAATATTGGCTTTTCCTGCCTTACGCTTGCGCATCATATCATACCAACTTTCAACGATCATCAAGCTTCCTACACTTCCAAGAAGAATCACATAAAGAAGCGAAATCATTAAGTCTAATTGACCTAACTTTTTCAAAACAGAGAAAACCTGAATCCCAATTAAAGAACCACCTCCTCCTCCAATCGCCAAAAGAATACCAAGTTTAATATCGAGCGTACGTCTTCTAAAATGTGTAATTGCTCCTGTTACAGATGACGCAATCATCTGGTTAGCGCCTGTTCCAACAGCAATAGCAGGAGGAATATTATAAAAAATCAATAACGGTGTGATGAGAAACCCACCACCGATTCCAAAAAGGCCTGAAAAAAAACCAGCAACGACTCCCATACCAATCAAGATCAGCATATTGAGTGACATTTCAGCAATTGGTAAATAAATACTCACTTACAGAACCTTCAAGATAATTTGAGGTTTTTTTACAACTAGAGAATCCTTCTCCAATTATCCTCTTTTCCAATAATTTCTGTTGCGTGTTTAAAAGAATAATTTTAGTTTCTATAGCTTTCGCACAAACACGAATGCGCAATACATTTCACATCTATTAACATCAACATCATACAAATTAAAAAAAACGAGCTCCTTTTAAAAAGCTATAAAGACATAACGTTATCGCTAGCACAAATACAACGGTTAAAAAACAAAGAACACTTTTTTTTACCAAATAAGATAAAAACGAGACATGTTTCCGAGACTGCACCTTTAAAGAAGAAAAATCATTCTCACTGCAATGATTAGATGCCTGAACACCCATCATCCCCTTTTCTTCTATTATAGCACGCTTCACTACTCCCTCATCCTTTTTAAAAGAAGGTTTCAGAGCATCACTTAGCAAAATAGCATCACTGGGCAAAGAGCTTCTATTTTCTTGCTGCAACGTATTTTCAACATTTGTTTGGAGTGGAATTATACCGTTTTGTTTCGAAAAATTTTGCACCTTTTGAAGGAATAAACGTTCTTGATTGTCCTTACATTCCATATGAGCAAGTTTTTGTACAACAGAATCAGGTGATTTTGAACGAGATACCCGTCGTGTTACCGCTTCTTCTTCTAAGCTTTTTTTTTCACTCTGCAAACTTTTAACAATTGTTTTAATCTGCTCTAAAGACTCAAAAAGCTTTTTTTCTCTTTGACGACGCATATAATGTTCAGCCAAAATGGCTCGACTAATATCATCTAAGTAAGATTTAAAATGCTCTTCTACAGAACTCTGCTGCATCAAAGAATGGGGCGGATGCTTCATTTGCATTTGCGTATAAACGGTGCGTAATTTTTGAGCAATATCTGACATCGTTACTTCTACAGAAGTATCCATTCTCTCTTTCTGTTCAACAAAAGAAAAGAATTTACCATGCCTAACCTGATTGGTCGCCTGATCGATCGTATGACCCTTCGTATTCACAAACGCTTACCCCTCATTAACCTTTTTGAAAAGAATCGCAACAAATGATGAGAAAGTGTGGTCTATTTTAGTAAATAGAGCTTTAAGAACTCCTAAAAACTTTTTATTTTGCGCATTTGTTAGAAATATTTTTCCCCAATCTTTATCCAAAATATTTGAAAGAAAGTTCTTTAATTTTTCTGTCTTCAAGATTTGAAGAGCAAAATCATTCCCCCATTTTTATCTTTTTCACTTAATTTTTCATTGTATAAAGGGCCTATTGCACCATCATAAACAAAGCATAAGAAAATAAAAAAGAATATTCTCACAAGACAGATTGATTTTTTTACTTTTTATTCAAGCAAATAAGGCAATTATAGCAATGCAAAATATGAAGGTTGAAAATAACGACGAGAAAGTACAAGTAAACGTAAAAAAGCTTATATCAAAGAGAACACAAGTTATAAATGAGACTTCATTCTAAACAATTTGGTTTCTTATGAGTATTGCTATAAACTTGTGGGCATACAAACAAAGAGGATCATTATGAAGATAATTGTCGCTGTCAAACGTGTTGTTGATTATAACATCAAGATACGCGTCAAACCCGATAGTACAGGTGTTGATCTGTCTCACGTAAAAATGTCTATGAATCCTTTTGATGAGATAGCCGTGGAGGAGGCTATTCGCCAGAGAGAATCCGGTAAAATTTCAGAAGTTCTTCTTGTTTCAATTGGCCCAGAAGCAGCCCAAGAAACTCTACGAACAGGACTTGCAATGGGCGCTGATCGCGCACTTCTTGTCACAACGGATCAAACACTTGAACCCTTAGCAATTGCTAAGGTTCTCAAAGCTATTGTTGATGAAGAAAAACCCGATATGGTCTTTTTAGGAAAACAAGCAATTGATGACGATAGCAATCAAACAGGACAAATGCTCGCTGCTCTTCTTGGTTGGGGACAGGCAACTTTTGCCTCACATCTTAATATAGAAAATGGGCATGCTACAGTTACTCGTGAAGTTGATAATGGAACACAAACTCTTTGTCTTCCCCTTCCCATGGTTATGACCGCCGATCTACGGCTCAATGAACCGCGTTACACCTCTCTCCCCAATATCATGAAAGCAAAAAAGAAAATCATTGAACAAAAATCTCTTGCTGATCTTGGCATCGATACGGAAGCACGCTTAACAATTTTAAGCGTTGAAGAGCCAAAACCCCGTCAACCCGGTATTAAAGTGGCGAATGTAGCAGAGCTTGTCAGTGCACTAAAACAAAAGAACTGCATTTAATATTCTCACCACTAGAGTAAAAGCAACACTCACATAAAAGGGCAAAAACTTATGGCAATTCTTTTATTGGCTGATCATAATACAGAAGAAACAGCAAAAGTGCTCACCGCTGCACGCGCACTCAGTAATGATATCGATATTCTGGTTTGCGGAGAAAAAATTCAAACGATAGCGGAAAATAGTGCTAAACTTAGTGGTGTGCGGCAAGTTCTTATTGCAAAAGCAGACTATTTAGCCCATCAACTTGCCGAGCCTATGGCAGATACAATTCTCACGTTAGCAAATGATTATGATGTGATCATGGCAGCATCCAGCAGTACTGGGAAAAATGTGATGCCGCGCGTAGCAGCTCTTCTTGATCTTATGCAAATTTCAGACATTACCGCCATTCTTTCACCCAATACCTTCAAACGACCAATTTATGCAGGCAATGCATTTGAAACTGTACGCACCAATGATTATAAAAAGATTATAACAGTTCGCACCGCTTCTTTCACCCCAACGCCTTCCCAAAATGATTCTGCTCCCATTAAAATAATAACACCAGCTCCTAATCCAAATCTTTCTTCTTTCGTAAAAGCAGAAACCAACAAAAGTGATCGTCCTGATCTTACCTCTGCACGTGTTATTATATCAGGCGGGCGTGGTCTTGGTTCTCAAGAGAAATTTATGGCCCTTCTTCTTCCTCTTGCAAACAAATTAAATGCTGCTTTAGGTGCCAGCCGCGCAGCAGTTGATGCAGGCTATGCTCCCAATGATTGGCAAATTGGACAAACAGGAAAAGTCGTTGCCCCTGAACTCTATATCGCCGTTGGCATTTCCGGTGCAATCCAGCATTTAGCCGGTATAATGGATGCACAAGTTATTGTTGCCATTAATAAAGATGAAGAAGCTCCTATAATGCAAATTGCCGATTACACCCTTGTAGGTGATCTCCACCAAATTATTCCAGAATTGGAGAAAGCTTTATAAGTTATGAATACATCTCTGCATGACCAACGTGAAAGTATGGAGTTTGATATAGTCATTGTCGGAGCGGGACCTGCAGGGCTTTCTGCCGCAATTCGTTTTAAACAAATTAATCCTGAGCTTTCTGTCACAATTGTTGAAAAAGGGACCGAAGTTGGTGCACATGTTCTCTCGGGCGCAGTTGTTGACCCCATTGGTATAGATACACTCTTACCAGAATGGAGAAATGACAACGACCATCCCTTCACAACCCCCGTCACCCAAGACCAATTTTTTTTTCTAAAGCCTCAAAAATCCACAGTATTTCCCAATATTTTGCATCCCAAAATCTTATCAAATAACGGATGTTATATTGTTTCGCTTGGGAAAGTCTGCCGCTGGCTAAGCAAAAAAGCTGAAGCGTTGGGTGTTGAAATCTATCCTGGTTTTGCTGCAACAGAACCCATCATCCAAAAAGATAACGGAGCTATCATTGGTGTTCTCACCGGAGATATGGGGCTTAACAAAGATGGAACCCCTGGAAAAAATTATATGCCTGGTATGGCTTTATTGGCAAAATATACTCTGATTGCGGAAGGAGCACGCGGCTCAATTGCAAAACAACTGATACAACATTTTAATCTTAGCAAAAATCGAGAACCACAAAAATTTGGTCTTGGTCTCAAGGAGCTCTGGGAAATTGCCCCCAACAAACACCAACGCGGTTTAGTGCAACATTTCACTGGTTGGCCCTTAGACAATAATACCGGTGGTGGTGGCTTTCTTTATCACCAAGAAAACAATATCATTTCTGTCGGTTTTGTTGTGCACTTAGATTACAAAAATCCTTATCTTTCTCCTTTTGAAGAATTTCAACGTTTTAAAACACATCCAAAACTCTATGAAATCTTCAAAGGTGCAAAACGTCTTTCCTATGGTGCACGTGTTATCAGCGAGGGAGGTTGGCAATCTGTACCAAAACTCACCTTTCCTGGTGGAGCACTTATTGGCTGCTCTGCTGGCTTTGTCAATGTTCCTCGTATCAAAGGCTCACACAATGCCATCTTATCTGGCATATTAGCTGCCGATAAAATCGCTGCCGCTCTCGCCCAAGGGCGTGCCCATGATGAGGTCAAAGAAATCGAAGAACAGTGGCGAAAAGGTCCCATTGGCAAAGATCTTTATAAAGTGCGAAATGCCAAACCGCTCTGGGCAAAATATGGGACAAAATATGGAATTAAACTTGCCGGTTTTGATATGTGGTGGCAACAACTGTTCGGATTTTCCTTATTTAAAACACTCTCCCATGGAAAGGAAGATTATGCATGCCTTGAACCAGCAGAAAAATTTCAACCCATTGCTTACCCAAAACCAGATGGCGTTGTAACCTTTGATCGCCTTTCAAGTGTTGCCCTTTCCAATACGCAGCATGAAGAAAATCAACCTTGCCATTTAAAAATAGCCTCATTAAAAAAACATAAAGACTCTGAATATGCAATCTATGGAGGACCCTCTACACGCTATTGTCCCGCCGCTGTCTACGAGTGGCTAGAGTATAATGATCATCTGACTTATATGATCAACGCTTCAAATTGCATACATTGTAAAACATGCGATATCAAAGATCCGAACCAAAATATCACTTGGATCTGTCCGCAAGGTAATGAGGGGCCCTTCTATCCCAATATGTAATGCCCCAATGTACAATCATTGTTCACTCTCCCAAAATTGAAATATACAAAACGCAATGAATAAAAATATTCTCCTCAGATCAGAAATCTATCAATCACCTTCCTGCATACGTTCTTTCACAATGTAAAAAGGACTCTATTCTTATATAAAATACTCTCCCCACCGTATGACTTTTTTCAATAGCAAAACATAACATATTTTTATCAAAAATTTTTATCTAAATGACAAAACAATAATGAATATATTCTTGAAAATTCTGCAATAAAGAAACAGCCGCGCTTCTCGAAAAGAAGGAAAATAAGTCCGCTCTACTTTGCTCCCTCTCCCACATGATCCAAAATGCTTTTAGCCCCTCATAAGAAACATCAATTGTTTTAACTAGCCAAGAACAAAAGCCATGACGATGCGTTTCAAGTTTATTTTTTCTCCTAAACTTTGCCAAGTAATGCTCACTAAAGAAAACCACAGACAAATGTAGAAAAAACGTTGCGAGATAACGAAATAAAGAGCATGCTTGTTCAAGCCCTTTCAATGGTTCTACTGATAATGACACGAAAAAAATCTTTAACCTTACATTAACCTTTTATTTTTTCATCAAGGATAATCGCCTTGCATCTAACCTTTACCAATATACTGCAATGAATGTGTACAAACACCGTAAGAATAAGCAGATGCCAAGCCATGGAGACTATCGCTATTAGCAAAACCATCTGATAAAAAACCAAAATAGCTTTCATAACCACTCTATGACGCGTTTTATAGGGTTGTTTTTCTTATAAAGCTTGTGCTTTCGCTGTTGCTTGTCAATCAACATCCAAATTTAACACAAGTGATATATTTAAAAGAAAGATTAAGGTTAATGAAAGCTCTGCGCGCCGTTCCAGCTTTTGTAGTTAGAGAAAAAATATTGCCTATTCTATTTGAGTAATCTCTGAAACGAAAATACAGCTTCATTTAGCAAGAATATAAAATCTGAAAGGAAAAAACCTGTTTTCCTCTTTACTATCATCTGTCCATTCAGTTTTAGAACTTTCAAAAGAATCACAATATCTTTTAAAAAGAAAAGACCACGGATTATCCCCGCTTTTTACGCATTATATTTATGGGCTTGTTTTTAAGAGATAGCTCTTAATCAATATGCAAAATGATAAACTCTCCGTTATAAATCAAATCTTTAAGATAAAAATTAGCCTTAAACATTTCTAAGGTACTCATTCATACTGTTAAAGCTGTAGAGAATATGAAAAAATCAAATATTTTGCTGATAAGGGCTTATATTTGATCAATAACAATACAGTTAGCTGTTTATGTTTCAAAACAGGCTGTTTATATTTTCTCAGAAAAATAGTTTGGATATCAAGAGAATATTTGAAAGATAGGCGTTATGGAAATAATCTAAAAATCTTAGTTTTAAAAGAGCACAGCCAAGCGTGAGATGGTGGCATAGGTAAAATTGTTTTTTGGTTCTCGAAGGAAAAACTTTATAGAAAATCATGGAGCTGATAGAATATTGGTGGAATTTTTTTTACTAAAAAAGATAACGCAGATCAAAATAGATAATAATGTTAGATTAAGACGTTAAAGATGAGATTATCTTATTAGAGAGTAATCGATTATTCGAGTAAGGTAAGCCTTTATAAGGATAAAAAATGTGCTGGTAAAAATGAGCCAAAATGACTTATGAGTATGGATAAAAATCTTGTGGTGAGGGAAATTTGATGAAAAGAAAAGAGCATGTGTGAAAAAGCATATTTTATAGGTGCGCATGCTTATTCTGCACCCGTTATAGAATCAGGGCTTTATCTTGTGGCAACGCCTATAGGAAATCTTGCAGATATTACGCTTCGTGCTTTGCAAGTGCTTGCAGGAATTGATATTTTAGCCTGTGAGGATACGCGGGTAACACGTGTTTTGTTGGAACGTTACGGTATTCAAAAAAAACCTTTTCTCTATCATGAATATAATGCGCAAAAAGCGGGTCCGAAGCTCTTAGCGGCTTTAGCAGAAAACAAAACAGTAGCGCTTGTGTCAGATGCGGGAACACCACTTATTTCTGATCCTGGATTTAGATTGGTGGAAGAAGCCCGTAAAGCTGGTCATAAAATTATTCCTATTCCTGGAGCATCTGCTCTTTTAGCCGCTCTTATACCGACAGGGCTTCCTACTGATAGCTTTTTTTTTGCAGGTTTTTTGAGTGCACGCAAGCTACAGCGCAGAAAACGGTTGGAACAATTAAAAGAGATTCCAGCAACTTTGATTTTTTATGAATCACCGCATCGTCTTGTTGAAACTTTACAGGATATGGTCACTCTTTTTTCGGCTGATCGACCTGCTGCCATTTGTCGTGAATTAACAAAGAAGTTTGAAACAGTAGATGTTTCCAATTTAGGGAATTTGTTGGAAAATTACAGAAAACAAGCACATATTCGTGGGGAGATTGTTGTGCTTGTTGGAGAATCATCCTCTTCTTTAAATGTGATAAGTGATCAAGAAATTGATGAAATGCTATTAGAACGCGCACGGACACATTCTGCTGCTCAAGCAGCAGCTTTGGTTGCAAAAGAGACCGGTTTTAAAAAGCAGGAACTTTTTCAGCGATTAATCTTTTTAAAAAATGCGTAAAATGATACAAAAAAAACGTAGACAAAAGTCTTTTTATCGAGGGATTCGTGCAGAAAAATTGGCCGCTTGGTGGCTACGTTGCAAAGGGTTTCACATTGCCGAAAGGCGTTTTAAAACAAAATGTGGGGAAATTGATTTAATTGCACGACGTGGAAATCTTGTGTTAATCGTTGAAGTTAAAGCACGTTCATCGTTGGCTGAAGCAATGGAAGCGGTTTCCCGAATGAATGAAAGGCGAATTGAAGCAGCTGCCGATATTTGGCTCGCACGGCAAAAAGATTATGCCCTTTTATCTGTACGCTTTGATTTAATTGCAGTTTTACCTTGGCGTTGGCCACAGCATATCCCTGCATTTTTTACATCTGATCAATAAAAGGCAGCCCCCGTTTTAACCATATTCAATAAAAAACATTTCGTTTTTATGTGCATGTGCGTTAAAAAGTGTGTAATAATTGAGCGCTATAAGGAGTGAAATATGGATGATTATGAAAAGTTTGCAACAGGTTTGCTCATTGTTTTTGGAGCGCTGATTATTGGTGGTTTAATGGCAATGCATATTGTGCTTATGAATAAACCAGGTTTTTTATTTGCATTAGCCGCAGCTGTTGTTGGTTGGTTTTCTGCTTTTGCCGTTCTCTTTGACAAGCCTAAAATCTATTTGGGCTTGATTATTTTTGCTATGTTATGTGTTGCTTCTTCAATTAGCGTTTATGTTAGTTAAAACACTTGAGATGTTGATTAAGATTCCTTTTAAATTGTAAAACTGAGAAATAGAAATGAGACTTGGCTTTTTAGGAACGGGTACAATCAGTGCTTCAATGGTGAATGGCTTAATGACAAGCACCTTTGATGTTTCTTCTATTGTTGTTTCACCTCGCAATGCACAAACAGCAGAGCGCCTTTCAAACACTTATAACAAAGTTATGATTGCTGAAAATAACCAAACATTGCTCGATGTTAGTGATTGTGTTTTTCTTTGCTTACCCAACCAAATTGCAGAAGACGTTTTGCGCTCTCTTCGTTTTCGTCCAGAACAGCTGGTTATTTCCGTACTTGCTATGGCAAAAGCAGCAGAAATAGAAGAGTGGATTAATCATAAAGTTTATCGTGCTGTTCCATTACCTTTTGTTGCAGAATGCAAAAATTTGACACCAATCTATCCCGATCATCCCTTCTTACGCACTTTATTTGACGCATTGGGGGGCACATTGGTGCTGGATAAGGAAGAGCAGTTTAATCTTTTTATGACAGCTGGTTCACTTATGGGAGTATATTTTAATTTTATAGAAACAGCCCATCAGTGGTTTATAACACAAGGGTTAAAAAAACAGCAATCAGCAGAATTCCTTACCATGATGTTTGGAAATCTTACGGATGAAATGCGTAAAACTATAGCAATTGATCGTTCTGCACTTCTCGATTTTGCACTGCTTGAAAAAGAGTTTTCAACAAAGGGTGGAACAAATGAATTTTTGTCAAATTACTTTTCTCATCAAGGGGGAAGGAATGCTTTAACAACGGCTCTTGAGGCTACTTTGCAAAAAATGAATGCTTCTAAAAAGACTTGACCAACATTTTTTTATCATCTCAATAAGAAAGAGCTAAATGTTGAAGATTTATATCAAGAAAACTCATATCGAAAAATGCTTTTTACACCTGAAAAAGATATCATCTTATGAAGAGAATTGATTTTTAAAATATTTTTTACAACCTTTTACAATTTTTCTAAATTATTTTTATTTTCTGTCTTCTTCTTTTATCCTCAATACCAATATTTTTTCTACCTCATGGTTCTATCTCTTCTAATTTGGGTCCCCTTCAGGTTATCCAAACGCATGAATAATTTTTTGTTTATTTAACCTATATACTCTACTCACACATTAAAACTTCCCCTTACAAAGAAGCAACTATTTTTACGTCTTCCATGATTGTGTTTTAATAAACTTTCTCAAACAAATATCCATTTAAAAAAGTTGATTTTTTATTTGATCAACAATTTTACGATACAGTTTAGTATGCTCTTTACTAGGCTTAGCAACAAAAATAGGGGTCCCCTCATCTGAAAAAAATCGTAAAGCTGCATCAAGCGGTATTTCCGCTAAGAAAGGGACTTCTCGACGTTCCGCTTCTGCCCGTGCACCACCATAGCCAAAAATATCATAGCGTTTTCCCGTATCAGGAGCGATAAAATAACTCATATTCTCAATAATTCCTAAAATAGGAACATTGACTTTCATAAACATTTCTATTGCTTTACGCGCATCCACTAAAGCAAGATCTTGGGGCGTAGAGACAACCAACGCACCTGTTAACTGTACCTGTTGTGCAAGCGTTAGTTGTGCATCCCCTGTACCTGGCGGCATATCAACGACTAAAACGTCCAGAGGTCCCCATAAAACGTCTCGTAACAATTGCGTTACCGCTGCCATAACCATAGGACCACGCCATACTACCGGCTTTTCTTCCTCAACCAAAAATCCCATCGACATCAATTTAAGTCCGAATTTTTCAAGAGGTTGAATCTTTTTTTCTTCAATGAGCTGTGGTTTTTGATTAACAAGTCCTGTCAAACGCGGCAAAGATGGACCATAAATATCAGCATCCATCACCCCCGTCTTGAAACCAGAATCTTGTAAAGCTAAGGCGATATTTATTGCCATTGTCGATTTTCCGACCCCTCCTTTTCCAGAAGCAACAGCAATCACATGCCGCACACCTTCTATGGGCATTTTGATCGGTAAGAGATTTGCTCTCCGTCTAGGTGCTGCCTTTGTTGTTTTTTCTGCTGTAAGTGTGACAACAACAGATTCCACTCCCTCCAAAGCACATACCATCTTTTCAGCAGAACGACGCAATGATTCCCATTCTTGCACACCTCCATCAGGAACTGTAATGGAAAAAAAAACCTTACCATCAGCAATCAATATTTCTGAAAGAAGCCCCAACGACACAATATCGCTTTCAAGATCTGGTCCTTTGATTTTACGTAATACGTTGCGGACAGCCTCACTTGTAATAGAATCCAAGTTCTTTCCTCTCTATAAAAATACCAGCAAATACAAGCATAAGAACGAAAAATACTTACAGGTTCATCACCTGATAATTTTCTACTTTACTCAGAATTATAAAGTATAAATTACTTATCTCTTTTCTCTTTTCTCTTTTCTCTTTTCTCTTTAAAAATATGAAACCATCCTTAAATAAAGAATCTCAAACATAAAATCTGCTATAAAATCCTATCAATCGTATTTTTCTACAACCACTTTAATGAATGTTCTGATAAAAATTTTGTAAAAACAAAAACTGAAAAAATTTTTTTAATATTAAAGGATACTTTAAATTGAGTATACAGTAATCAGTCACACTTTCTTTAATTCTTTAACGCCCTAGTCATTTATTTTCTGTAGACTCAATCGTTATTTCTGACACTCTTACAGTATCGTAAAAAAATATCACAGACGGTTGTAAGGTGTTTTGTATTCTTTCAAGAGCGAGAAAAACAATCTAAGATTGACTTTTTTTATATTTTTCCTTATGGGTTAACAGCCGTATGATAGGATAAAATCGTTCATCTCGCGCATAACTGCTCATAAAACGAAGATTAAGAAGGGCCGCACTCCGCGGTATTTAAATAAATGAAACGTACTTACCAACCCTCTAAACTTGTCCGTAAACGCCGCCATGGGTTTCGTGCACGCATGGCTACAGCTGGAGGACGTAAAGTTATTGCTGCAAGACGTGCTCGTGGACGTAAGCGGCTCTCTGCTTAACCATTTAAATTTTCACAACCGTTGAGGATTGCTCACCATTTCTTCGTTGTGAAACTTTTGTTATGAACCTCTAATGCCTGCTTGCAGGCATTTAGTGAAATTGCGAAATGTTCTTTTATGAAGAAAAAACATCCCTGCCGTATTCGCAAAAGAGCAGACTTTTTGGCTGTCCGTACAGGAGAAAAGCGGCGTGGTCCTTTATTTTTGCTCGAAGTTAAATCTCGTGAACAAACAACAGAAAGAAAAGATTCTCTTGTTGCACGTGTAGGCTTCACGGTTACCCGTAAAAACGGTAATGCTGTGAAACGCAATCGTATCAAAAGGCGCTTGCGTGAAGCCGTAAGAGTTGGTGTAACAAACCACATGGAAGCAGGAACAGACTATGTCATTGTAGCATATCGTGATGCGTTACATGCGCCTTTTACATCCTTAATTAGTGAATTAAATCGGCGAATAAAACCAAAAATAAAACATCAGCAACAACAACAAGGGTGTACGGATGGAATATAACCGCAATTTCTTTATCGCTATTGGCTTATCTTTCGTAGTGCTCATCGCATGGCAATTTCTTCATGTTGCTCCCAAACAAGCAAAGTTACAAAAACAACAAGTCATCACACAGCAATTGTCAAAACAACAATCAACCCTTTCTACTACCACGACGAATTTTTCTGACGATACCTCAACGCATCAAGCAACATCTATCATCGAACAGCCAATGACACCTGAAATCCGGAAAGCTGTATTGGCCAAAACAAAGCGTATTGCGATCAAAACCAATGAACTGGAAGGCTCTATTAATCTTGTTGGTGCACAATTTGATGATCTTCACCTCAAAAAATATCGTTTAACAGTCGATAAAAAATCACCGGAAATCGATTTGCTGAATCCTAAGGGTTTCAAAACGACCTACCTTGCTGAATTTGGTTTTGCAAGTGCATCTTTACCAGCAAAAGCTTTGCCACAATCGGATACACAATGGCAAATAGAGGGAAACAATACAATCCTGACTCCTTCAACACCTATCACTTTAATTTATAATAATGGACAAGGACAGATCTTCCGGCGTATTCTTTCTGTTGATGATCATTTCATGTTTACCATTGAAGATTCTATCAGCAATGAAAGTGATCAACCAATATATCTCTCATCCTATGCCCGCGTTGCTCGTGCAGCACCACCAGAACATACAAATGCAACCTATTTACTTCATGAAGGTATGATAGGTATTGCAGGAGATTCGCTCAAAACTGAAAAATATAAAACCTTAGCAGAGCTTGATCCAAATCCTGATAATGGGCAAAAGAGCATGACTTTCTCCAAAGTAACAGGAGGTTGGATTGGTATTACCGATAAATATTGGGCTGTAGCAGTTATTCCCCCGCAAAATAAAGAATATACAAGCCGTTTTATTTATTTTGATCGTTTGCAAACGCATTATCAGTCTGACTTACTAGGATCGCTTTTAACGATTGCTCCAAATGAAACAAAAACTATTACAAATCGGCTTTTTGCTGGTGCAAAACAAGTTGAAATTATTAATAACTATCAAAATGACCTAAAAATCAAAAAGTTTGCTCTTTTAATTGATTGGGGCTGGTTTGATTTCATCACCAAACCAATGTTTTCTCTCATTGATGTCCTTTATAAACAAACAGGAAATTTTGGTATCGCCATCCTTCTTGTCACGGTGCTCTTAAAAACTCTTCTTTTTCCTCTAGCCAATAAATCTTATAAATCTATGGCACGCATGAAGCTTTTACAACCGCGGTTGCTAGAAATAAAAGAAAAATATCCCGATGATAGAACCAAGCAACAACAAGCAATAATAGAACTATATAAAACCGAAAAAATTAATCCCCTTGCTGGTTGTTGGCCAATGTTGGTTCAATTCCCAATATTCTTTGCTCTTTATAAAGTTCTCTATATCACCATTGAAATGCGCCATGCCCCTTTCTTTGGCTGGATTGAAGATTTAGCGGCACCCGATCCAACTTCTCTTTTTAACTTGTTTGGTCTCTTACCGTATACAACTCCAACATTCCTTATGATTGGTGCATGGCCTTTGATTATGGGAATAACGATGTTTTTACAAATGCGTATGAATCCCGCTCCTCAAGACCAAACCCAAGCGATGATATTCACATGGATGCCTGTTGTCTTTACTTTTATGCTCGCCTCTTTTCCTGTTGGTCTCGTTATCTATTGGGCATGGAACAATATATTATCAATCATTCAGCAAGGTATCATGATGAAGCGCCAAGGAGTTAAAATTGAGCTTTTCGATAATCTGAAAACCATGTGGAGAAAATCACCCAAAAAAGAAGTGCATGAATGACAAGAGATTCTTCCCTTTCTGGAATTTTTTCTCGCAATTGGATTTTTATTCGTGGTGTACCAGCAATACGCTTTCTCCCCCCTGAAGGACCACCAGAAATTGCATTTGCAGGACGTTCCAATGTTGGAAAATCATCTTTAATAAACGCACTCGTCCAACAAAAAAGCTTAGCACGCACCTCAAATACACCAGGACGGACTCAAGAGCTTAATTATTTTGTCCCCGATGGCTTCAGTGGACAGCTGGGAGATCTTCCCCCTCTAGCATTAGTAGATATGCCTGGTTATGGTTTCGCTGCTGCTCCTAAAAATCTGGTTGATGCGTGGACAAATTTGATTTTTAGCTATTTACGGGGGCGCACAACATTAAAACGTGTATATATCTTAATTGATTCACGACACGGAATCAAAAACAATGATGAAGATGTTCTTGCTCTCCTTGATAAAGCAGCCGTTTCTTATCAAATTGTTTTGACAAAAAGCGATAAAATCAAATCAAATGCCTTGGAAAAATTAATTATGAGCACACAAACAAAGCTTCTCAAACGTCCGGCAGCTTATCCTGAGCTTCTTGTAACCTCTTCAGAAAAAGCTCTTGGTTTAGAAGAATTACGTGCTGCCATTTTGCAAACCATCGCATAAAAGAATAATTGCTATTATTAACAATTTATTAATTATAATTGCTAGCAGCTGCTAATGATCTTGTACTTCTAGTCAAGCATCTTTATAAAAATGATTACTTGAAAGAATTCTCATCAACTCTATTTGATAGTGTAAATTATGCTGACACTTTTTCACTCTCCCCTATCCGCTGCCTCGCGCTTCATACGCCTCATTCTTGGGGAATATGGTGTAGCCACTCAACTGATTGAAGAATATGAATGGGCAAGAAGACACGAATTTCTAGCCCTCAATCCCGCTGGTCATGTTCCTGTTTTTCTCGATGAACACGAGGTTCCATTATCAGGTCCTCTTGTTATCTGCGAATATTTAGACGAAACACATGGAAGTTTACGACAAGACAATAAGCTCTTTCCGGAAAATCCTTTAGATCGTGCGGAAGTACGCCGTCTCAATGACTGGTTCTTAAATAAATTCGAAAATGAAGCAACGCGCCATATCGTACGAGAACGAATCCATAAACGTGAAATGCCACTTGCCATTGGTGGTGGTGCTCCTAATTCACAAATTTTACGCAATGCACGTGCCAATATTTTACCACATATGAACTATCTCAACTGGCTCTGTGCCTCTCGCGATAGCTTAGTCGGTTCTGCCTTGTCCTATGCAGACCTAGCAGCAGCAGCCTCTATTTCTGTACTTGACTTTCTAGGGGAAATTGACTGGGAACAATCTCCTGCTGCCAAAGACTGGTATATGAGAATTAAATCACGCCCTTCTTTTCGTTCTCTTTTAACAGATCGCGTCCGCGGAATTGTTGCAAGTGCTCACTATGCAGATCTTGATTTCTAGCCTTCTTCCACAAAAAAAGTAAAAACGATATTTTATCTAAAGGATATTTATAGGCTTATGAATTTTTATGCATGCGTATAAACAATACGATAATACATTGATTTAGAATCATATTAAACAGAGAATAAGCCCCCCATAATATTTTCTTATTTTATCCCCCTTATAATGCATGAAAAAAATCACTTTCTTGACGTATCACAAAAATATTAGCACAGGAATAAAAATTATTTAAGAAAAGACTTTAAAGAATCTCTTTAAATATAAGAGCTGTAGCATCACTGGAAGCTAGGCAAATAAAATAACAATACTTAACACATGTTATCCTCCATTCTCCCCAATATATGAAAAAACGCATTACATAACATATATACTATTTTCTCTATAACAAACAAAGCCTCATCATGCGTTTTTACAACATAACAATTTTTTCAACTGACTTTCCTAAAAGATAAAGAATCCGACCAATTCTCATGTATAAACAATTCAACTTCTTGTTGGTCCCTTATTTCTACCCCCTTTTACGTGATTTTATTAATGGATAACATATTGATATAAAATGATTAAATAATCGTTTTTTTAACTTGAATCATCAATTCCAAATACCTTTTTCTCATTACCTTCATCAAATTTGAAACAATCAATATCGCTTGCTTAAGCATCACACATGGAATTGGTGTGTGAAAAAATATTAAAGAAAAGCATAAATTGACAACATAGGTGTATTTGTTTGGGAGATCTTGTTTTGCATAAAGAACGCCCCCCTTAAAGAACGAAAGAAACAAAAACGTGAAGTAATACACAATCTTCATTAGGTTTCATAAGCAAACCTTATTTAGGAATATTCATGACACACTCTAACGAAAAACATCTCTAATTTAAATTTGTAAATCTTATATCACTTGCTCTAAACAACAGTGTTTTACAGCACAAGAAGATAAATTAAAGCAGGAAAAATTTTTTCCTATAAAGAAAAAGAACCATTGGAAAGAAGGCAAGAATTTGCCTATACTGCACAGTGAAGTATTATAAGGAGATAAGAATGCGCCTTACAGTTGTTGGTGCAAATGGGAGAATGGGACGTGAACTCATTACAGCAATCCAACAGAGGAAAGATGTAGAGCTTTGTGCTGTTCTTGTACGCAAAGGCTCACCGTTTGTAGGAAAAGATGCCAGTGCCTTAATTGGTTCAGATTCTCTTGGGATTGGCATTACTGACGATCCTGAAAATGCCTTTTCTAACACAGAAGGTATTTTAGATTTTTCTCAACCAGAAGCCAGTATTCTTTATGCTAACTACGCTGCTCAAAAAAGCCTTGTCCATATTATTGGCACCACAGGATTTAGCAAAACAGAAGAAGAAAAAATTGCAGATTTTGCGAAATATACAACAATTGTCAAATCCGGAAATATGAGCCTTGGAATAAATCTTTTGGCCAACCTTGTAAAGAAAGCCGCTAAAGCATTAGAAGCCAATGATTTTGATATCGAAGTTTATGAAATGCATCACGCGAACAAAGTTGACGCCCCTTCTGGAACAGCCCTTCTTCTTGGCCAAGCAGCAGCTGAAGGGCGCAATGTTACGCTTAAAAATGTGCGTGTCAACGAACGCAATGGTTATATAGGTAAACGCGAAAAAGGCTCCATTGGCTTTTCTTGTTCACGTGGTGGAACAGTTGTTGGAGAACACAGTGTCATTTTTGCCGGTTCCCATGAGCGCATTGTTCTTTCACATACAGCGCAAGAACGCTCTATCTTTGCCAATGGCGCATTAAAAGCAGCTTTGTGGGCAAAAAATCATGAAAACGGTCTTTATTCAATGCTCGATGTTTTGGGATTGAACGATGAATTTTAAACAATCAATAGAATAGAGGCAATTCATAATGGAACGCATACTTGTACTAATTCGTCATGGACAAAGTGAATGGAATCTCAAAAACCTTTTTACCGGTTGGAAAGATCCCGATTTAACAGAAAAAGGTCATGCAGAAGCGATAGAAGCAGGAAAAAAACTGAAAGAATATGGTTTGAAGTTTGATATCGCTTATACATCTGCCTTACAGCGTGCTCAAAAAACGGCTCAGCACATTTTAGAGCAAATGGGACAATCAGATTTAGAAGTGATAAAAAATCCCGCATTAAATGAACGTAATTATGGTGATCTTTCTGGTTTAAATAAAGATGAAGTACGCCAACAATGGGGACAAGAGCAAGTGCAAATGTGGCGCCGCTCTTATACGATTGCGCCCCCGAATGGAGAAAGCCTACGCGACACCGGTGCGCGCATCTGGCCTTATTATCTTTACCACATCCAGCCTCATATTTTGCGCTCCCAAACTGTTTTGATCGCAGCGCATGGAAACTCTCTTCGTGCTCTTATTATGGCGCTTGAAGGTCTCTCCGGTGAGGAAATTATATCTCAAGAATTAGCGACCGGCATTCCTATTATTTATACATTTAATTCGGATTCAACAATTTTATCGAAGACAGTCCTCGCACCTTAAACTTCTAAAATCATGATCTCCCAAAAAATCAATTCAATCGTTTTAAGCTAAAAAAATAAATTCTATAATTTCATTGACAGAATTGCTTCATACGCTTAGATCAATTTTATGAGCCCAGATGGCGGAATTGGTAGACGCGCAGGTTTCAGGTACCTGTGCCGCAAGGCGTGGAGGTTCGAGTCCTCTTTTGGGCACCATTTTATTTATTAAACATATTGAAATATATAGATTTTTTCTTTAAATAGCCATTTTCAGACCAGCTTTTAGACCACCTTATACGGTTTATACAACTTTACCTAATTTACTCCTATTTTCTCCTTATTTTTCTTTGGAGTGACGGTTAAGATCTCTTTCTTTCTCCACCTCACTGCTCTACCTAGCTTATATAGTTCTGGAAATACCCCTTTGAAATACCCAATTACAAATTGTGGTTGTGGATACACTAAAAAGCTTTGCACATTCACGGGTTGTTACATATCTATCTCCATCATCAAGTATCATCTCATTGCCTTTCTCTTTTTTATATTAATTAAATGGGCGGGGGTGTTGGGGGAAGCACCCCCATAGGTTTAAGCGGCTTTTGTCAAAATCTTGTGCATCTCTTGTTCTATTTCCGCTAAGAAGGTTTCAACAGTTTTATTAATCTCTTCAATGTGTTTCTCATCATGGAGGATGCGTTTGATTTTCATTCTCAAACCAGTAGATTTACCTACAAAGTTTGGATTATAGTCCATGAAATCACACCATTTGCGTCCGGTGCATGCCATTTGGAATTGCATCTGTACGTGATATTCTGGCTTGATTTCGTCATATACAAAAAAACGAAGATGAGTCGTTGATTGTGAACATTTGACTTCAATTAAACCGTCCTCTCCAATGAACCCATCAGGACTTGCATCAACTATTTCTATTGTAGGATGTTGGATGAATCCACATTCTATTATATCGACATTATAAATGAATGCATATTCTTTCAAGGTATCATCCTCATGTTCAATGCCCCATTGCATAGCAGGTGTTGTATGAGATTGGCTTATTTCTCCTGTTAAGCGCTCTTATTATGAGTTTCATTTTGTAATCTTCACATTTGCTTTTCAGAAAACATTTTGCTGCCTTACTGAGTACGCTGTAGACATTAGATGCGGTGACTTTACCCAAGCGTGCTTGAAACTATTCTGCTGTTCGTTGCTCCATCTCACACCGCCGTTTGTTGCTCTTGTTGTGCTTTATTCATTTGCGAGAGCATTGCTTTTTTTCAAAGAAAACAAAGCGGTTTGTGCTTGTTTATAAGACATATCTGTGAAGTTTTTTACTCCTATGAAAGAGAGAAGCTTACTTTCATCCGATCTTGTCTGTTCTATTAATTCTCTGATCTCATTCATTTGTTCAAGAGAGACACCTGAAAGAAGCATTGTTCCATCGTGCGTAGGTGAGAGTAGAACCAACCGCTTGGATGTTATTTTTGCTCCCTGCAGCATCAAAAGGAAATATTCCTTTTATTGAGTGTCAATCAAAAACATCTAAACACAAGGAGTTATTTATGAACAATCTTATAGAAATTAGAGAACAGGTTATTAATCCGGAAGCTGTTCAAACAGTAAACGCACGCGAGTTGCACACATTTTTTGGAATAGGAAAACGTTTTTCTAATTGGATTACAGATCGTATTAATCAGTATAAATTTGAAGAAGGAAAAGATTTCATAAAAACACAAGATTTGCGGTTCCCAAAATTGGGAAGCGTAAAATCTAGGGCTGTTACAGCAATTAATTATCACCTTAGATTAGATATAGCAAAAGAGTTCTCAATGGTTAAACGCAATAAGAAAGGACGTCAAACATGTCGCTATTTTATTGAATGCGAAAAAAGTTGAAAAGCCAATCTGTTGATTATGAATTATTTTCTTATGAGTGTTTAAAAAAACTGCCGGTGTTGAAGAGATCTTAGGATTGATGATAAGACGTTTGTTAGATGCAAATGGACTCGAAAAAGAACTTGAACATTATAAAGCTCTCATTAAAGAAGTAAAATAGGTCTTAAAAAGATCTTTCATGAAAGCTGCATAAGTAAAAAACAGAAATCCCCTCCTCTTTCTTAAAAATGAGGAGGTGGTTGGTTTAGATACCACTTGCTTTTTTAAGACTTCCCCATACGCACGCGCCAGTCTCTCCCCGGTTTCTTACAAAGAGGCAATAACGTTTTGGTCAAGAAATAAAGTAACCGCCTATTTGGGAGATTCAACTGGTAGACGCCCATATTTGCGGCGTTCTTGTGCTACATATAAAAAAAAGAAGCAGGTAAAACTTCTTTAGCTGGCTTTAGGCCTACAAGTTCTTCATCTGTTAGTGGTGGGGAATCCACAGCGTCCCAATCTTCTTTTGTGTAGCCACATCCTGTTCCAAAGGTTTTTTTAGTCATTGAAAACCTCTCTTTCTTATTCTCTTGAGGAAAATTGATAATCGACACCGCTTCATTGCCAAGCTTTGCAAAAACAACAACTACGATGCCATCAGAAAAATGTCCAATAGCCCTCATGCGATTTGAATTTGTGCATCAATAAGAGCATGTTCCCAGTCAAAGTAAATAACATCAGCAAAATCAAGCTTATGTTTATCAATGTTTAAAGCTCTTTATTGGTCCATCCTACACTATCTTCATATACTTTTATGTACACGAAAAATATCACACCATCAATAAAATTAAAGTGTACAATAATTCGCACAAACCATTTAAAATAGAGAAACTATGAATAAAAAAAACGGCATAGCATATCGGTTCGTGCGTTTGTCAGCAAGATACGTGTCTCTCCTAATACGGTTGTTTCACGATTTAAAACAGGCAAATTTGATGAGGCTCTTTTTGAAGATGGTTCTATCAATGAAGCTCTTGCAATAGCCATATGGAATGAGAATCCAACAAAGCGCCCTGCTTCACTTTTAGCGCCTGATGGACAACCACAGACAAAGATAAAACAAGCCTCCACAGATGGAGCCAATGAATACAAAATAGACACTGGAGCAGATGCAAGTTCCGCTTGAAAGCGAAAAAATTGCACTTGAACGACTACGCGAAACAACCGTCGACCGTGAAGAAGTAAAGAGAGCAGCCCGTGAGTTTGGAAGAGCGCACCGTAATGCCATGTTGAATTTTCTTCATCTTCTAATTGTTTAGATAGAAAAACTATCTTTAAGTTTACTTTTTTAACGCTATAACGATATTATCATGTGATAACCGCAATAATACAAAAAACGAATCATTCCTTCTTTGCAAATAAATATTTTAACTATACCTTGTGAACCAAAGAATTTTTATTCTTAACAATTAAGAATTTAAATAATTCTTTCTTATCTCCTCATCATCACTCAAAATCAAAGACCCTTTCTTCACTATAAAATAGCATTTACAATGCATACCATTTAAAAAATAAAGGCCCTATCAAAGAGATAGAACCTTTTAAATTTAAGCTCCTTTATCCTACAAAACTAGAATTTGTAAGCTATTCCTGCGCGAAAATCATTCGTCTTATACTTAACTTCAATCTCGTCTTTAAATTTCTTTTTACCAAAATCTGAGTAACGATACTCCGCACGCACAACAAGATGATCTGTCATTGCAAAATCAACACCACCACCGAGAGTATAACCAATCATTGTTTTTGTTACATCTGATGTCCTATTAAAAGGCTCATCTCCCGTAATTATTGTCGACAAAATATCTTGAAACTGTCCATAAGCGACACCACCAGCAATATAAGGCATCACACGCCCCGCAGAAAACCCAACACGCACCCGTGTAGCACCTGTCCATTTTTGTTTTAACGTATGATTAAAAGTTAAACTGTTTTTCTCTTCTTTACCCTCTGCAACAGAGCGAGAAAAGCCTCTACCCTGGCCCTTGACAAGTTTTGCCCTTTTTCGACTTTTTTCTTCAGTGCCCGCTCCTTCAGTGCCCGCTCCTTCAGTGCCCGCTCCTTCAGTGCCCGCTCCTTCAGTACCCGCTCCTTCAGTACCCGCTCCTTCAGTGCCCGTTCCACCAGCACTCGATTCATCAGCATGAAATCTTGTTTTTGTATCCTTTTTTTCCGTTAAAAGCATATCCGTATCAATCCCCACAATAAAATTATTACCGAGATCAAAATTAACACCTGCATAAAAACCACCTATAAATCCAGAAAGCTCAGGCATATACTGTTTCTCGACAGGTATCCATGGTTTACTTTTACTCTCCTCATCAGGATAGAGAGGAATATCAACATCACGCGTCATTGCAGAAGTCTTACCTGAAAAGCCACCCACTTGCCCCCCGAAATAAATACCTGCCCAAGAAAAAGGTGAAGAAGCAACAACTTCTGAGGCAACGTGTACTGGCTCCTCATGAGCCACCACATCTGCAGCCTGTACTATAGAAGATGAAATCAAAGAAAAAAAAGATGCTGTTATAAATTTTGTATTCATAAAATTATACCCCATTGCTAAATTTAAATATAATCAAAAATCACATTTAGAAAAACAAAGTTTTATAAAATCTTATGCCGAAAAATCGCATGTACTCCTTTATAGTTACATTTAAATCTATCACTAGATTAATATATAATTACATCAAAATTTAATATTATCAAATAAATTTTAAAATATTAGAATAATGAATACTTCAAATAATAAATATTTAATAAAAATACCTATTA
Organism: Bartonella sp. LB28NMGDW; assembly: GCF_042194435.1. Classification (NCBI taxonomy): domain Bacteria; kingdom Pseudomonadati; phylum Pseudomonadota; class Alphaproteobacteria; order Hyphomicrobiales; family Bartonellaceae; genus Bartonella; species Bartonella sp. LB28NMGDW. The sequence goes on from NZ_JBHIMX010000007.1 coordinate 25,958, forward strand.
TATTTTTTAAATGATAAAATATAAAGCATTTTGTATCAAAACAAACGCAAAAAATAACAAAATAGTATATTTTATAAATTTTTTTATGAGAAAAATTCTAAAAATGATGTAACTATTTTTAAAAAATCGATATTCATTAAAAATATTATAAATACCTCAATATTTTTATATCCAAAATGCATACTTTAGATTCTATATAGTATAAAAAATATACCTATTTTATACTACAATCATACCTTTTTTCTACCATTTTCTAAAGGATGAGATTATTAATACGACAATATCATTATCCTTCTAAACATTATCTCTAAATAAAAATTCTCAATCATTTTATTTAAAAATTGCTCTTCCCCTACTGATTTCTATATTATCATCTGCCTTTATTGCAAAACGGTCTTTATTAGGAAAAGTTATAAAACATCCCTTCATACAAATTGTAATTGTTTGATGAGTATTTAAAGAAACTTTTGAAGGTATACTTCCCTCGACAACAATGAGAGACTGTACCTTTAAATCTGTATTCTTCACTGTTGCGGCAAAAGCTGTTATGGTAAAAATATTCAATAGAATAACTGTAATCAAAGCATAAATATATTTCAGCATTCTAAGATTCCTTCCTCAGCAAAACGCTTATATAAGACAAATCGAAGAGCATTGGTTACATGAGAAGGTGAGGTAATATTAGGCACATAAATAGCTAAATTAAAGGAAAAACTCTTATGATCAAATGCTGTAAAACTCACCTGCGGGGTAGGATTTTTTAAAACGCCTTCTGTTGCAAAAGCAATCTCCAACAAAATTTCAGCAACATGCTCTGGAGCAACTTTAGATGATACAGTAACTGGTATATCAATTCGTCCTACTTTATTACGTCTAGTCCAATTACTAACGTTGTTATTAATAAGGCTTGAATTGGGAATAATAATCGTCTTACGCTGAATGGTCTCAAGTTCCGTTGCACGCACACTAATACGCTTAACAACACCACCTACTGATCCAGATTCTATATAGTCTCCTATTTTAAACGGTCTGCCAACTAAAATAATAAGTCCAGAGACAAAGTTTTGGACAATATTCTGTAAACCAAAACCTATACCAAGTGAAAGTCCTCCAGCAATAAGAGCGAAATTTCTAAGATCCAAACCTGCCATTGACAATCCCGTCAAAGCAGACACAACAACGCCTCCATAACTTATCACTGTTTTGATAGAATTCCGTATACCAGAATCAAACTCTCCATGGACCAACACCACACTATCTAACCAACCAATAAATCGGCGAATAAGAAACCAGCAAACACAAAAAGAAATAATTCCTGTTATAATAGAAATCAAAGAAAGAGTAATATTTCCAATCTGAAAACCAGTAACCAATTGCCACAATACTGCTTTCAAATCAGAATAGGAAAATCCAAACTGTACAGCAATTGGCATTGCACAAAATACAACAACAAATAAATTAAGAAAAACGCTCACAAAAACTCCCAATTGATTCATCGTTTTTTCTTCTAAATGAAACCTCTGCATCAAAAGATGACCAACCGTTGTTTTCATAAATTGGCCTTTAGTTCCAAGTGCTTGAGCGCTTTGTATTCCTAAATACATGAGAACTAAAAATGCTCCACCAATCATAATTTGCTGCATAATAAAACGTGCAAGACCAACATAACCTAAAAGATTTAACACAAAGAGCAGTACCCCCAAGCCAATAAGAGGAATGCGTATATAAAATGGCCAAAAGTATGGTTCTTTTTTTTCTCCTTGAAAACGCTTACGTCTAAATCGCAAAGGTACAAATGATATTATAAACAGCAATATCGCTACAAGAAAAACAGCAATAAAACTTTTAGCAATTGTCAAAGATAGAGGCGCTGAAATGATTTGATAAATACTATCAAGAACAGCATCAAATGCCAACACACCCGCTAAAGAAGTGAGTAAAATCACTAATTGATAAGCAGACGATGGTGCAATACTGAGAAGACGCGCATGGGGCATATTCGAAGATAAAAGAACAATTGCTAAGCGATTGATTAAAAATACTAAAATAATCTGACAACCTATCATATCAAAAACTGTTGTAAGCTTACCTAGATCTAAGTTAAAACTACGAAACAAAAACAACACAAGATAAACGCAAAGAGTACATATAAGCGAAGGTAAGAGAACTGAAATAAAGGCGATCAATAAGCGTTGTAAATAAGATATTTCCTCATTAGACTTCCTAAAGTGGCAATACACATGAACAAGAACTTTTCGAGAAAAATACGAAAGACCCAAAGTGATAAAAAGTGGAATTAAAAAGGAAAGAAATAGTTGTAACAACTTGAAATAAAATATAAAATTCCACCAAGAATTTAACAACAAAAGAAAATCTGATGAAGCCTCTTTTGTTTTTTGGGCGAGCTGTTTAACCATCGGAATCGAAAACTCAAACCTATACGTAAGCGTGCGTTTAAAAAGCTCCCGAGATTGAGAAATAGAAAGTTCAGCTATCCCATTTGCCGCTAAGAAAATTTCTTCAAAACGAAGCATGATACTGTTAATTTTAGCTTTTTGCTCTATCAAGTAAGAATACTCTTTCACTGAGCTTTTCAGTTTTTTTACGTCACGATGAAGCTCTGTTAATTGATCAAGAAGTGTATTAATCTCATTAAGAGGAGGACGCAAAACAAATGCTGCCTCAATAGCACGTTCACTGATATCTTGTGCACGTAACCGCAATTCTTCTAAAGAACGCTCATCTTCTGACTTTCTGTCAAAATCTCTTTTTAAAGTTTCACTATTTTCTTCAAGAGTCTCAATAATCAACTGTTGTTGTTGAATAATTTCATCAACTGAATAAGAATCTATTGTTTGTTCGACAATTGTATTTTGTGCACCCCTATTCCCCCATGCACCAGAATTAAATACAAAGATAATCCCCAAAAGAAGGAAAAGTATGTGGATGTTTTCTCTACAAAATGAATACATATCGACCTTATGCGCACAAAAAGGATTTTATCCCCCCTCCTTAATATGGTATAAAGCAGATATTTTCAACTTTTGTAGAATAATCTTATAAAAGCTTTCCCTTATCCTATAATACTGATAATAAGAGAAAAGGATAATAAATAAGCTGAACTCAATAAGATTAAAGAAGGCACTCTAGCATGTGTTTTTTGCACCTCTATTGCAAAAAAGAAAATTTTCTTCCTTTGACAACTTGGATTTTTCTATCCAGTTTAGGTGTATTCTTGACGAGCAACCTAGGAACGCGTGCCTATTTGATCAAACAGTCACACACTAATAATACCATTAAAACGAATAGATTTGATTTACACAATAAGCGTGATCAGTTGAATGTTACCACAACTGAAAACAAAAAACTTGTAACACTCCATACAGAATCTATTTTTACGAGAACCCTTCAAAAAATCCTAATATTGGATTTCTTTTTAATAAAGATTCCAGCTATTGATACGCGATTTCGTAGCGTTAAAACGCAATATTTCTCAAATAAACGCGCTCCTCCTAATGAACACACTTAAATTCTCTTCCTTGAATATAAAACGATCATCTTATTTTACTTGTGCTTTTAACTTTGAATAACTGTTAGATTGCCTATTAGCGGAATATATCATGCGTACACCTGGTTGGTTAACTACCCTTTATTGTTTTATTCTTTTAAGCAGCATTTATGTTGCCTTACCCAATTTATTTTCATACGAACAAGTTAAAAACTCGAAATTCTTACCCGACACCCGTGTAGCACTTGGTCTTGACCTTCAAGGAGGCTCTTCTCTCCTGCTCGAGGTTGATAGCAAAACGTTAAAACGCGATCAGTTACACATAGTTTTAGGCAGTGTACGCAATGTATTGCGTGAAAAACAAATCCGCACCTCAAGTGTGCGTATCGTTGAAGATAGCATTATTGCCCTTATTTCTGATCCATCGCAAACTGAAAAAGCACTCTCTGCTTTGAAAACATTAATAACCCCCATACACAGTAGCTTTGGTACAACAGAACATAACATCACGATCAGTGCTCAAAATGAAACTCTCCGCGTCACATTAACGGAAGCTGGTATAAAAGACCGTGTAAGCAATGCTATTGAACAAAGCTTAGAAATCATCCGTCGCCGTATAGATCAAGTTGGTGTTTCAGAACCAGCCATCCAAAAGGTCGGAAATGATCGTATTATGGTCCAATTGCCCGGACTACAAGATCCAAAACAACTACGTGATCTTTTAGGAACAACCGCTAAGATGAGTTTTCATCTTGTTCCTTCTAATGTGGACCCCAATAATCCCCCTATAGGTGTTTCTATTCTTCCTGGATATACTGATGCAACACAACATTATGCGATTTATGATCAGATCGCTTTAGATGGAAATGTCCTGAAAGATGCCCGTGCAGGTTTTGACCCCCAAATACCAGGACGTTCCATTATTTCATTTACTCTAGATTCCGCTGGTGCAAAAATATTTGCCGATATAACACGACAAAATATTAACCGTCCTTTTGCTATTGTTTTAGATAATAAGGTTTTAACCGCTCCGACCATCAATAGTGTCATTCCCAATGGACAAGGCCAAATTACAGGAAACTTTGACCCAAAAGAAGCCTCAACTCTGGCTGCTTTGCTTCGTGCTGGTTCCCTCCCCGCACCACTCACGGTCATTGAAGAGAGAACCGTAGGTCCAAATCTTGGTGCTGATGCCATCCAAATGGGACTTTACACCGGCATAATTGGCTTTATTCTTGTTGCAATTTTTATTTTTCTTCTCTACCGCATTTGGGGATTAATTGCCAATATAGCACTAGCTCTACACACGATTTTAACATTTGCTGCACTGAGTCTTTTGGGAGCTACGCTTACCCTGCCTGGTATTGCTGGTATTATTTTAGGCATCGGTATTGCCGTTGATGCTAATATTCTCATCAATGAACGTATCCGTGAAGAAAGTCGAAAAGGTGTGGGTGCTTTTGCAGCCCTAGATCGTGGATTTAAACACGCTTTTGCAACCATTGTTGATGCAAATGTTACAGCAATTATAGCGACCGTCTTACTATTTTGGTTCGGTACTGGTCCCGTTCGTGGTTTTGCCGTAACAATGTTGCTTGGTATTATCATCTCCATGTTTACAAATATCACCATTGTACGCATCATCATGATTTGGATCGTTCGTAAATGGAAAATTAAAAAATTGCATATTCACTCTGCTTTCAACATCCTGCCACAAAACACAACTTTCCACTTTATGAAAGCACGCTTCATTGGTATTGGCGTCTCAATTGTTTTATCAATGGCTTCAGTTTTTCTCTTTTTTAAGCCTGGATTGAATTTCGGAATTGATTTCATTGGCGGAAGCCAAATGAGTATTACCACGAAAGCACCAGCAGATCTAGCAACTCTGCGTTCCAAGCTTTCTACTCTTAATATTGGTGAAGTTACCTTGCAAAATATTGATAACGAAAATACCGTATTAATTCGCATGCAGAAACAAAGCGGTAGCGAAGCACAACAAACCATCGCCATTGATAAGGTCAAAACAGCTGTACAAAATATCTATCCCGATACCACATTCGATCAAATAGAAGTTGTTGGTCCCAAAATTTCAGGCGAGCTTGCCACAGCTGCTTTTACTGCTGTTATTCTTGCGGCTATTGCCATGTCTCTCTATATATGGTTACGCTTCGAGTGGTTCTTTGCCATTGGAGCAATTATCACTCTCATTCTAGACACCACAAAAATGATTGGCTTTTTTGCTTTATTTCAATTTGATTTTAATTTAACGGCTATCGCTGCACTCTTAACAATTGTTGGATATTCTATAAATGATAAAGTTGTCGTCTATGATAGGATGCGCGAGAATATGCGTCTTTATAAAAAAATGCCGTTGCGCGAGCTGATTGATCTGTCAATTAATCAGGTTCTTGTACGTTGTTTTTTTACATCAGCCACAACAATTCTTGCTATGCTCCCCATGGCGATATGGGGTGGAAGTGCTGTGCATAATTTTGCATTGCCCATGGTCTTTGGGATTATTATTGCAACATCATCCTCTATCTTTATTGCTGCTCCTATTTTACTCCTGCTAGGAAATTGGTGGCGTGAACGAAATAATCGTGCGAATACCAAAGTGAAATAAAAATGCCATTTAATACGTATGATACATTTCGCCTCTCTTCTCATAGAAATATAATCATTTTCATTCATTCGCTTTTTGATCAAGAATAGTAAATAATCCATGCTCCACGACACACCACTTATCACAACTATTGTTGCAGGTTTATGTTTAGCATTTCTCTTGGGAATGATTGCTAGCCGTTTGCGTATTTCACCACTTGTAGGCTATTTGTTAGCTGGTGTTATTGTGGGACCCAATACAGGCGGATTTAAAATAGATTCCGTCATCATTAATCAACTTGCTGAAATTGGCATTATTTTGCTGATGTTTGGTGTTGGGCTCCACTTTTCATTAAAAGATCTTTTATCTGTCAAAGCTATTGCTGTCCCCGCTGCTATTGCACAAATGGCATTTTCTACTTTTCTAGGTTTGTGCCTTGGTTTGATTATGGGATGGGGCTTCAGTGGTAGTTTGATCTTCGGTCTTGCTTTATCCATAGCAAGTACTGTTATCCTGCTACGTGCTTTGCAGGAGCGTCATCTTATTGAAACAGAAAAAGGACGCATTGCAGTTGGATGGTTGATTATTGAGGATTTAGCAATGGTCCTTATACTTGTTCTCATCCCTTCCTTGGCAAGTGCCATCAGCAATACCAAAAAAGAAGCGTTTGATCCTCTTGTTCAATGGTTGGATTTAAGTATTTGGGGTATTTTTGGTCTCACCATCCTGAAAGTGATTGTATTTATTGCACTTATGCTCGTCATTGGGCGACGCGTTATCCCATGGCTTTTAAAAATGAGCGCACAATCGGGATCCCGTGAATTATTTCGTCTTAGCGTCTTTGCTATTGCATTAGGAGTAGCTTTCGGAGCCGCTCATTTATTTGGTGTTTCCCTTTCTCTTGGTGCTTTTTTTGCTGGTATGGTCATGAGTGAATCAGAATTAAGCCACCGTGCCGCAGAAGAATCTTTACCACTGCGCGATGCCTTTTCTGTTCTCTTTTTTGTTTCTGTAGGCATGTTATTTGACCCAGAGAAACTCTTAACTCATTTTTTTCCTCTCTTAGCAACCTTATTCATTATCGTAATCGGAAAATCTGCTGTTGCCTTTTTCATCGTTAAGGCTTTTCGCTATTCTAATGCAACAGCTTTGACTATTTCTGCAAGCCTTGCCCAAATCGGAGAATTTTCCTTTATCCTTGCTGGTTTAAGTTTAAGCTTAGGACTTTTAAACAATGACGCTCATGATTTAATTCTTGGAGGAGCAATTTTTTCTATTTTGCTCAATCCTCTTGTTTTCATTGCCTGTAATAAAATTAAAAAACGTCTAGAAAAAAATTCTGCATCTTCACAAAATGCCCAAACAATTATTGATATTGATCCACAAGATCCCGACCAAGATTTTTTACCGATGACCTTAAAAAATAACCATATCGTAATTATTGGCTATGGTCGTATTGGTAAGTGTGTTGCATTATCTTTAATAAATAGAGGTAAACCTGTAGTGATCGTAGAAGAATCAAAACGCCTCTCTGATAAAGCGATTGCAGATGGCTTTGAGGCTATTTGCGGCAATATCATTCAACAAGAAATAATGGACGCAGCAAATATAAATAATGCACATAAAGTTGTTATTACAATGCGAAGCACCATTGAAGTAGGAGAATGTATCGTGAATATACGTGATATGAAGAAAGATATTCATATAATCACACATGCATTATCCGACACAGAAACAGCATATCTCATTGATTTAGGTGCTGATGTTGTAGTAACGGATGATGAAGAAATTGCCAATGGCATTATGGAGTATATAACGGAACGAAGATCTGTACGGAATACGCTCAACCATGAAAATTTACAGAAAACATAAAATGGATAAAGAATCGTGAAAATAAAGCAATTTATATGGCCCTTGATTGGTATCTTAGCAATGCTGATATCTATTCGGATTCTTTATATGAAACTCTCTGCCATTTCATTTGGGGATGTATTGGAGCGCTTGAGCGATTTAAATGCACAGCATTGGTTACTAGCCTGTTTATGTTCTCTCCTAGCTTATGCTGCTCTTGCTGGATATGATCGAATTGCCTTGCAACATCTAGGGCATAAAATTTCTTGGATTTTTATCGCTATATGTTCATTTACAACCTACGCTCTTTCACACAATATCGGTGCTTCAGTTTTTTCTGGTGCCGTTGTGCGCTATCGTGCCTATAAAATGAAAGGATTAAACGGAACAGAAATCGCAATATTAGTAGGTTTTTGCTCTTTTACTTTTGTAATCGGAACAATCTTACTTTTGGGAATCGTTTTGGTGCTGCAACCCGAAATTATCACCCTCATTCACAAAGAACTTCCTGAATGGTTAGGAACAACGGTTGGAGCAATTTTACTCAGCTGTATAGCACTTTATACGTTTGGTAGCTGGCTTCAGTTAAAACCCTTACGCTTAGGTAAGAAAATTCAACTTTCTTATCCACGGTTGAAAATTGTTATTCAACAGCTTCTCATTAGCCCTCTAGAGCTTTTAGGAGCAGCAGGAATTATATATGCTGTTCTCCCACACAATGCAGATATTCATTTTATCTCTGTTCTTGGTGTTTTCCTAGCATCTTTTACGATAACTCTTCTCTCCAATGCTCCAGCAGGAGGAGTAGGAGTTCTTGAAGCTCTCTTCATAACAGGCATGCCCAATATAAATCCAACCGATGTTATTGCAGCACTTATTGTCTTTAGAATGTTTTATTTGATTATACCGCTCATCATTTCATTATTTGTGGTCGCCATTTTTGAAGCGCATCAATATTGGAAAAGAGCCTCCAAAACACCACCTGAATAAATAAAAGGCTATCAACGACTTCTTTTTTGTATGCCTATAAAGATTATAATCTATACTAAATTCGATTGTATATGTAAATTAATACAATCATTATTTGTATTTATCTTTTTTATATTGAAACTTGAAGGTCCCCTTTTATAAGAATCTTACTTTACGAAAAACATAGAAATATTTATCTATTTTCCTTCAAAAAAACTCCCATAAAATTGGATACTAAAAGTACTATTTCATAGTGTAATCGATTTTTATGTTAGATAAAGCACATGATTGCAAAACTTTTTGCAAAAAACAAATGCGCAAAATTAAAAACCTCTATCTGAAAATAATTTCATTTTATTGTTTGAAAAGAAAATTTATTATAGATAAAGAATACCTAAAGAACCCTTTTAATGAAAGAGCAAGCCTGCACCATTATACTATTTTTCCAATGTTGTGATAACTTTTAGCGCTTCAGAACGTTAATAAGAATCATTTTTATGCTTTTCTTCAATAGTCTTTATCCACACGTTAATCTCATTTATGATGCAAAAATAATAATTTTAATTAATTCATTATAAGAGGGATTGAAACAAAAGAAGTTTATTACAATAAAGTTTTTTTCAAAAAAGAATAATTAATTATTATAAATCAATATATTATAATGATTCTGAGCAGCTTTCTTAATGTTTATCTTTTTAGCGGTTAAGCTAAAGGCAAAACAGTATAGCGTAACTGTAAGGTCTAATATTTAAAAACTTGAAGCCTTATTAAAGCTTATTTTCTGTCGTTTAGCAGGTATTAGCTTTAAACAATTAAACTGATCTAATTTTATTCCTGTTATGTCCATCTAACTACTTTGTTTTATCTTGATTTATCCTCTTGGAATACTGATGATTATTACAGAGATTTTTTGTTTAAGTAGGAGAGTTATCAAAAAATATCCACGCTACTGACACAACTAAAATGTAAAGTTTCTTCTATCTTTAAACAATATGCCAAAAATCCAAAAAAAATTTAATCAATTTATATTAAAAGAAGTGAAAACTGTTGATTTTTATACCCCTTTAATAACACAATTGTCGGTAAGAAACTTCTCCTTACCAATTGCGATTAAAAAAAAGAAACAATACGCATTAAAAGATCTTTAAATGTCTTTTGGAAGTTCTTTAAGCCCTCTAAAAGTACAAAACCTGATGACTAAGCTATATCAACAATCTTCACTTTTAAACAAACGCATATGGGGAAATCCTACTTCCCAATTTTATTTAGCAACTCGTATCTTAAAAAATTTACGCAATCAATTAAGTTATTTATGGTATAAAATCGAATGGTGGGTGATGAGGGGATCGAACCCACGACCCGCTGATTAAGAGTCAGCTGCTCTACCGACTGAGCTAATCACCCATAAGCTTCCCAAAAGATGAGAATGAGCGTTTCTATAACGCTCCTAAGGATGGATGTCCAGATATTTTGTTGTTTGTTATATAGACTCATTGTCTGTAAGGTTAAAAATATGATATTCTCCACTTGATCTTATATAAAAATAAACCCATTATAAGAAGCTTTATAAATAAATGTTCTGATTGTTATACAGAATCTATAGTTGGAGGATTATCGAGCATAATGCCCGAGCAAAATTTAGAGGAACCTTCTTGTGGTTTTAAGCGGGATGGGGCATCATTTTGTTTTATCAGTAATCACATGCATTCAAGCAATATTTTGCTGGTTTTTTCGTTGAATATAAATTTTTTTACATTCAATGTTCATGATCCAATATACGAATAAAAGCCTATGAATTTTTTTTGTCAATCGCGCGCTTTTAAGCTTCTAAAAGGTAAGGAATGATGGAATGGATCACTGATCCCCATGCGTGGTTTGGTTTGATCACGTTGGTTTTTCTCGAAATTGTTTTAGGAATAGATAACCTTATCTTTATTGCAATTTTAGCTGAAAAATTGCCACTGCATTTGCGTGACCGCGCACGCTTTCTAGGTCTTACTTTAGCATTAATTATGCGGCTCTTCCTTCTTACAGTTATCGGATGGGTTATGAGACTCGATAGGGTAATTCTTTCATTTTCATCTTTTGTCTTTAGTTGGCATAGCTTTATTTTAATCGGTGGTGGAGCCTTTTTGCTCGCAAAGGGAACGCTAGAATTACATGAAAGGTTAGAAGGGGTATCACATGAAAGAAAAACAGGCGTTGCTTATGCTGTTTTTTGGCAAGTAATTGTTCAAATCGTGGTGCTGGATGCCGTTTTTTCACTAGACAGTATTATTACCGCAACAGGGATGATTGCAAAAGAGCAGGCAACAGTTATGTATATCGCAGTCATAGCTGCTATGGGAGTAATGATGTGCGGATCTGGTGTTCTTATGCGTTTTATTAATCGTCATCCCACTATTGTAATCCTCTGTCTTGGTTTTTTGATGATGATTGGTTTTACTCTCATTGTTGAAGGATTTGGTTTTCATATTCCAAAAGGGTATTTGTATGCTGCTATTGGTTTTTCTGTTCTCATTGAAGCTTTTAATCAAATTGGACGTCGTAACCGTGAAAAATTGATTAAAACAAATGATCTACGCAGTAGAACAGCTGATGCTGTTTTGAGGCTCTTAGGAGGAGGAAGTAAAGATAGTCATCTTGCTGAGACCGTAGATGTTATTGCTGAACAGGCTGCAGCTTCTGAGTTGTTTAGACCAGAAGAAAAGGAGATGATTCGTGGTGTTCTCGATTTAGCTGATCGCCCTGTTCGCTCTATCATGTCGCCGCGTAATGAGATTGAGTGGTTAGATTTAAATGCTGATGAAAATGAAATGCGTGAAGAATTACAAAAGGTTAAACATAGCCGCTTAATTCTTGCGCGTGAAAAAGTAGATGAATTTGTTGGCGTTGCGTTGACAAAAGATCTTCTTTTGAATTTGGCTGAGGGGAAAAAAATTAATTGGAAAAAAGCTATGCGAGAACCCCTCGTTGTTCATGAAAATACAAGTGTTTTACGATTGATGGAGCAATTACGTCATTCTTCGATTCAGCTTGCAATTATTGTTGATGAACATGGATCTTTTGAAGGAATTGCAACACCAACCGATATTCTTGAAGCTATTGCAGGAGACTTTCCCGATGACGATGAAGAACTCATGATCGCAGAACAACTTGAAAATGGCAGTCTTCTTGTTGAGGGATATGCTGATATCCGCCGTTTAAGTGGTTATCTTGGGCGTAACCTTGTGGATGAAGCAGATCGTTATACGACTCTGGCAGGCTTTATGCTTTGGCAGTTTGGTCATTTACCAAATGAGGGAGAAAGTTTTGAAACTGATGGTTTACACTTTAAAGTGATTGAAATGGAACGCCGAAACATATCTAAAATCCTTATTTCTCCAATTGTCTTACCAGAAAAAAGCTAATTCTTTTTATAAGCAAGATGAATAAAAAGATTTTTTTATGATTAAAAATTGAAAAGAATAAGAAGTTGATGACTTAATTGCATTTCATTATTTTTATATTTTTTAAGCGTAAAGTAATGAACATACAAAAGTTATGTTATCAATAAACTTTCCATTATAAAAATTTTCATTGATGATTTACAAAAAGCTGTAAGAGAAAAAATGATGCAAAATTATTTGTCAATGGTCATTAATCTCAAAAATTATGAATATATACAACATATTGATTTATAATAATTATTTATTATAACATTAGCTTCACATCAAGAAATCATCTTTCAAACATCAGATTTCTGCCAATGGATAGAACTCCGCCATTGTTGGGTTCACTCAACTGATAATGGCAGCGTTACACTAGACTCTGGTTCCTATAATTTTTTGAGATCTTCTTGATATTTCTTATCTTTTGTTTCGATAAATTTAGCTATTTTTTTCCTTCCAAGAATGAAGCTCCACCTCTCTGGAAAGCTCTTATTAAGAACTTTGTTTTTCTTCCACATGGCTCATATTTTTTGCTACTTTTGCAATTAAAGTGTAGCTGAGTTTCTTAGATTTCACCACTTCTTTAGCTAAAGCCAATGCACGTTCAAGATGAGTCTTTTGGGTATTTTCATCAAAGCTAAATGATCCCCTGCACTGAAACTTTGATAATAAGATTGTAAGGTTGCAACATTACCCAATAAAGCCAGTGCACCAATATGAAGTAGCTATAATCTGCATCATCTATCTTGATAACCTTATTGCCTCAACTTCACTCTTTTGCCAAGGTAGTGCTCCATATCTGGAATAAAAGCATTTATGAAGATCAATTTTTTCTATCGCCTATTTCAAGAGATAATCAAGCTTAATTCCAACCAATCCGCATATATTTCTTCTTCACAAACTCTCAACCCCTTTTTATAAAAATCAAGTTGTAGATCTTGTAAATGCTGAGAATTGATAGGGATCAATTACCATGCAGGCAGTAGCTAAAATACCAGTACTAATCGAAACTCCAACATCAAATTACGGATAACCTTTGATAATTGCGTCATTATAAAGAATTTGTACTTCACAATCTGGTAGTTGATAACGTGCTGAATAATTATCTACCTCTTTAATTTTTTCAACAGACCAATCAAGATTTTTGAAGAACACTGTTGCACTCTCCATGGCTAAAAAATTCTTTGCTCTACCTCAAAAGAGGTTGTATCCATATCAAAAGTCAAAAGCGAAGCAGATTTTTGCAAATAAAATTGATAACGCCGTATAAGAGAAGAATCTTATCATAAAAAACACACAACAAAGTCAATAGTTTGTGTGAAATTATTTCATATGAATTCCATTTAGAATTCACACTTTATACGTGATTCAATTGACCATTTTTTATAAACAATTGCCATGTATGAATAGACTATAAAAAGCAAATTATGATGCAAATGTTATAAGGCATGTAAACATTCAAATAAAGTGAAAAGCAGCTATCATTCATAACAGTTCATAAACTTTATGATACGTTTTTATCACACACAAATCGCATTGTTAAAAACGTAATCGTTTGAAATTATCGATAACATAAATTGCATGCGCTTAAAGAATAGCATACTTCAAACCAAATGTTTGTCGCATCACGCGCCCTGTTCAAACTAATAATAACATATTCATTACCTAATAGAATACCAACTCCTGCACCTGCATAAAGCGAAGCAATAATCCACCCATTATGGCTATGCTGCATGACCATAATAGAACCCAAAACCACCATTGCTGCACTCGCAACACGAGAAGCAAAACGGATCAAGTGTTAACGCCATGGAAATAATAAGTGCACTCATTACTATAGCTGCACAAGATAGCATGTGAGGAGCAAGAGATATATTCCGAATTCTGCCAAACGTAAAGAACATACTCCCAACTAAATAACCACCGTAATTAGCGCTAGCTATATAAAAAAGTTGATTAAAGGTAAACAATCCCTCATCCAACATAACTGGCAATATTGGTGTATAGAGAAATCACCCGATACCCATTCTCAAAACCATAATAACCATACCGAATACAGCGTTTTGAAACAATTCAAATTTTGACGATTATTTTTATCCCCATTATTATTCCTTTAACTGGTGATATTCCTCATCCGCGTTCCATCTCACCATAAAAGCCTTTAGCTCGAAAAATAGAATAAAAGAAAATTTAGCTATCTATTTTAATGCTCAAAACAACATATTTAGCGATCTACTGTCAAAAATGCCAGATCAATTATACAATAACATATTGAATTAATTATGTATTTTTATGTTATAAATGTTTTATAGTTAAATTGAAAGCATATTTAGATAATCTTGCTTTTTTATCTCGATATTCAAAATGACTAACCGAGAAGTTATGTACACAACCGTAAATCTTACTTCTCTTAAAATCATTTTCTTCTTCGCTATAAAACTTAATAAACAACTCAAATGGACCATTTTCATGAAAGAGGAAATTGGCTTCTTTTTTGGTAATATTGTTATTTAGAATGGTATGCAGTTGAAGAATTTGGTGCACCCGACAGAATTCGAATCTGTGACCTCTGCCTTCGGAGGGCAGCGCTCTATCCAGCTGAGCTACGGGTGCTTTAAACTGATTATTAAAATCAGTTATGGTCTTTTAACTAATCATACTCTTAGCTTCAATGCTAAATTATCATTCTAATAAAAAAATTACTTGTTTGTAACTTATCTAACGATGCACTCCTCTTACTTTTCAATGATACTTTACCTTGAAATAACTTCTCTTTATTCAATGCTCTTTTTATTATAAAAAGAGCTTTTGTTACAACTTCAAAACTCTCAAAAATAAATTACAACATACATTATAAGTATCAGGATAATTTTTAAATGACTACATTACCAAGTCGCTTTCATTTTATTTCCGCAGAAACTGAGGACGCTATCAAAGCTACCCATAAATTAATTTCCGTTTATGGTCATTCTTCTCTGGAAGAAACTGATATTGTTGTTGCAATCGGTGGTGATGGGACAATGTTACAAACCGTACGAGACGTCATGAACACAGGCAAACCTATTTATGGCATGAATCAAGGTTCTGTAGGATTTCTTATGAATGAATTTCATGAAAAAAAATTGCCCAATCGTATTGCTGTCGCACATAAAAAAGAAATTCATCCCCTGCGCATGATTGCAAAATCTGAATGTCAAGATTCTATCGAGGCGCTTGCAATTAATGAAGTATCCCTCTTTCGGCAATCTTATCAAGCCGCAAAAATTCGCATCACTATTGATAACAAAGTACGCATGGAACAATTAAGTTGTGATGGTGTCCTCGTCGCTACACCAGCTGGATCGACCGCCTATAATTTATCAGCGCAAGGACCTATCTTACCTCTTATGGCCCCTCTTATGGCCCTCACTCCCGTTAGCCCTTTTCGCCCTCGGCGTTGGCATGGAGCTTTGCTTCCCAATACAGTAACAGTGCGCTTTGATATGCTTGAACCTGACAAACGCCCTGTCAACGCTGCTGCAGATAATATTGAAGTTAAATCTGTCCATTCAGTTACTATTTCAATGGCAACAGAAGTAACAGCTTCAATCCTTTTTGACTCAAATCATTCATGGGATGAGCGCATTTTATCAGAACAATTTCGCTATTAATGATTGTATTATGCTTTTTATGTGTATATGATTGTTATAGTTAGTTTTTTTGTGAAAACATCTTAACACTCTTAAGAGTATAGAATATTGGTTATAATTATCATTTAGATAGCGCAGTTAAAATCACAGAGCAATTGATAAAAAAATGATACCATCTTTAAACAGTTTTGCTGATTTAGGTCTTTCCGCAAAAGTTATTAATGCGGTGGAATCAGCGGGATATACAGCTCCAACACCTATTCAAAGTGAAACAATTCCACATGTCCTTCAAAGAAAAGACGTTTTAGGAATCGCCCAAACGGGAACAGGTAAAACCGCTTCTTTCGTATTGCCTATGCTCACTCTCCTTGAAAAAGGTCGTGCAAGAGCACGAATGCCCCGTACGCTCATCTTAGAACCAACACGGGAAATTGCAGCTCAAGTTGAAGAAAATTTCGACAAATACGGAATAAATCATCGTTTAAATGTTGCTCTTTTGATTGGTGGAGTTTCTTTTGAACTCCAAGATCGCAAACTTGAACGGGGAGCTGATGTTCTTATAGCAACACCAGGGCGCCTTCTCGATCATTGCGAGCGCGGTAAACTGCTCCTGATGGGCGTTGAAATCCTTGTTATTGATGAAGCTGATCGCATGTTGGATATGGGCTTTATTCCTGATATTGAACGCATCTGTAAGCTAACTCCTTTTACACGTCAAACTTTGTTCTTTTCTGCAACAATGGCGCCAGAAATTGCAAAAATAACAAAGCAATTTTTACATTCTCCTGTTTCTGTTGAAGTTACAAAAGCATCCTCAACCGCAACCACAATTACACAGCGGCTCGTCAAATCGGGAAGTAAGTCATGGGATAAAAGAGCTGTTTTGCGAGAACTTATTCATAATGAAGGTGCAGAACTTCAAAACGCTATTATTTTCTGTAATCGGAAAAGAGATATCTCTGAACTTTTTAGATCTCTCATCAGACATAATTTTAGTGTAGGTGCGCTTCATGGAGATATGGACCAATACTCGCGCATGAGCACATTAGCCGATTTTAAAGACAATAAACTCACACTTCTTGTTGCATCTGATGTTGCCGCCCGTGGACTTGATATCCCCGCCGTAAGCCATGTCTTCAATTATGACGTTCCCACACATGCTGAAGACTATATTCATCGAATTGGTCGTACAGGGCGTGCAAATCGTAGCGGAAAAGCTTTTACAATTGTCACAAAAGCTGATCAAAAATATATCAATGCCATTGAGGAAATGAGTAATGAAAAAATTGAATGGCTCAATGGAGATCTCTCAACTTTAATAGCCGATGATCAAACAGAAGATATTGTTGTAAAGAAAAAATCTTCAAAATCACCAAAGAAAACTGCTCCAAAAGAGCCTGTTGCTCACACTAAAAAATCTGTAGAAGAGAATGAAACAGAATGTATCAAAAATGCAAATGATAAAGAGAAGCCATCTGAGCAACAACGCCCACGAAAAAATAAGAATTACACGCCCCTTGGATTTGGTGATGATATTCCTGCTTTCATGCTTATAAAAACGTGTAAATAAATTCGCTCTTTACTCTCTTTAAGAGTGAAATGAACGAAATGCTTAAAAAAAAGCCGCTCTTATTTCCTAGAGAGTCTTTCTGCTACCTTTTCACGCCCTAAAAGCTGCAAAATTTTTCCCATTTCAGGTCCATGATCCATGCCTGTAAGTGCCTGACGTAATGGCATAAATAAAGCTTTTCCTTTTCGACCTGTTTTTTCTTTTAATGCTGTTGTCCAAATTTTCCAACTTTCCTCATTCAAAGCACCTTCAGGTAAGAAATCGAGTGATTGACGCACAAATACACGATCCTCTAGTGCCACTGTATCAAAATTCTGTTCATCATGAATGATTTTCCACCACAAAACAGCATCATTGACTTTATTAATATTGTTTCTTATCGCGTTCCAGAAATATTCCGCCTTATCTCCCTCAATAGAAAGTTTTTTAAGGCGCATTTTTACTTCTTCATAGGTTAACTCATGGACAAGATGACTATTCAAAGCAAGAAGATCAGCAATATCAAATTTTGCAACGGATCTTGACGTATCTTGGAGATTAAAATGCTCTAAAAGCGCTGCTTGATTAGGATAGGAATGCACATTTTGCGATGTCCCAATCAAAACGGCAAGGCATTGAACAGCTATAGATTCAAATCCTTCTTCCCTTAGAGAACGAATAGAAAGATCATTATTACGTTTTGAAAATCCTTTTCCTAAAACTGTCGCCAATAAATTGGTATGAGCAAAAACCGGTAATTCTGCATTAAGAGCTTTAAAAATAGCAATTTGAGCGCCTGTATTTGTAATATGATCATCCCCACGAATAATATGCGTAATAGCCATATCTACATCATCAACAATAGAGGGCAATGTATAAAGATAGCTTCCATCTTCACGAATAAGAACAGGATCTGAAAGAGAAGCCAAATCAATCGTCTGCTTTCCCTTTATTGCATCATTCCAGCAAACTTCTGTTCGCTTTGTTTGTAAAGGATCACTTTCAAAATTAGGAAGAAGAAAACGCCAATGGGGTTTACGACCTTGAGATTCAAAGTTTTTTTTCTCTTCTGCTGTCAATTTTAATGCTGCACGGTTATAAATAGGAGGCAATTTGCGTGAAAGCTGGATTTTACGACGTCGCTCTAATTCTTCTGCAGTCTCATAACAGGGATAAAGAAGCCCGCGTTGTTTGAGAATTTCCGCAACTTCATCATATCGATTAAATCGCTTAGATTGGTAATAAATTGAATCTGGTTGAATACCAAGCCATTCAAGGTCAACAGCAATAGCATCGATATATTCTTGTTTAGAACGTTCAACATCTGTATCATCATAGCGCAAGATAAATGCTCCTTTATGCGCTTGCGCATAAAGCCAATTGAAAAGCGCAATACGGATATTGCCAATATGAATATAACCTGTTGGAGAGGGAGCAAAACGAACTTTAACCATAAAATAATACTCAATTTTTATCGCGAAAATGATTGACTATGGGATAGCGACGATCGCGTCCGAAATTCTTGTAACTGATTTTTACACCGGGTGCAGATTGTCGTCTTTTATATTCGGCACCATAAAGAAGCTGTTCAACTTTCTCAACAGTTTCCCGTGAATACCCACGTTTAATAATATCACAAATACTCATGTCATTTTCTATAAGAGATTGCAAGATATCATCTAGAATAGGATAAGGCGGAAGAGAATCTTCATCTTTTTGATTTTCCCGCAGCTCTGCAGAAGGCGTTTTTTCTATAATATTGGATGGAATGACAATTCCTTCTGGTCCTTTCAAATTGTGCAAGTGATTTTTATTGCGCCACTCAGCTAATGCATAAACCTGCATTTTATAAATATCCTTAATAGGATTAAACCCGCCATTCATATCACCATACAGTGTTGCATATCCCACAGCCATTTCCGACTTATTGCCTGTTGTCACTACCATTGAGCCAAATTTATTGGAAAGTGCCATTAAAATAGTCCCACGTACACGGCTTTGAAGATTTTCTTCTGTCACATCAGACGGCAACCCTAAAAAAACTGGCGCCATTGCGTTCAAAAAAGCTTCAACAGGTTGCTCAATCGGTATTATTTCATAATGACATCCTAGAAGTTGTGCACACTCTTTAGCATCTTTTAACGATTCTTGTGAAGTATAATGATAGGGCATCATAATGGTGCGAACTCTCTCAGAGCCAAGAGCATCCACCGCCATTGCCGTACACAGGGCTGAATCAATTCCTCCTGAAAGACCAAGAATAACATCCTTAAAGCGATTTTTATTAACGTAATCTCTCAACCCTAAAACACAAGCTTGATAATCGGCCGCTAATCCATTGAGAAGACTTTCATTAGGACCTGAAATACAGTGCCATCCCGTCGTTATTTTTTGCCAATGGCTCAAAGCAATATGGCTATCAAAGTGCTTCATTTGAAATATCTTTTTTCCTTCTCCATTCAAGGCAAAAGACCCGCCATCAAAAACGAGCTCATCTTGACCACCAACTTGATTAGCATAAATAATTGGTACCCCAGATCGTAGAGCTTGCGTATGAACAACATCTATACGTTTTAAGGTTTTATTACGATAGTAGGGAGATCCGTTAAGGACAAGAATAATTTCCGCTCCTTTATTACCAAGCTCCGCACAAAGTGAAGAATCATTCCAAATATCTTCACAAATCACTATTCCTAGTCCTACCCCACGATAGATAAGAGGCTCAGGTCGTGGGCCTGAAGAAAATAAACGCTTTTCATCAAATTCAGCATAATTAGGTAGATCAAACTTCAAATTTTCGGCAATGACTCGCCCTTCATCAAGAAGCATGACACCGTTGTAAATATTGCCATTGCGTCTTAATGGAAGACCAATGACAATTCCTGGTCCACCTACGGTTATCTTTGCTAATTTCTTAACAGTCTCTTCACATGTTTTTGTAAAAGCAGGTTTTAGAACAAGATCTTCCGGCGGATAAGCGCTTATAAAAAGTTCCGTGAATAAAACAAGATCAGCCCCCTCTTCTTTGGCCTTTTGATGTGCCATGGCAGCTAAAGAAAAATTCCCCTCAATATCACCAACAATAGGATTTAATTGGGCAATTGATACCCGAAAATCATTTTTCATAAGCCTTTGTATCATTTCATCAGTTTAGCAACCACAACTTTATTCTTCATCATCAGGAAATATCACTTTTTTAAAAATTCTCTTCTGCCATAATGACCTAAAAGTATATTAGGCAAATTTTTCCTACCCACCAGCAGCAATTCCTAACGAATCATTCGCACGATTTTTTTTAAGGAGTTCAGCAACAAGAAAAGCCAATTCTAACGCTTGATCTGCATTTAACCGTGGATCACATTGCGTATGATAACGATCAGATAAATCGTCTACAGAAATAGCATGCGCCCCTCCTGTACATTCAGTAACATCACGACCTGTCATCTCAATATGAATACCTCCTGGATAAGTTCCCTCTCCACGATGCACTGCAAAAAAATTCTCTACTTCTTTTAAAACATAATCAAAGGGACGCGTCTTATAACCATTGGCAGTAATTGTATTGCCATGCATTGGATCACATGACCATATAACCGCACGCTTCTCACGTTCAACGGCACGGATGAGTTTAGGCAGATAACTTTCAACTTTATCATAACCAAAGCGCGTAATGAGAGTAAGCCGCCCCAGTTCGTTTTCAGGATTTAAAATATCAATTAATTTTAAAACCTCATCAGGTTCAATGGAAGGACCACATTTTAATCCTATAGGATTTTTAATGCCGCGACAATATTCAACGTGAGCATGGTCAATCTGACGTGTACGGTCACCAATCCATAACATATGACCGGATGTTGCATACCAATTTCCTGAAGTTGAATCAATCCGAGTCAAAGCCTCTTCATAACCAAGCAAAAGTGCTTCATGACTGGTATAAAAAGATGTTTCACGCAATGAAGAATGTGTTTTGGATGTAATCCCTATAGAACGCATAAAATCAATTGATTCAGAAATACGCTCTGCCAATAATTCATAACGTTCCCCCTGCGGACTGTTAGAAACAAAACTCAACATCCATGTGTGAACATTTTCTAAATTAGCATAGCCACCTTGTGAGAAAGCACGCAATAGATTAAGTGTTGCCGCAGATTGGCGATAAGCCATAGACATCCGTTGCGGATCTGGAATACGAGAACCGGCTTCAAATTCAATGCCATTAATAATATCCCCACGATAAGCAGGAAATTCAACTCCCTCTTTGCTTTCGATATCAGAAGAGCGAGGCTTTGCAAATTGACCAGCAATACGACCAATTTTAACAACTGGTTTAGAACTACCAAAGGTTAAAACAATCGCCATTTGCAAAAATACACGAAAAAAATCACGGATATTATCAGCTTCATGTTCTGCAAAGCTTTCGGCACAATCACCACCTTGCAATAAAAAAGCTTGTCCTTTTGCAACGGCTGCTAATTCATTTTTTAAATCACGTGCTTCACCGGCAAAAACTAAAGGAGGATAGCTTCTCAGTTTTCGTTCAACATCTTCTAACATAGACTTATCCGGATAAGTCGGAACTTGTTTAATTGGCCTTGTTCTCCAGGAGTCAGGCGCCCATTCTTTTATCATTACACTCTCGCTAAAGATTAATCTTAAAGATTGGCATATCAAAAGCTTTTTACCGCAATATATGCTGTTTAACTTTCTATTTTCTTCCCATTTTCATATATATAACTTGGTTTATACATCGTTACCAATTCTTCTGCCATCGTTGGATGCACGGCCATCGTTTCATCAAAGATATCCTTCGTCAGCTTTCCTTTGAGAGCTATCCCTATAAGCTGTGCCATCTCACCAGCGTTTTCCCCTAAAATATGAGCACCCACAACAATACGGCTTTCACCATCAACAATGAGTTTCATAAGCATTTTCTCTGAACTCCCAGAAAGAACATTACGCATAGGACGAAAAACTGTACGATAAATTTCAAGACGCTTATAACAACGTACCGCATCTTCTTCTGAAAGACCAACTGTTCCAATCTCTGGCTGAGAAAAAACTGCCGTCGTAATTAAATCATAATCAGGTGTCGTGGGAATATTCTCAAACGCAGTCTTCACGAAACACATTGCATCATGAATCGCTACAGGTGTTAATTGAATATGGCCTGTTACATCACCAACAGCCCAAATATGGGGTATATTTGTTGTCATTCTTTCATCAACAACAACTGCACCAAATTCATCCACTTGAACACCTGCCCGCTCAAGTCTTAAACCCGTTGTATTTGGTACACGCCCCGTAGCCAACATAATCTGATCAGCACTAATCGTTTGCCCATTTGATAAAATAACTTCATAACAATTTTCTGCAGCCTGCACTTTAGAAATTGTTACGCCATAGAGAATAGAAATCCCTTTTTCAATCATTGCATCATTAAGCAATTGCCGCAAATCATGATCAAAACCACGAAGGATTAAATCACCACGATGGAGCAGCGTTGTTTTTACACCTAATTCATGAAAAATATTAGTAAATTCAACACCAATATACCCTCCACCAACAATGACTATTGATTTTGGGAGTTGATCAAGGTCAAAAATCTCATTAGAAGTGAGGCAAAATCCACCGCCTTCTATGGAAGTATTTGGTGCAACTTTTGCCCCTGTTGCAATCAAAATTTTTTCTGCACTTACCCGCTCACCCGTGGCAGAAAGCTCTAATGTGTGATCATCTACAAAAGTAGCACGACTTTCATAAATATGCACATTGTTATTCTCTAATCCCTTACGATACAGCCCTTCTAACCTTGATATTTCTTTATTTTTAGCCGCAACCAACTTTTCCCAACTAAAAATTGGATCCGCATATTCCCACCCAAAACCAATACTTTTCTTAAATTCTTTTACATATTGTGATGCATAAACATAAAGTTTTTTGGGAACACAACCACGAATAACACAAGTGCCCCCTATCCGATATTCCTCTGCTATAGCAACACGCTTACCGAGTCCTCCAGCAAGCCGTGCTGCACGCACTCCACCAGAACCACTTCCAATAACAAATAAATCAAAGTCAAAAGAGCCCACGAATTATTCCTTCTTATGTATCTGCAAGAATAGGCTAAGATCATTTATTATCAAATGAAAGTCTTTTTTTCTTTTGAAGAAGCATTTTTTATAAAGCCGTATTCTAAAAAGACCTACTCTCATTAAAATATTAAAAACGGCGGGAAAACCGCCGCTATTTAAAAAATCAGAAATTGCCCATTGGTTGTCATGATATTAATCAAGCTATTTTTTATTTTCTGAAGATTCTGATTTTATAGGCATATTTGTAGGCATAGTAGACTTATTCAAATTAAGTATTTCAGACATCTCTTTTTTCACATTTTCTACAAGATCCCGCATAAGCGCAGAACGCCATACATCAAATGCTGAATAAGAATCACGTGCGATATTGGGGACTTCTGTCAAAAACTTTTTACCGGTATCAGAACTGTAGAATGCTGTTATTGCATCAAGCTCTTTTTGAGTAAAATATTTTGCATATACATGAGCAATCTCTTTTTCTAGATCAGAGCGCCTTTTAATTAAAGCAAGCGCCTGCTTATCAACAATATCAGAAATTGCCTCTGCCAAATTTGGATCATCCCTCATCAGTGCAGTTTTAAGATCGTCTACCGCATTTGGTAAAAAACTATCAAACTGATCCGTTGCGTGAATGGCACTTATAGCCTTTCTAGCTGAAGCTAAATGTTGATCGCTCACACCTTGTGCATAAGCCATTCCAATATTCACAATAAAAATAGCAATTGCACCAAAATATACGACAAAACGCTGAAAAGAAAATATTATTCTCATTTAATGATTACCCCGATCGTTAATTATAATTTTAATTCGTTTTCTATCTAAAATCTTTAAGATCTTTTTTTACTGTGCTAACATATCGTCATGAAACTGTCTTCTCTAAAAATCAAAAGATTCTAAAATTTTTGTTTGACCATCAGCCATAGCTACAATTGCACGTGAAGCCAATCCCAAAAAAAGGCCATGCTCAACAACACCAGGAATGGAAAGAAGTGCGTCCGATAATGGTTTTGGTTGCAAAATGCAGCCCCAAAATGCATCAAGAATAAAATGACCACCATCTGTTTCAAAAGGATTTTTTCCATTCATTCGCAATGCAATTTCTCCAGAAAGCCCTAAATCATCAGCGACTTTTTCAATGGTTCTGCATGTTGTGTGGATACCAAATGGATTAACTTCAATTGGTAGTGCAAAAGCACCAAGTCTTTTTACCACCTTTGTTTCATCAGCAATGACAAGCATTGCACGAGATGCCGATGCTACAATTTTTTCATACAACAATGCTCCCCCTCCCCCTTTAATGAGCATCATCTCAGGACCAATTTCATCTGCTCCGTCAATATCAAGATCCAGCTCAGGTATTTGTTCTAAAGTGCTAACAGGTACTCCAAATTTACGACAGAGTTGTTCAGAATATCTTGAAGTAGCAACACCAGTCACATGCAAACCATCCGCAACACGCTCGCCTAGAAGACGAATAAACTCATTGACTGTCGAACCAGATCCGATACCAAGCCGCATACCATCTTCAACAAACTCAAGCGCTTTTATAGCTGCCATTTTTTTTAACTGCTGAACATCCATGAATGACTTTGCCTTTTATCCGTATAAGCAGCATTTATCACCCCTATTACCATCGATAATAATGATAATAAAAGATAACCTCTTGACGCAATCTATTTAAATTTACCATCATCTCTTGCTTGAAGAGATGTTACTCGTTATAGAAATATATGATAAGAATAAAATAGAATAATCAACAATTATCTTTTTTATTTCTTTGAGAAAATTTGTTAGCATTTTTCTCATTCAATAAGAATTTTTGATTTATCTTGTGCTATCAATAGGATGCACAAAGATGTGCATCTTAATTTTTTTTGAAAAATTTAAAATGATTAGATATAAAAATCATCTGTTTCTAGAAAACTCTAGATTATTATCCCGTTTTAATGACTTTGATAAACTTACTAATTTAAATACCGCAAAATTTTATCAGAAAAGTCTTCTATTATTTTTTGTTTTGTCATTATCCAAATGTGAAGCAAAATATGATAGATTATATTTTTTTATGAATGCTGTCTGTGCATATTCCATGGTCTATGAAACCCTAGAGAAGACCAAATAATATCTCCACCTTTGGTCATCATAACACTTCCTCGTGATAACAATTGTTGAGGCATAAATATTATTTTTGCCTTCTTGTAACAAGTTGGATTATGCATCACAAATGTCTGAATGAGAATATCTGCCTCTACACATTGATCTGTTTCTCTTTGTAAAACAACTACTTTTAATCCATTCTCTAATAATGACGTACATACATGATAATCACAAATAAATTGTCCGTGCAACGAAGGACCATATTTTGTTGGTTTAATCGTTTCATTCACACGAAATGACTTTTTCCATATGGATGTCGTGAACTTAGAAATATGGTAACGATCAATATATAATTTTTTATCATGGATAACGCCCACGAGACGCATATTATCTGCTATAATCAGTTGTATAGGTGAATGCATTACACAAATAGAAATACCTGCCAAAATAAACAAACTAAAAAAGAGCCGGATGGGTGTTTTGCAAAAAGTCAGTCCAACCAAGCCTATACTCAATAAAACTAACGCTGATAACGGCATAAAACCAGGATTCAAATCAGGAGAAATAGCCTTGATCGCAAGCGCAATCTTTATCACAAGATCAACACCAAACCCCATAATTTGAAGGGGGAGCCATTCGAATCCTCCTAACATTGCGAGAACTGCAATTAATCCAAAAGGAATGACGAAAATTGAGATGACAGGCAAAGCAAAAGCATTACTGATAACGCTCAAAGATGCCGTATTAGAAAAATGATAAGCAGCATAAATTCCACTTGCACTCCCTGCAACAAGGGAAGAAGCACATGTTGAAAGTATCGATAAGAAAGCAAAATTTATCACTCCTCCTCCAACATAAGAGGGGGTTGTTTTTCTTTTACGAAAAAATGATCTTCCACTCCACCAATCAAAAAAAGCGATCAAAGCAGCAGTCGCAGAAAAGGACATTTGAAAGCTAGGACCTAATATTTCATGGGGTGTAATCGCCAGAGTTATCAACCCTGCAATAGAAAAATTACGCATTGTTATAGCAGAGCGATTACACAATATAGCAACCAACATAACAGCAATCATCACAAAACTTCTTTGCGCTGATATTGCTAAGCCCGACAATAACAAATAAAAAGCTGTTATCATAAACGCAACGATAGCAGCAAATTTTTTACTGGAATAATAGGAAGAAAAAACTGGAAAAAATGCTAAAAAACTACGGATACTCAAAAGAACTATGCCGCTTAACAACGCCATATGTAAACCTGATATTGATAAAATATGGGCTAATCCAGCCGTCCGTAATGCTTCATTTGTCTCATTTGAAATGCCAGCACGCTGCCCTGTTATGAGAGCAGCAGCAACACTCCCCTTTTCTCCTTCAAGGGCCATACGGATTCTTTGTGTCATCTTCGTGCGTAAATTTTCAATTTTCTGTAGAACGATAGCAAATATTCCATCAGGCTGCGAAACGGATATTTTTCTTGGTTTTCCTAAATAAACGCCTTGAGCCCCAATTCTTTTAAAATAATTATGAAAACTAAAATCGTAGCCTCCTGGACGCACCGGCCCAGAGAATGCACGAATCTTAACTTTTCCATGCAGTCCATCACCAATCGCTAAGCCGGATGGCAAATATCTTGCCGATAAACGAATACGATGAAGACTATGGCGTAATATGGGCTTTTCTGTACTCAAAATATCCAAAACTAAACGAAATCCTCCTTTGGCGCCTGACTCAATAGAAACAATTCTTCCCGTCAATGTAGTGACAATGTCACTGCTTAACATGGGTGTTGCAATACGCCACGTTTCTATTTTTGCCGCTAAAGCACCCAATATAATACAAAACAGAAATCCCACGGGAATCCATATTTTTCGATAAAAACGTGCAACATAGAATATTCCCAGAAAAATACTGACCAACGCCCCCAATTGTCCCCAACTTGGTTCCCACTCTAAATGAAAATACAAAATGATTCCTAGGGCAAAAAAGACTAAAATCAGCGAAAAAAGGATACCAAAAGAAACTTCTTTACTAATACAATCTTCTAACCATTTGCGAAAAAAAATGATTACTTCTTTTGAGAGTTTCAATAAAAAAAGTTTTTGTTGGTTATAGCTACCGTTCTTTGCATCATCATATCTAGAAAAAACACTCTGCCCTATTTTGCATGGCTTTTTTCTTTCTGTAACAGATTTTTCGGATAAACCCTCTTTACTTTTATAAAACATCAGTCCCCCACTTTAACTCGCAATACGGCTATTGCACACCCCATCACTTATGCTAACATGACTTTTCTATAAAGTTCCATAAGAAATATCTTAGTTTAAAGGAAAATATTCGTGTCTGTTATTACTCGTTTTGCCCCTTCACCCACTGGCTTCCTTCATATTGGTGGTGCTCGTACTGCTCTTTTTAATTGGCTTTATGCAAAACATACCGGTGGAAAAATGCTTTTACGAATTGAAGATACAGACCGAGAGCGCTCAACAGAAGCAGCTGTAAAAGCTATTATAGATGGCTTGCACTGGATGGGGCTTAATTATGATGGCGCCCCTATTTCGCAATTTGAACGTGCTGAACGTCACCGCCAAATCGCCGAACAGTTGGTCAAAAACGGCAAAGCTTACTATTGCTATGCTTCACCTGAGGAGTTAGCTGAAATGCGTGAAAAAGCCCGTGCAGAAGGGCGCCCACCACGTTATGATGGACGTTGGCGGGACCGTGATAGTTCTGAAGCTCCTAAAGGTGTTAAGCCTGTTATTCGCATCAAAGCCCCTCAAGATGGAGAAACGATTGTACATGATCGTGTTCAAGGTGATGTCCGTTTTCCTAATAAAGATCTCGATGACTTCATTATTTTGCGTTCTGATGGTTCGCCTACCTATATGCATGCTGTTGTCGTTGATGATCATGATATGGGTGTAACACATATTATACGCGGTGATGATCATCTTACAAATGCAGCACGCCAAACAATTATCTTCAATGCAATGGGGTGGGACATTCCTGTTATGGCCCATATTCCTCTTATCCATGGTGAAAACGGTGCAAAATTATCAAAGCGGCATGGTGCACTCGGTGTTGATACCTACCGAACAATGGGATATCTTCCTGCTGCTTTGCGCAATTACCTTGTCCGTTTAGGTTGGAGTCATGGTGATGACGAACTGATGTCGCTTAAAGATATGATTTCTTGGTTTGACATTGAGGATATTAACAAAGGTGCTGCTCGTTTTGATCTCAAAAAGCTCGATTCCATCAACGGACACTATATGCGCATGAGTAATGATCAAGAACTTTTTGATGCCGCTCTTAATATTCTACCAGAAACCGATAGGGGAGCACAAATTATTGAAAGACTTGATGAAAAACGCCGTGTTCAATTTTTAAAAGCAATCCCGCATTTGAAAGAACGTTCAAAAACACTGTGCGAACTGATTGACAATGCCTCCTTCATTTTTACACAACGACCTTTACAACTTGATGAAAAAGCACAAATGCTCTTGGATAAAAATGGACGAACCATTTTAAACGATCTTTATCTTGCCCTGAAAGCTTGCCCCTCTTGGGATACAAAAAACCTAGATGAAACACTTCGCTCTTGTGTACAAACGCAGAATCTCAAGTTTGGATCTATCGCCCAACCACTTCGCGCAGCTCTTACAGGATGTGCAACATCACCAAGTGTTTTGGATGTTCTTATTTTATTAGGACGCGATGAAGCTCTTCATCGCATCAAGGACCAACTTATCACACCAATATGCCCATGATGTGTACTGAGTATATTTCCTCAAATAGGGATCTATAGAGATATCTCAACGCGCCCTAAAAGAGTTTTTTATGTTATATCATTGAAATACATTTTTTATTGAGTAATAATGATCAATGAGGGAATATTTTTAGATTGCATGTACTCACTTTTGGAGGCAATCTACCCTTAATATAAGTAAGAAAAGCTTCAGTTATACATCCCCCACTCTGATGAAGCAGAGTCTTAATTTTTAGAAGTGAAGGATCTGAAAGGAATACCGAATGTCTGAGAGTAACGCATATATTATTGTGAATGATAGAAAAGTAGAGCTTCCCTTGCGTAAAGGTACGATTGGACCTGAGGTCATTGAAATTGCTTCTCTCTACAAAAAAACCGATATTTTTACTTATGATCCTGGTTTTACTTCAACAGCTTCTTGTGAATCAAAAATTACTTATATCGACGGTGATAAAGGCATATTGCTTTATCGTGGTTATCCTATTGATCAATTGGCTGAGAAAGGAGACTTTCTCGAAAGTTGTTATCTTTTACTTTATGGTGAACTTCCAACACAGCAAGAAAAAAATGAATTTGATCGATGTATTATGCAGCATACCATGGTACACGAACAGTTTGCACGCTTCTTCCATGGCTTCCGCCGTGATTCTCATCCTATGGCCGTCATGGTTGCCTGCCTTGGCGCTATGTCTGCGTTCTATCACGACTCTATTGATATTACAGATCCTCACCAGAGAATGATTGCTTCTGTTCGTCTTATCTCAAAAGTTCCAACGCTTGCTGCTATGGCCTATAAATACAGTATCGGACAAGCATTTGTTTATCCACGTAATGATCTTAGTTATGCTGCAAATTTCCTCCGTATGTGCTTTGCTGTTCCTTGTGAGGAATATAAAACAAACCCTGTGCTTGCTCGGGCGATGGATCAAATCTTTATCCTTCATGCAGATCATGAACAAAATGCTTCTACATCTACGGTACGTCTTGCTGGATCCTCGGGTGCTAATCCGTTTGCCTGTATTGCAGCAGGTGTTGCATGCCTTTGGGGACCAGCACATGGTGGTGCCAATGAAGCATGTTTAAAAATGCTACAAGAAATAGGTTCTATTGAAAGAATTCCTGAATTTATTGCACGTGCAAAAGATAAAAATGATCCTTTCCGCCTTATGGGCTTTGGGCACCGTGTCTATAAAAATTATGACCCACGTGCAAAAATCATGCAAAAAACCTGTCATGAAGTTTTAAAAGAACTCAACATTCAAGATGACCCGCTTCTTGATATTGCAATAGAACTTGAAAAAATTGCCTTAAGTGATGAATATTTTATTGAGAAAAAGCTTTATCCCAATGTTGATTTCTATTCCGGCATTACATTAAAAGCTCTAGGCTTTCCAACTGAAATGTTTACTGTTCTTTTTGCATTGGCACGCAGTGTCGGGTGGGTGGCTCAATGGAAAGAAATGATTGAAGACCCTGCACAAAAAATTGGTCGTCCTCGACAACTCTACACAGGCTATGCTATGCGTGACTATGTTCCTATAGATGAACGTGCAAATTAAAAAAAGAAATCAATAAAGCTTTAGTTTACTGAAGCTTTATTGAAAATAATCCAAAAATATCCTTTGAGAATTTTTATAAAACGTGATTTTAAAACTCTTTCTACAGAGGTAACATCATCATAAAAATTAAAATTCTAAGTTTTAAATTGAGAATACTCTTCTGCAAGTTAGCCAAACATTTAGCAAAAAGAAATTGAAAATTTTACCTTATAATTCTCATTATCTTTAATGGAAGTGTATTTCCTGTCATTCCCTCGTGTTTAAAAACCTTATTGCATATTAAAATCTAGCAATGTAACAATTTTACTTTCTATCTTCTCCAGATAAAATTGCAAAAGGCTTACATTAAGTGCTTCTTTAAAATGCCAAAACTTCTTATCTCTCTTCAAGTAGATTAGAATAAAAATACTTTACATTTTGTCCTGTTAAGAGCTGAAATTTTCTTCGTATTTAAGTTAATAGTTTTCCTTTTAAATCTAACTTGTTGATTTTTTAAGTAAAATTATTAAAAATCATTATATAATCAACAAGAGGTGTACTTTTTTCCTGTATTTTTTATTCCCATACTTGATAAAAATAAATCATTTTTTTGATAATGATATCCAGCATAATGATAGCAAAATGAACACAGATAAATTTTTTACATTGCTCCAAAAGAGCTTACAGATTATAAAAATGCATGATGGTTTCATATTTGCCAGCTTATCTAATAGGAGAACATAATGAAATTATTAGCAGGAGCTCTTATAATAAGCGCAACACTGTTTACCCTATCGGCCAATTCTCAAACGCTGAAAATTGCAAGCGATGCCTCTTATCCGCCATTTAGTTATATTGACTCAAATAACGAACTTCAAGGGTTTGATATTGATATATCTTATGCGCTTTGTAAAAAAATGAATGTTGAATGTACTATTGTCACACAAGACTTCGAGGGGATGATTCCTGGTCTTCTTGCAAAAAAATACGATGCTATCGTTTCTTCCCTTTCTCCTACAAAAGAGCGCTTACAAAAAATTGATTTTACAGATCCTTACTACAGTACTGTACTCGCTGTTATCGTTACCAAAAATTCGGGGATTAAAGAAATCTCAACACAAAACTTTAGAGGTAAAAATCTTGGAGTACAATCGAATACAACACAAGCTGCATATGCGGAAGATTATTATGCCTCTGAAGGAGTGAATATCAAACTTTATCCTACAGCAATAGAAGCTAATCGTGATCTTTTAAGCCATCGGCTTGATATCATTATCTTTGATAAATTAAAAGCATTAAATTGGCTTGAAAATGAAGGAAAAGATTGCTGTATCCTCCTAGGAACTCTAGAAGAAACAAATTTTCCTGTTGCAATTGCACTCCGTCAAAATAATAACGATCTTAAAAACAGTTTTAATAAAGCAATAGAAGAAATCCGTGCTGATGGAACCTATGAAAAAATTATGAAAAAATATTTTACTTTCAATATTGATTAGATATCACTATGAGTTAAAATTCAGTCTTTATATTTAAGGAATATTTTAAACTCTTTATTGGGCATGCAAATGTAATTGGGAATTCGGCATTTTTATAAGAAAATTTACATTTATCAAAATAATTTTAATTGTTGCTCGATATCTAAACGTTTTATAGAATATAATGACAACAATAAGATTGTGTTTTTATGGTATCAAAATCTAATTTTTTCTTTATGTTCAAATTGAATAGCTTTATTTTCAAGAAAAATCCTCAGTTTTTACTCATGAAATGATTCAAATCAATCATTTCATGAAAATTAAGCTATCATACAAGCAATAAGATATTTATTCTTTTTTTATCAATAAAAAAGATAATTTTTTTGATAATAATGTCCAACATAATGATCTAAAATAAACATCAATAAATTTTTGAATTGCTCCAAAAAAGCTTACAGATTATAAAAACATAGTGATTTCATATTTTCCCGCTTATCCAATAGGAGAACATCATGAAACTATTAGCAAGAGCTCTTATAATAAGCGCCGCACTATTCACCCAATTGGCTAATGCGAAAACATTAAAAATTGCGAGTGAAGGCACATACCCTCCCTTTAGTTATATTGACTCAAATAATAAATTGCAGGGACTTGATATTGATATATCTTATGCACTTTGTAAAAAAATGAATGTTGAGTGTACTGTTGTCACACAAGACTTCGAGGGAATGATCCCTGGACTTATTGCAAAAAAATATGATGCTATCATTGCCTCCCTCTCTCTCACACAAGAGCGCTTACAAAAAATTGACTTCACAGATCCTTACTACGATACAGCACTGGCTGTTATTGTTACCAAAGCTTCGGGAATTAAAGAAATCTCAACACAAGACTTTAGAGGTAAAAATCTTGGTGTACAATCAAATACAACACAAGCTTTCTATGCAGAAGATCATTATGCTTCTGAAGAGGTGAAAATTAAACTCTACCCTTCCACAATAGAAGTGAATCGTGACCTTTTAAATCATCGACTTGATGTGATTATTGTTGATAAATTACAAGCATTAAATTGGCTTAAAAATGAAGGAAAAGATTGCTGTCTCCTCCTTGGAACTCTAGAAGAAACAAAATTTCCTGTTGCAATTGCACTGCGTCAAAATAATAATGATCTTAAAAATAAGTTCAATAAGGCGCTAAAAGAAATCCGTTTAGATGGAACTTATGAGAAAATTATGAGAAAATATTTTACAAGTGATATCTATTAAATATCAATATGATGTTTAAATGAAACCCGCTAGTTATTTCTAAAAAATATTATCTAACTCTTTCATGAGGAACACAAGAATGATTGAAAATTTAGCATTGCTATCATTTAGCAATGGTGGATGGGGAGCGGTTATACTTTCTAGTGCAGGAATGACATTGTCATTGGCATTATGTTGTGGACTTCTAGGACTTCCTCTAGGTCTTCTAAATGCAGTGATGATTCGATCCAATATTAAGATGGCCAAAGCGATGGCACGCCTCTTTTCAACGGTATTTCGTGGACTACCAGAGCTTTTAACTTTGTTTTTAGTTTACTACGGGTTACAAAGCCTTATTCAAAATGTCTTTGACTATTTTAATTTTGAAATCATGTTCAGTATCAATGCTTTTGTTGCTGGTGTTCTTGCGCTTAGTATGGTTCTTGCAGCTTTTTCTTGTGAGGTTTGGCTTGGAGCATTTAATATTTTTGATAAAGGCCAATATGAAGCGGCTAAAGCTTTAGGCCTTTCACGGTCAACCACATTTTTTCGTATTGTCTTTCCTCAGCTCATCCGAAATGCCTTGCCAGGACTTTCTAATAATTGGCTTACTTTACTGAAAGATACATCCCTTGTTTCAACCATCGCACTTGTTGACCTCATGCGACAAACGAACTTAGCTGTCGCTGCTACCAATAAACCCATGCTATTTTATCTTGTAGCATGCTTACTCTATTTGTTATTTTCAGCGGTTTTTACTGCAATCTTACGCCATTTGGAAACATACACTCAAATAGGCGATAAAAAGGTGCTACGTCAATGATTCCTGAGTGGCTGTATTTCCTTTTCAATCCTGATCTTTTAAGTCATTATGGACCAAAATTTATTAATGGCTTTATTGTTACTGTTGAGCTTGTTTCTATTTCTTGTTCTCTTGGTTTTTTTCTTGGTATGCTTATCGCTTTTGCACGTTTATCAAAAAATACATTTTTACAGTATTGTGCAAATGCTTATGTCTATTTTTTCCGTGGCTCTCCTTTATTAGCTCAACTCTTCCTTTTTTATTATGGACTTGGTTCAATGAATGACTTCTGGCAACAGGTTGGTTTGTGGTGGTTTTTTCAAAACGCGTGGTATTGTTGTCTTTTTATTTTTACTCTCAATTCTGCTGCCTATCAATCTGAGATCTTTAAAGGAAGTTTTCTATCCGTAACAACTGGGCAACGTGAAGCATCAAAAGCTTTAGGTCTAAGTAACTCTGTCACATTTTTTAGAGTTATTCTTCCACAAGCAATGATTGTAGCATTACGCCCCCTAGGAAATGAGTTGATTTTAATGATTAAATCCAGTGCTCTTGCCTCACTTATTACTGTTTATGATTTGATGGGGGTTGCTAAACTCACTTATTCACGGACTTTCGATTTTCAAGTTTACGTTTGGGCTGCTCTTATCTATCTCTTTATCGTTGAACTCATTCATCGTTTTATTGTTTTTATCGAACAACGCCTCACTCGATATTTACGGTAAATAAAAATGATCATAAAAAACTTCACAAACAAAAATGTTGAATTAATCAAGTTATTCATCAATGAAAGAATAAAATAAGATGAATTTGAAAAATAATAAATCGATCTCTCCCTGTAAAAATACTGTGATCTCTATTCGAAATCTAAATAAATGGTATGGAAACTTTCAGGTCCTACATGATATCAACTTTAATGTTCAGGCTGGTGAACATATCGTTATTTGTGGACCATCTGGATCAGGAAAATCAACGTTAATCCGTTGTATTAATCAATTAGAACAAGCACAAAAAGGTTCAATCTGTATCCATAATGTTGATATCCATACCGCTCCTATACAACAGCAAAAGAGTGTTCTTCGTAAGATAGGAATGGTCTTTCAGAACTTTAATTTATTTCCCCACATGAGCGTTATACAAAATTGTATTTTAGCACCTATGACAGTTCAAGGACTTTCTAAACAACAAGCACAAGAACGGGCAATTCGTTACTTAACGCATGTTGGTATTGAAAAACACTGTGAAAAATATCCCTTACAACTTTCTGGTGGGCAACAGCAACGTGTTGCGATTGCCCGTGCACTTTGTATGGAACCTGAAGTCATGCTTTTTGATGAACCAACCTCTGCTCTTGATCCAGAAAGTGTGGGAGAAGTTTTAGACGTGATGGCTCGATTGGCCGATACAGGGATCACAATGCTTTGTGTTACCCATGAAATGGGCTTCGCACGTAAAGTCTCAGAAAGAATACTCTTTCTAGAAAATGGAAAAATTATTGAAGATACAGCCTCTGAAGAATTTTTTACTAATCCTAAAAGCCAACGTGCTTGTAATTTTCTGGCTAAAATTAAATATTAATTATTAACATATTGCTTTATTTATACAATTTTATTCCTGCTTTTTAAAAGAGTGATAATTGTTTGTGCGCCAACAACCCCCGATGGTACTTCAGTTTTCATTTTCTGTTCTACCATCTCAAAGGCATCGAGTTGTGCCTGTCGTATTAAAGGATTAAACAAAAGTTCTTCTACTTGTCTTGCTAACATGCCTGGGCGTAGAAATTCATCAAAATATTCCGGTACAATAGGCTTATCAGAAATAATATTGGGAAGAGCTGCACTCCATAAAATTATTTTAGGGAAAATAAAGAATTTAGAAAAACGATCAAGTTTATAGCAAAGGACCGTTGGAATTTTAGCTAATGCTAATTCAAGCGAAACCGTTCCAGATGCTGCAAGTGCAACATCTGCTTGTGCAAAAGCACGCCATTTTGCATCTTCACCAACTACAATTTCTACTTTGCTTTTCCAGCCTTGTACAAAATCACGAATTTTATCCGCTAAACGTGGTAAGGTTGGTAAAATAATACGTAAATGAGGAATACGTTGTACAAGAATCTCTACTGTTTCTCGAAAAATAGGCATTAAGGAATGAATTTCTAAATTGCGTGATCCTGGTAAAATAACTAATGTAGGCGATGATGTTTGTGTATCGATCAAATTTCTTTGTTCTAATTGGCATTTTTTTTCTGACTGAACTATCAAAAGGGGAGGATATGTCAAAAGACGATGTCCAACGTAGGTCGTGGGAGGACCACCCAAATCTTGCATAATCTTTTCTTCAAAAGGAAAAACCGCTAAAACATGGTCAACAAATTTGCGCATAGCTTTAGCGCGCTCTGGACGCCAGGCCCAAACGGTTGGTGCGACATATTTTATGATCGGAATAGAAGGCGCTAAAACGCGCACCTTTTTTGCAACACGATGCGTGAAATCAGGACTATCAATAATAATGAGGCAATCAGGTTGTTCTTGTGCAATAAATTTGGATAAATTGCGAATATGTAGCAACAATAATGGTAGTTTTTTAAACACCTCCTTTATACCTATTAAAGCAATATCATGGGAATCAAAAAAGCTTTTTAAACCTAATGCCTTTAAATGCCTCCCCCCAACACCAATCAAATGAATATCGCATCCTATCTGTTGTGATAAACAAGAAATCAAATCAGACGCAAGTAAATCACCAGATTCCTCCCCTGAAACCACAGCAATCTTTAAGAAACAATTATTCATGACCAAACTTTTCAAATGTCTCTATAAATAGAGAATATTTGTTGGCTTTTTCTATTGTTGTTTTCACCGATAATATTAGACTTCTATTTGCCTCCACTGCAACACCAGATAAACCACTCTTTGCAATATTCATTATTGTCGCGGGCCCAATTGATGGTAAATCAACGCGATTATCCTGTTGTGGTTTTGCACATTTTACAAGAACGCCACCTTTAAGGGGAATTTGCCCTCTTTCTCGCATTTCACAAACACGCCACAACATATTATCAGTTCCCTCAGCGCCCTCCAGTGCAACCACCCTTCCTTGGACAACAACAACGGCTTGCCCGATATCTAATTGACCTAAAAGCTTTGCTGCTTCTGCTGCTAAAAAAATATCTTTTTTCTCTTTTCGCGTAGCACGCCGCACTGTTAAATCAAACTCTATGGGAGCTAAAAGATCTGCGACTATCTCGTGAGCACCAACAACACGAAAACCATACGTTTCAATAATCCGTATAAAAGCTTTTAATAACGCATCATCCCCTCTCTTCAAAGCTCCGATTAACTTAGGGAGAGCTAAAAATGTTGTCCAGTCCAGTCGCAATTGTTTAAGAAGTGGGCGCTTTTTCACACCACCTGCCAAAACAACATTATAAACTCCAGCCTCTTTTAAGATTTTAACGAGTCGCGCTAACTCCACAATTGATAGCTCGCAATGCTCATAGCGATAAAGAACAGAATCCGCCTCACCACGCAAAAGCACAAGAAAAGGATTCTCTCCATTCTTCTCAAGAGCCTGCGCAACAGTAATCGGTAGAACACCATTTCCTGCTATAATAGCAGTACGGCCGGAAAGAAAACTTCTGGCTCCCCAAATAGGCATTTTTAATCCTTATGTTCTTTTATTCTATCACCTTCAAATTTTGGTGTACAATAAAAACGTTTTCCTTCTTCCTTAATAAAATTAACTATATCAAGAACAGACTGAGAAGAAGAATAGAAAGAAGCAACATCACTGACACGCTCTTTAAATGGTTTGCTATGATCAAAAAGCATAGCAACCGCATGACGGAGTGCATGAATATCTTGACGCTCAAGTCCCGCACGCTTCATGCCAATAATATTGAGTCCAGCAAGTTTTGCCTGTACCCCAACAGCTGTTCCATAGGGAATGAGATCACCAACCAATGCTGATACACCACCAATAAATGCATGATGCCCAACACGAACAAATTGATGCACAGCAGCACCCCCACCAATAATTACATAATCACCAATAATAACATGGCCAGCTATCATCACATTATTTGCGAATGTTACATGATTCCCTACATGGCAATCATGAGCGATATGCGCATAACAAAAAAATTGGCAATTATCACCAACCACTGTCATTCCTACACTCGAATCGGAACCCCTATGCATTGTTACGCCTTCACGAATCGTGCAGTTTTTACCAATCGAAAGAGTCGTAGCCCCTCCCTTATGTTTATTATTTTGCGGATCTGCTCCCAAAACTGCATGAGAAAATACTTTACTCTTGGCTCCTAACGTTGTCTTCCCCATTATCACAACATGACTCATCAAACTGCATCCATCACCAATAACAGCATCTGAACTAATATGACAAAACGGTCCAACTTGTACATTCTCACCAAGCTGCGCTCCTTTCTCCACAAGAGCAGTTGGATGGATTTTCGTACCGGACATTTTTAAATTCCCATCAAATATCTTTTATTCTTCTTCGACAATCATCGCAGCAATTTCTGCTTCAGCGACGCGGACATCTTCTACTTTTGCAACGCACGAAAAACGTCTCATACCAGACCTTTTTTTCAAAAGCTGAACATGAATCTTGAGTTGATCACCAGGCATAACCGGCTTACGAAATTTCGCATTATCAACTGTCATAAGGTAAACTAAATTTGTTTGCTTATTGCCTAAATTTAAAAGTGCTATTGCTCCTGCCGTTTGTGCCATAGCTTCTAAAATCAAAACTCCAGGCATAACAGGCTTCGCGGGAAAATGTCC
The DNA here is from genome assembly GCF_042194435.1 of Bartonella sp. LB28NMGDW. Classification (NCBI taxonomy): domain Bacteria; kingdom Pseudomonadati; phylum Pseudomonadota; class Alphaproteobacteria; order Hyphomicrobiales; family Bartonellaceae; genus Bartonella; species Bartonella sp. LB28NMGDW. The sequence goes on from NZ_JBHIMX010000007.1 coordinate 65,322, forward strand.
CGTAAAATGCGGCTCATTAATCGTTATATTTTTAATACCAATAGCTCCTTGTTCACCATCAATATCAACTATACGATCGATTAATAAAAATGGATAACGGTGCGGCAATATTGATAATAGTTTTTCAATATCGACAGCCTCTAAGTTTTTAGTCTTTTCACTGCTGATCATATCAGCGTTTCTCCTTTTTAACTTTTCCCATACTGCGCAACGTCGCTACTTCACGAAACCATTGTTTAAATGGTCGTGCTGGACTACCTCCCCATTTTTCGCCATCCGGAATGTCATTCATAACACCACTACGAGCAGCAATCTGAACACATTTACCTATTATGATGTGATCGGCTACTCCGACACCTCCGCCAAGCTGAGACATATCCCCTATCGATGTACTTCCTGCAATGCCACATTGAGCGGCAATAAGACAATAGCGGCCAATTTTTACATTGTGGGCAATTTGGACAAGATTATCAATCTTGCTTCCTTCACCAATAACAGTATCTTGAAATGTCCCACGATCAATTGTCGTGTTCGCACCAACTTCTACACCATCCTCAATAATAACGCGACCAAGCTGTGGAATTTTCTCGATTCCAGAAACGCCCCCAATATAACCAAAACCATCTTGCCCAATACAAACACCAGGATAAAGCTGAACCTTATCACCTATTATAGAACACTGAACTGTTACCTTAGGAGCAATATAGCAATCACATCCAATACGGCAATTTTCACCGATAATAGCTGTGGATGAAATAAGAGTTCCTGCACCAATCTCAACATTTTTACCAATAACAGCTCCCGCTTCAATACACACATCATGTGCCAACTTTGCCGTTGGATGAATATGCGCATGCGATGAAATCCCCTTTGGTCCTAACCAAGGCATTGGCTTGACAGAATCTGGAAATAAAATACGACCAATCTGAGCAAAATCACGCTGCGGTGTGGATGTTACCAAAATTGCCATAGTTTCGGGAACTTTAAAAACAATCTCATTCGTACAAAAAACAGCAACAGCGGAACTGTCCAGTAAAGCATCAGAAAACTTCCGATGCTCTACAAAAACAAGAGAACCTTCCACAGCACTCTCAAGTGAAGAAAGAGTATTGATAACTTTATGAGAAAACTCTGGATTAAGAAGCTTTGCACCCGTCAACTCAGCAACATTTGCAACTGTCAATTGCCGGGACGGCGTAAAAAAAAATGTATCCGCCATCAAAATACTTTCTCTCCCAGCTTAAGCCATTCTCTTCAAGTTTTTCCTTCTTAAAATTGCTCAAATTAGAACTTCGTAGAAATACCAAAATTCAATTGTTGCAAACGATCACCTTCCTGCTTCGTTATTGGCCAAGCATAATCAAAACGCAAAGGACCAAACGGAGAATCCCACATCAAACTCACACCTGCGGATGAACGCCAAGCACTTTTGGTATTGGTAACAGGCGGTTCACCCTTAAAAACGGCTTTATAATTATTGCCATAAAGCGTGGCAATATCCGCAAATAAAGCACCGCGCAACCCGAACCCTTCAGGCACAACAGGGATAGGAAACTGTACTTCAGCAGTCGCATTCATATATGTTGTTCCCCCCAAGAAATAAACCTCACCCTTACTGGAAACCTGACGCGGACCTATTCCATTATATTTGAACCCTCGAATCATATCAGTATTTGCTTTAAACATATCGAAAATACGAACACCATCTCGACCCATTCCGTGGATATAACCACCCCCAAAGGAAAGCAAACCAACAATATCCTTCTGGTCAGAAAGAGTCTTGTACATCATCGCCTTACCCGTGGTCTTCAAGAACTTTGCACTTCCACCAAGCCCTGCATATTCCTGAAGAAGATGCACGTACCACCCATCATGGGGGGATCTCATATCATCAATCGTATTATAGGTGAAACCATAACTAATTGATGAACGTTTCCAAGGGCTTTGTTTTGCAGCTTGAACAATCGCACCAGAATATTTCCCATATAATGCTATTACGTCACTCTCTTTGTCAAAATCATACTCTCCGCCAAAATCATATTCTTCCTGTACATAAGAATAAGCTAAATTAGCAGATAATTGATTATTAATAGGTAACGAAAACCGCAGCGATCCACCTGTCTGTCGTACATCATAAGCTTTATCAGCACGATAAGTACTACGAAAAACATCAACACCAGCAGATAAACGATACCCTAAGAAATAAGGATCAACAAATGATAAATTATAATTACGAGATTTTTCTTGCCCTGCACCCAACCCTAAACGAACATATTGACCACGTCCCCCAAGATTACGTTCAGTAACAGAAACTTCAAGTGACATACCAGGACTTGTTCCCCCTGTTGTATATCCTCCAGAAAGAGAGAGATCTCCTGTTGAAGCTTCAACGACATCTATTACCAAAATAACTTGGTCAGATTGATCTGTGGGAACCATTGAAATATTAACAGCTTTGAAGAAACCTAAACTTTCTAGACGACGTTTTGCCCGCTGTAATAAAGTTTGATTGTAAGCATCCCCTTCGTTTAAATCAATCTCACGGCGAATGACGTAATCACGCGTTTTCTCATTGCCACGTATATCAATACGCTGAATATAAGCACGTGTACCCTGTTCAATATTATATAAAATTGAAATTGTATGATTTGCTAAATTACGATTTCCTCGCGGTTCAACTTTAGCAAAAGCATATCCCGAATCAGCAACCTTGTTATTAATAATTGCAACAGACTGTTCAATATCTTCTGCACTATAGACATCACCTGGCTGGGTTTTAAGCACCCTTTTCACAGATTGAACGTCAATTCCATCAACATCACTTTCAACCTGAATATCACTAATTTTATAGCGCACACCCTCATCAAGAACGAAAGAAATTTTATACCTATTGCTTGCTGCATCAAAAATCGCTTTAGAAGAGACTACACGAAAATCTGCATAACCACGATTATAATAAAAGCGACGTAAAGCTTCTTCATCAGCAGCGAGACGCTCTTCACTGTAAACATCACCTCCCAACAACTTCGAAAAAATTCCTGAAGTTTTTGTTGAAATCACATCACGCAAACGGCGACTTCCAAAGACACTATTTCCCTTAAAAGTGATATCACCAATCTTTGTTTTTTGCCCTTCAACAACATTAAATACCACATTAACCCGCCCTTTTCCAAGGTTAATCGTTTGAACGTTGACAGTGATATTATTACGACCAAGAGTTTTATAAGCTTCACGAATTGTATTTATATCAGCAGAAAGCTTAGCAGAATTAAAAGGCTCATTCGGTTTTAAAGAAATAAACCGCTTAAGATCTGGGTCTTTAAAAGATTTATTTCCCTGAAACAATATCTGATTGACAACCTCATATTCTTTTACGAATACAACCAATTTATCACCTACCGGATTTATTTTAACATCATAAAATAAACCCAATTCGAAAAGATTCTTCACAGCATTATCAACATCAGCACTGGAAACCCCTTGTCCAGCCTTAATCCCGATATTGTCTCGAATTGCCTGAGAACTTACAAACTTATTCCCACGAACCTCAATAGAACGGACTACAGACGCTTGTATTTCTCCAACCGCAGCAATTGACATAAAAACCGTTGCTGGGGCAATCATCCCCATTTTTAACACCAATACAGATGCTGCATTTAAAAACTTTGAATTTGTAGTCATTGGCTTTTTTACCTTACTCTTGTTCCTTGGACATGATGCCTTAAAAAGCTAACTGCCATAACAACCTCTTTACAGCGAGACTTTTCATTCCTTAATTACTCATTATAATGTACGACGCCACAACATTTTGCAGACATGGTAAACAACCTTCAATTTGTTTTCGCTATTATTACTCAATTTATAAAGCGTTTTCCATAATTTAATTAGCTAAACCAACAAAAATAATCATTAAAAAAGACAAAGATCATAAAAAGGAGAAGAATGGAAAAACCTAAACGAAAAATAATTCCCTGGATTTTAGCAGATATTTCCCTCCCAGTAATGACCTCAATGACATGCAATAAAAGATGCCCACCATCAAGCGGTAGAATCGGAAAAAGGTTAATAAGCCCAACACTTATTGAAAGAAAAGCCGCTAAATTCAACAAAGAGACAAAACCTGTCTCGCTCACTTTCCAAGCAATTTTAACGGTTTTAGAAGGTCCACTTAGCCGACAACGGTCCTCTTTTCCTCCTATTAAACGACTCATAAAAAGAACGGTTTGAGTGACGATAAACACAGTACGGTCTGACGCTTCTCTTACGGCTGTTACAAAACCATAGCGAATATGTTTTATATAAGTTGGATCTAAATGTGCAGGATTATTTAAATCAATAGGAACACCTACACCTATCATAGCACTTCGTGTTCGATTACCAAATCCATCATCTCGCTCAACGATTTTCGGAGTAATCACCGTTGTAAAGAATCGCCCCATGCGTTCTATTTTAAACTCTATGGGTTCTCTTCCGTGAAAAGCTACATAATTCATCAAATCTTCAAAACTTTCAACCCGTCGTCCATCCATTTCAACAAAACGATCACCTAATTCCAAACCGGACTGAAGAGCAGGGCTATCTTTTACCAAAGAACCAATAACGGGCTCAATGGCTACACGACCATAGATAAAGAAAAAAAATGTTAGAATAACAACAGTAAAAAGGGCATTGAAAAAAGGACCGGCAAAAACAGTTGCTGCTTTTTTCCAAGCATGCGCACTAGCAAATGAACCGTCAACAATCAGAGATGATTGGGATGATACCGTATCATTTTTTTCCTCATCCCCAACAAACTTTACATACCCTCCTACGGGGATAAGCGCTAAACGCCACTTCGTGCCATGCTTATCTGTATAACTCGCTATTTCTGGCCCAAATCCAAGCGAAAAAACTAACGCCTTAATACCACACCACCGACCAATGAGATAATGCCCAAATTCGTGCACAAAAATGATAATCATAATGATGAAAAGAATACTCAAACTTCTTAAAAGAAAATCACCCATAGTGACGATATAATTTAAAAGTCCCAAACTACCTTCTCCCAATTAGATCATACTAAAAAGATTAAAAGGTGCATCCATATCAGACATAAATGAACCAATTAAATAAAGAAGAAAAGCTGCCCCTACCAATCCATCTATACGATCCATAAAACCACCATGTCCAGGCAATAAAGAACTAGAATCTTTAACAGAAAACCGTCTTTTGAGCCATGATTGCCCTAAATCACTCAATTGTGAAACAATTGACAAAACAAGTGTAAGGAGAGGCACAAAAAAACTTGCTAAATTTATATCAAAAAATCCAAAAGCAACCCATATACCACCGAAAACTCCGACAAATGTACCACCAAGTGCTCCTGACCATGTTTTATTAGGAGAAAATTGTGGTGCTAATTTAGGTCCCCCTAATGCACGTCCGATAAAATACCCGCCAATATCTGTTCCCCACACTATCGTAAATAAGAAAATAACAACTTGGAACCCCAACATTTCATGATCCCGTAGAAAGCATAAAGCAACAACAGGAAAAGATGCATATAAAAAACCACAAAAAACCCAACCACTCTTTTTTATAGATATAATAGCCAACACCGCAGCCAAAACGATTAAAACACAAAAAATCAATGAAGCAGATACACTCAACACTAAAAAAAAGCCAAAGATCAAATAAAAGCTACTTGCTAATATTTTTTGTAAAATACACCATTTCTCTTTAGTAATACTCATCCACTCATAAAGAACAAAACCGCCAATACACCATACAAATAAAAAAAAGGAGATCCCTCCCAACCATGTTAGATACAATGCAATAAAACCAAACACAAAAGCTGTCAGAACACGATAAACCAAATTAGACAAAACAACATCCAAACAATAAAAATAGAAAATACAAGCTCTAAAATTGACGTAAGAAAAACCTCCCTACGCAATATTTTTATTTCATACTTGTATAAATTTCCCTTATAATTTATCATAAACAATTCAGTTTACCAAGATAGCGCTTATAAGACAAATAATCAATGAAAACAGCTTCGAAAATCTCCGTCAAGATTGATCCTAAAGTATTTTTTTAATATTTTCTCAAATATAAAATGAAAAAGCAGCTACCTATCCCCATATAAATTAACTAATATAGGTTTCATATAAAAACACTTCTCTATCAAATATTCGTCGTAAAAAAACGAATTACACCATATAGCATCTGCTTCATCGATTATACTCAGATGTTTTATAATGGAAAATAAGGAAAGGTTAGGCTTGTTTTTTTTGTGTTATATTCTTTCCCCAACCCTCATCTTAGAATATTTAAATAATTTCTAAGAATGCTTTCATTATGCTGTTTAACAAAGACATGCTAAACTGAAAGCCCTCACCATGCTGCTCAATAGCGTCTTCCAGCAAAGGACATGATTTACCACGCAGATTAAAAAATTAAAACATCTGCCCTTTCGAATCAATCTCTCCCATATCAAAATGATAAAATACCTTCCTGCATCACACCTCGCTATCACAGAGCACACCACTTCCCTTATCTATAGAAACAATTTACAGGCTGGGAGTAAACATCCTTTTCTAACAACAAAATCGTCTTAAACGTGCATAATTTCAGATTCTTTTACGGCTAAAATTTTATCAATATCAGCAATCGTTTCATCTGTGAGTTTTTGAACTTTTTCAGACAAACTATGGGCTTCATCTTGTCCAATTTCACCATCTTTTTCTAACTTTTTCAAATTGTCCATACCATCCCGACGAACATGACGTGTAGCAACACGCGCTTGCTCTGCATAGTGATGTGCAATTTTTACAAGTTCTTTACGGCGCTCTTCATTCAACTCAGGCAAAGGAATACGTAAATTCGTACCATCAGTTATGGGATTTAAACCAAGACCAGAATCGCGAATAGCGCGCTCTACAGCTCCTACCATCGTTTTATCCCATACAGAAACAGAAAGCATCCGAGGTTCGGGAACAGAAATATTAGCAACCTGATTTATGTGCACAACAGAACCATAAGATTCAACGGTCAACGGCTCTAATAAACTGGCCGATGCACGTCCAGTCCGCAAACCACCTAATTCATGTTTAAAAGCCGTAATAGCACCATCCATGCGACGTTTCAGATCATCCATAATTGATGTAACATTCATATTTCTGTCTCCTTCAATTGTCCTTTGAAGCTTACCCTTATTCCGATACTATTGTAAAGCGTCCTGTTCCATTCAAGACCTTAGCCAAACCGCCCTTTTCATGAATGGAATACACAATAATCGGTACATTGTTCTCACGTGCTAAAGTAACCGCCGTTGAATCCATAACAGATAATCCCCATTGTAACACTTCAACATGTGTTAATTGGTCAAAACGTTTAGCCGTAGGGTCTATCTTTGGATCTGCTGAATAAATACCATCAACTTGTGTTCCTTTAAGAAGGACATCCGCACCAATCTCAGCTGCACGCAAAGTAGCAGCAGAATCAGTGGTAAAAAATGGATTTCCTGTACCGCCCGCAAAAATAACAACTTTTCCCTGATTCATATAAGCTATTGCTTTACGTTGCGAAAAACTTTCACAAATTTGTGGCATAGCAATCGCAGAGAGTACAACAGTTTCAACCCCTAATTTTGTCAAAGATGTTCGCAATGCTAAAGAGTTGATAGCAGTTGCAAGCATTCCCATATGATCCCCTGTCACTCGGTCTCCACCATGTGAAGCAACAGCAACGCCACGAAAAATATTTCCCCCACCGATAACAACTGCAACTTCTATCCCCATTGTGCGCACTTCTGCAATATCAGCGGCAATACGATCTACAACAGAAACATCAATGCCAAAACTTTGCCCCCCCATAAGAGCTTCACCAGAAGCTTTTAAAAGAATACGTTTATACGGAAGTGCTAATGCCATTAATAATCTCCCCAAAAGCACATTTACTTTTTGCTTTTGACATCACGAAGGGCACCACTTTTTTTCACGTGACGCCCTCTCAACAATTACATTGCCCACACCAGAGATTCTACAACCAACGATATGATTTTAAATCTCTAATCAAGAGTTTGCAATAACTAGCCTTTTACAGCAGCAGCAACCTCTGCAGCAAAATCAGACTCCTCTTTTTCCACACCTTCACCCAATGCAAAACGAATAAAGCCTGTAATTTTTGCTGGTGCACCAATTGATTTCTCAGCATCCTTTAAAGCTGCCTCAACAGTCATATCAGGATTCATAACGAAAGCTTGAGAAAGCAAAACAACCTCTTCAAAAAACTTACGCATACGTCCTTCTACCATTTTTTCAATGATATTTTCAGGCTTTCCAGACTGACGTGCTTGATCTGAAAAAATTGCTTTTTCACGCTCAACAGCAGCAGCATCAACATCTTGTGCTGTAAGTGCTAAGGGATTGGTTGCCGCAATATGCATTGCAACTTGCCGACCAAAAGCAAGAGCAGCCTCTTTATTTCCTGTTGTTTCAATCGCAACCAAAACACCAAGCTTACCAAGACCATCAGCTACACTATTGTGTATATAAGTCGCAACAACACCATTCTCAACAGACAATTTAGCGGAACGACGAAATGTCATATTTTCGCCAATTGTACCAATTGCATCTTTAATCGTAAGCTCTACAGTTTTCTCAGAACCGGGATAAAGAGAAACAGAAACAGATTCAACATCACCTGGCGTATCCAAAGCAGCAATTGCTATATTGCGCACGATGTCTTGGAATCCGGCATTGCGTGCAACAAAATCTGTTTCAGAATTAACCTCAACCAAAACCGCATTTAAATCTTTTGATACGACTCCGATTAATCCTTCAGCCGCTGTACGACCAGCCTTTTTATCTGCTTTAGCTATTCCTTTTTTACGAAGCCAATCAACAGCAGCTTCCATATCACCACTGGTTTCAGCTAGAGCGGCTTTACAGTCCATCATACCAGCGCCAGATAGTTCTCGAAGTTCTTTTACTTGTGCAGCAGTAATGCTCATATTTGCCTCTTTATTTTGTAATAGTGAAAGCGTGCACCCCCCCTCTGCACGCCTATAACTTCTTCTTTAGACAATAAAAGTACCTTAATTAGGCGTTTTATATTATTCAGAAACTTCTGAAACCGCATTTTCTTTCAAAATAGGCTCCACAGGCGCATCAACTTGAGCTCCCAAATCAATACCCATTGCTCCTTGCTGGCGTGCAATACCATCAAGGGCAGCACGAGCAAAAAGATCGCAATAAAGAGAAATTGCACGCGAAGCATCATCATTACCTGGTATCGGATGCGTTACGTCATCAGGATCGCAATTGGTATCAATAATAGCAATCACTGGAATACCTAAACGTTTTGCTTCTTGAAGGGCAATATTTTCTTTATTCGTATCGATGACAAATATAAGATCTGGAACAGATCCCATATCTTTAATACCACCAAGCGCACGATTAAGCTTTTCACGATCACGTTCAAGATTTAAACGTTCTTTTTTGGTAAAACCTTGCGCCTCAGCAGCAAGAATTTTGTCAAGCTTTCGCAAACGATGTATCGAATTGGAAATCGTTTTCCAGTTTGTGAGCATGCCACCAAGCCAACGTGCATTAACGTAATACTGGGCAGAACGATTCGCCGCATCAGCGATAATGTCAGATGCTTGCCTTTTCGTACCAACAAAGAGAATACGACCACCACGCGCAACAGTATCTGAAACAAGTTTAAGCGCTTGGTGTAAAAGCGGAACGGTCTGAGCAAGGTCAATAATATGGATATTATTACGCTGACCATAGATATAGGGAGTCATTTTGGGATTCCAACGATGAGTCTGGTGACCAAAATGCACACCTGCTTCTAAAAGCTGGTGCATAGTAAAATCGGGTAGTGCCATAAATCTTATCCTTTCCGGTTCAACCTCCGCGGAAAAAGCAGGAAAACCTACTACCGGCGGATGCTTGCTAGAATTTTCTCACAAATTATTTGCAAACACCCAAACTCCGCGTGTGGAATAGTGCAAACATACTAATATTTGATTCTTTTTCAAGTCATTTTCTTTAATCATTTAATATTTGCATTTTCACATTGATTAAGATCTTTTCCAAGTTCCAAGAATTCGAGACTGTTCAATTTTGCACGCACTGAAAAAGTTCCATAATCTATATGAAGATCACGCATGATACCATTCTCATGTAAGAGAAAACTGCTACGATAAACCGGCAAACCATCTTTATTTTCTCCATCATCAAAATAAGAAATTGTAACAGGCCAATATTCGTCTTCATCCAATTTTCTCACTTTTTCCGTTTCGCTATCAGATAAAAGCGCCTTCTTTTCCCCTATGACGATACTTTCTTTTATAACTTTATCTGCTTTATTTGTCCCATCAAATACAGTAACATTGTAAAAATGATGCCCTGCTTTTGCATGGCGGATAATATTTTTTAGTTGCATCATTGGAAATTCAGCCATTGCAAGCTTATACTCTTTTTCCTTTGGCTTTTTTAAGGTAACTGTAATACCATCTTGAGTACGCTCCGCGACCCCCTCAGCACGATGCGCAACCTCTTCTCCCTCTTGATCTGTAATATTAAAACGAAATGTACGGCTGTCTCCTGTTTCATAACTCGTCGTCTGTTGATCCGTTAAACGTACCGGCATATCTTCAATGTGAACACGACTAATAAAACGAAAACGTGTGCTATAGCCTTGGCATGCCGAACCAGTAAGCTCGTAAACCATTCGCCCTGACATCGCAGAAATTGTCATGTCATGAGAAACGCTATCGAGATGAAAATCATAAATTGCTCGATGAGGCACAATAAAAATAGGCTCTTCAGCTCTCGCTGTACATAAAAAAACAATATATAAAATTATTATAAATAATGATCTAATCATTCCCAAATTCCAAACTTTATCCCCGTTGCATAACATCATACAATAAGGCAAAAAAGGCTAATTTCTCAATTAACCACACATTTCCTTAAATCAAAAAATAGATTATACAATGAATGTATTATAGAGCAGCTATGGAGTTTAAATTATGACCAATATGATTGAAAAAAACTTAGAGGAATTCGGAATCACTCTTCCTGAAGTAATCTCCCCCCTTGCCAATTACATCACCACTTCACAAAGTGGCAATCAACTCTTTATTTCTGGACAACTCCCTCTTATTAATGGAAAACCAATAGCCATCGGTAAAGTTGGTGCAACTGTGAATACCGAACAAGCCCAAAAAGCATCCGAAGCTTGCGCTCTCAATATTCTCGCTCAACTCAAGGCAACTCTAGGTGACTTAAATAAAATAAAACGTGTGGTAAAAATTACTGTTTTTGTGGCTGTAGATTCTCATTTTACCGATATTCCTTTTGTTGCCAATGGAGCTTCTAATTTATTTGTCAATATTCTTGGTGACATTGGAAAACACGCCCGTTCTGCTATTGGTGTTGCCTCTCTTCCTATGGATGTTCCTGTAGAAGTTGAAGCCATCATAGAAATCTAAGCCTTCATTAAGACAGAGCCCCATCCTAAATATAACTAAAGTCAAAATACTTCTTTGTCTTACACTCTGATAAACTTTGCATTTTTTCGTTTTTAATTAAAATCTTAAACTTATAATAAAAGGAAATATTTGTATGAAACAAGCTTATGACAATAACAATATTTTTGCTAAATTGATTCGCAATGAAATCCCTTCTGTTCGTGTCTACGAAGATGATGATGTTATTGGATTTATGGATATCATGCCACAGGCACCAGGTCATACGCTGGTCATTCCTAAAAAAGGCTCTAGAAACTTACTTGATGCGGATACTGAAACATTATTTCCCGTTATTAAAGCTGTTCAAAAAATTGCAAATGCCGTCAAAAAAGCCTTTCAAGCAGATGGCATAACTGTCATGCAATTTAATGAATCAGCTAGTCAACAAACCGTTTATCACCTCCATTTTCATATTATACCACGTATGGAGGGAATAGAACTTACCCCTCATAATAATATGATAACGCCTACAGAAATACTTGAAGAGAATGCAAAAAAAATCCGTGCAGCCTTATAACACACTCTTAAGTTGTTGTGCTTTTTTTTCCTACACGTTTTTTTGTAAAATTTTCCATTTTACTTTTCTTTGAACTTGCAGATATATCGGAAGATGAAATTTCCAACTGTAAGCTTTCTTTTTTGCAATTTGATTTTTGTGTCAATACGCGAACAATGCCACCGTTGCGTAACTTTCCAAATAAAATTTCATCAGCTAATGGCTTTTTAATATATTCTTGTATAACACGCCCTAATGGGCGTGCTCCCATCTGAGAATCATATCCTTGATTGGAAAGCCATAAAGTTGCAGAAGGGCTTAATTCAAAACAAATTCCCCGATCAGCTAATTGTGCTTCAAGCTGAAAAATAAATTTTTGCACTATCTGATTGATGATTAAATGAGATAAAGGGGCAAACGGAATAATTGCATCTAACCGATTACGAAACTCTGGTGTAAATAACCGATTGATTGCTTCTATATCCTCACCATCACGATGTACCTTCCCAAATCCAATAGCTGATTTTGCCATATCTGAAGCACCAGCATTGGTTGTCATAATCAAAATAACATTGCGGAAATCAATTTTCTTACCATTATGATCTGTTAATCTACCATAATCCATTACCTGCAATAAAATATTAAATAACTCTGGATGTGCTTTCTCAATCTCATCTAGCAATAGGACTGCGTGAGGCTTCTGATCAACAGCATCTGTAAGAAGACCTCCTTGATCAAACCCTATATAACCTGGAGGAGCTCCGATTAAACGTGCTACCGTATGCCGTTCCATATATTCTGACATATCAAAACGCAATAATTCAATGCCTAAAGATGATGCAAGCTGTTTTGCAACTTCAGTTTTTCCTACACCTGTTGGTCCTGAAAATAAATAACTTCCTATTGGTTTATCCGGTTCGCGTAAACCTGCTCGCGCCAATTTTATGGATGAAACTAAGACGGAAATTGCCTGATCTTGCCCATAAACAACATGTTTGAGTTCTCTTTCAAGCTTACTCAATATCTTCTGATCATTCCGAGAAACTGTTTTTGGTGGAATTCTTGCAATTGTAGCAACAGTAGCCTCAATTTCTTTAACACCTATACTCTTCTTGCGTTGTTTTTGTGGCAAAAGCTTTTGCGCTGCGCCACTTTCATCAATAATATCAATTGCTTTGTCAGGTAACCTACGGTCAATTATATAACGTGAAGATAATTCTACAGATGCCTTCATCGCCTGATCTGTATATTTAATCTGATGAAAATCTTCAAAGTAAGGCTTCATCCCCTGCAAAATCTTAATCGCATCTGTAACAGAAGGTTCATTAATATCAATCTTCTGAAAACGACGCTCTAAAGCACGATCTTGTTCAAAGAATTTGCGATATTCTCTGTAAGTCGTCGAACCAATACATCGCATAGTTCCAGAAGATAATACAGGTTTTAAAAGATTTGCTGCATCCATATTTCCCCCTAATGTCGCTCCTGCTCCAATTAAGGTATGAATTTCATCAATAAATAAAATAGCATCTGGATACAGCTCAAACTCTTTAATAACTTGCTTTAAGCGTTCTTCAAAATCACCGCGATAACGTGTACCAGCAACAAGCCCCCCCATATCAAGAGAAAATATTGTTGCATTTGATAAAACTTCAGGCACTTGCGCATCAACAATGCGCTTTGCCAATCCCTCAATTATAGCGGTTTTCCCCACTCCAGGATCACCAACCAAAAGCGGATTGTTTTTTGACCTTCGACATAAAATCTGAATCATGCGTGAAATTTCTATTTCACGGCCAATTAATAAATCAATTTTTCCATTAAGTGCTTTACAATTGAGATCAACACAATAATTCGTTAAAGCACTTGTTCCTCTTTCATCATTATCCGAAATCTGCTGATCTAATTGCTCTTCAAGTCCTTCAAGTAACATGGATAACCCATCATCACGCGTGATACCATGCGAAATAAAACGTACAGCATCATAGCGTGTCATGCCCATTTCTTGAAGAAAATATGCTGCATGGCTTTCACGTTCAGAAAAAATTGCAACAAGAACATTTGCCCCCGATACTTCATCTTTTCCAGCTGATTGTGCATGAATCACCGCACGTTGGATAACACGCTGGAAAAAAGCTGTAGGCTTAGTATCCTCATCAGCTCTAATATGTTCATCTAACTCTGAGCGAAGATAATTGGTTAAGCGCTCTCGTAATTCCTCCACATCTACTTGGCAAGCCTGAATAACGGAATTTGCATCAGCATCATCTAACAGCGCAAGTAGAAGATGCTCTAATGTTGCGTATTCATGCTGTGCCTGAGTAGCAATTGTTAATGCACGATGCAAAACCTCTTCAAGACTAGGTGTAAAAGATGGCATAATTCCTCACTTCCATTCCATTACACATTGTAACGGATGTTCATTTTGACGCGCACATTCCCTCACTTGTAATATTTTCATTTCAGCGACTTCATAAGTATAAGTTCCACATTCTCCTATCCCACTGTGATGAACATTTAACATTATTCGCGTTGCCTCTTCGAAACTTTTTTTAAAAAAGCTCTTCAAAACGAAAACAACAAAATCCATAGGTGTGTAATCATCATTAAGCAAAAAAACTCGACATAATTTAGGTTTTTCGAGTTTTGCTCTAGCCTTAAGCGTTATAACCGCACCATGCCTAATTTCATCCCAATTCTTGCCCTTTTCATTATGCATAATATGAGCTGTAGAGTTTATTATAAGCATCTGTCCCATTATCGTTTTCCATGCAGCACATTTTTATCAATTTTAAATTCTTTCATAATTATTGCAATACCTGTATGTGTTAGAAAAAGATTCCCTCTATGGTTAGACTTCAATCACTCACTTATAAAATAACTTCTGTAAACAAATTAGTAATACCATTCGTCTAAACTGCATCAACAAATTACAGAAAAGGAAGCTTTATAGAAGTTTTTTAGGATAAATGGAGAAATAGGATACTGCAAGTGTATATTAATTATCAAAAAATTATGCGCTACTGTAAAACAATAGCAATTTCTTTTGTTGTGTTAGCTTTTTCTTACTGTTGGGCATCAGCCACACCTCAAGGAGCCTATCCTGATAAGTATGCGGCTATTGTTATAGATGCTACTACGGGAAAAACTCTATTTCAAGCCAATGCAACACTGAAACGTTATCCTGCTTCTTTAACAAAGATGATGACATTGTACTTACTCTTTGAAGCTATGCAGATGCGTCGTGTGACACCAAATACACCAATTCCTGTTTCACATTATGCAGCAATGCGTCCACCGACAAAAATTGGCTTTAAAGCAGGCCAAACAATTTCTGCAGAATCAGCAGCTAAAGCACTCATTACAAGATCCGCAAATGATGTTGCTGCTGCCATTGCAGAATATCTTGGAGGTAGTGAAAAAAAATTCGCTCAAATGATGACAGTAAAAGCTCGTAAACTTGGCATGAAACATACACATTTCGCGAATGCTTCAGGGCTTCCGGATGTGCACAATTATTCTACAGCACGAGATATAGCGACTTTGTCATTAGCTTTACGTAAACATTTTCCAAAACAATATAAATTGTTCAAAACAAAAAGTTTTAATTTCCGTGGACATAAAATTAACAGCCACAATAAACTCGTTAAAATAATGAAAGGTGTCGATGGAATTAAAACAGGATACACACAAATGTCAGGTTCTAATTTAGCAACTTCAATGCGTCTCGATGGGCGCTCTGTTGTCGCTGTTGTTCTGGGAGGTAAATCGTCTACTGCACGTGACGAGCATATGGCTAGCCTATTGAACCAATATTTGCCCAAAGCAAGCCAAATGAAAAGTGGTGAACGTTTAATGGCTTCTGTACGCTATCACTTACCGACTGGTGCCAATACTCCTATACCGACCATTAAAGCTGATTCAAGTAATTTTGACGATGAAATTTCGACTATGTTGACAGCATTTGCAGAACAACCTAAAAACTCCAATATCGCAATAACGGCTGTAAATAAAGTAATTATACCAATACCAAACCCTCAAAAAACTATACCGGTTGAGACTCATAAAATTGTAACAGCCTCTTTGTCCACAAATGCCGGATGGGCTATCCAAATTGGTTCTCTTCCTAGTGAAGAACAAGCAAAAACTTTACTTTTAAAAGCAAAAAATATAGCTTTTTCTACTTTAAAGCACGCATCTTCGCACATGCAACTGTTTGAAAAAAGTGGGCAGCGTTATTATCGAGCGCGCTTTACAGGGTTTCAATCAAAAAAAGCTGCATTTGATGCTTGCTCTACATTAAAGAAAGCAAATTTTAACTGCTATACTGTAGCCTACTAAAAATTTTTGAATTCTGCGTTAAGGATAGTATTATGACAGATAATGCTTTTGCTTCATTCCATAAAAAAGAAATTTTATTGAAGCAATCATCCCTCCTTTCATTGCGTTCTCTTCACGATGCTGCCGCAAAACTTACTGGTTTAAAATATAATTCGACTGCATTAGATACACAATCTCTTGTTAACCTTCTCATTTGCCAAACAATACGCAACCGTCGTCTCATAATGCCTCCTGTACGCATTCATTTACGCGTTGCTAGCCAAACTGGTAATGTGCCTATTAAAATCCGTCTAGGAGCAACAAATATTTAATTTTACAGACCATCTCTAAAAAATTATTTTATTATTAACCATTATCTACAGCCTTAGCCCCCCTTTGATAAAGATACTTTTTTCTTAAATTATGGAATTGTGCTGAAAGCTTTTCCAACTATCCAGTACCTCCAAGCTTTCAATAAAACCATTATTAAGGACATAAAAAACACCCAATATTTTTCCACTTTTGGATTTAATATAAAAATTATCCTTGATATCTTTTTGGAAAAAATAAATAGCTTTATTGGATGAAAGCTTATCATTTTAGGAGTTGTTGTAAAAGTTCAATAAAGGAAGTCCCTCTTAATAACGCTCCCCCCTACAACATAAACGCTGTAAAAAATAATCTAACTCCTCTTACTTTTATTTCTTTCGACAGACAAAGCAAACTGGAAAATACAAATACTATCGATGAAAAAACGTAAAAGAAATTATCAGATTAAATATCATTTTAACGATTTCCATAAGATTTTAATTTATAATTTATTTTTTGCATATTGAATAAGAGGTTTTCGTAAAATTCTCTTATTTTTCTTCTTATATTGAATCAGTCAAAATCGTTCGCTTGCTCATCACGAGCAAGATTGGCATTAAACTATTAAAAAAAAGGATGATAGTGCTGCTTTTCTCCCTCTATAAATAAAGATGCTAATACTCTATAGATTTTATACCATTCATGGGAAACTTACATTATACTATTCATATCCAAGATACTGATTTATAAAGATAGTTCATTATTTTTCATGTTAGATGAGAATCTCGAATATCGTAAGATTCTCTCATTTGAAATTTGTTTATGTTGAATCAATCAAAACTGTTCTCTTGCATGTTATGAGCGAGATTAGTGTGTGGTGTGAAACCGTACAAAAAAACTCAAAATGCCTATAATGAACCGTTTCAAATACCAAGGGCTTTGGTCCCCATACAGGGGGGGGCTGGTAAAGTGTGTAATCGTGCCAGCGCACTCTTTTTATTAAGCATAAAGATCGTGGTGCTCAATGAATCTACCACTATACCATTCACGAACATCACCGTGAAATGGGATTAGGTGCCTTAAGAAATATTTCTTAAAAAAAGCACGTGAATTGGCAACACAATGACGTTCTGTTTTACATGAGGGACGTGCCCCCATTAAAGAACGAGAGAAACAGAAGCGTGAAATAATGCGTAATCTTCATCATTTAACAGATAGTGCTTTAGATTCTTTTGAAAAAAATAAAGCTAAATTAAAGGATGCTGGTACAGAGAAAAGCTGATTTCTAGCCCTTTATTCTTTCCCAATAAGATCGCCTCCCCATTTAAAATATTACGCCAACAAAGGTATACGCAATATATTCACTCAAATCTGGATGCTCTCTCCAATCTGACATACAAAAACTAAAAACAGCAGAAGAAAATATTAAACCACTTTAATTTTTGTCTCAAACATATAGATTTAAACAACTAACCGCTTCGTATCACCACACTTCAAAGGACAGTACTCCATAAGGCTTATAGGCAGTATTCATCACATACTCTCAAAAGACTAATGCATAAAACCTTAATTACCATAGCCCCAAGTAAGCTGTTTTTAAGGCATCACGGGCTGGTCTAAATATTCTCTTGATCGGGGGGCTAAACTAAAAAGTGAAGCTCCCTATTAACTCAGTCTGCAAACAATACTCTGTAAATCCCCCCCTTCTCTTAGTCCTCCCCCAGCTAGCTTCCCACAGCATGCGGTTCACATCACTACACCTTAAAAGACACTGTTTTAAAAACAGTGTTTTACAGTACAACAGGATAATAATTTAAATACCCAAATGCGCTTAAAACAAGTCCACTGACTAAACGCACTATTTATCCAAATAAACATGATCTACCTAATCATTGTCATCACTTAGAACAGCCAATATTCATCAGATTTGAATCATTCCTCTGTTTCTTTTACGCGTCCAGATAGTTGCATAGCTCTAGAAAGATCATTAACTGCATTTAAATGCGTCTGAAGCAATTCACTATTACGCTGTAATTTTTCTTGTAAATCAGACAACAAACTTTCAACTTCATGCTCAATATCTTGATTCATGTAGCGCTTCACATCGCTCATGGATTTATTAAGATCACGCAAACCACGTATTTTACATAAATTTATTTCTTCGTAATCTGGAACACCACTGCTCTCTAGCATATTGCTTTCATAATCAACAACTTGAGCTAATCCTTTAACAGCAGCAACAAATTTTGTCATCGCCCAATCACGATCAATAAGATTATTATCAAGAACTTTTGCTTTTGATGCAAAACTATCATCACCATATTGCACTACAGACATTTTTACTTCCCCTTCAACACTCTTGTTCAATCTTTCAAATGAGGGAGATTAAACAGGTTCTCTTCAATGCTGATACACTCAATAAAGCTCGTGGTGCGAACATCGCTCAAACAACAGCACGACAATCCTTCAAAGCGTATACCACTTCAACTTTCAACGCATTCTCTCAAGTATTTTTCTTGCTTTGCTCCAAAACCATCATTGCGGCTATACTAATTCACCAAAACGCTATAAACTTAAACCTTACGCAGTAATATTGAAAATCCTACATTTGCTCTGTCTATTTTGGTCTATTTCGCCTTGCCAATTTCCTTTGCCTATTTCGTCACCAGCACGCCTTCAACAGAAAACAACAACGCTCTCACGAGAACTTTGTCCATAAAAAGACCACCTGCCGACAAAAACCCACAGCATATCTTGCAGCATATCAAAGACTTAAGCTCATTAAAAATCTCAGCATTTTAACGATAGCAGCATCTTACCCTCCATAACCTTATGGCTTTCTCTGCACCTAAACTTGCATACCTTCCGGCACCCCATAAGATGGCACCCTACAAAATTAGTTTGCACCCATTCAAAAAGACACACCCTCCCCCGTACTCTTTCTGCACACATGCAGTATTTCGCATAAAAAACAAAAAGAACGCTCTTTTGAACAGATCAGCCATACAGCAATATAAAAAAAGACATCTTAGAATAGCTAAACAGCCATCAATCTCCCTTTTTTTAATTATCATTCGCTTTTCTTTGCAATGAACGACTATATAAGATTTTTTGAACCTTTTCAAGAGTTTCTTAGCCAATCAAGTTCGATACGTCTTCAATCGCATATTCACGCGCTTGTTTTAAAGAAACATCTCTTAAGTGTACCCAAGCCTATTTCGCGCCGTGGCCCATGAATAATATAATGATAAATCCCCCATGACGTGTATAAAATCCATTGAGCACTGTCCATCTTTACGCTTAATAAAAGAAGCAAGCCAGCACCATCACATATTTTGCTAGCCCCTCATGTTGCGATATCCTTGACATTTAAGTGCGGTTCAAAAAGCATGCCTTTCTTGTACAGTTTCACTCCGCATGGACCCTCCCCACTTGTAACTGCAAAAGACATGGTTTTGGTTGATTAAACCTCGAACAGATTTGGAATGAAAAAAATTACGGTATTCAGGACTCTAATTCAAATTGAATAACGATAGATTATCATTATCTATCAAAATATTATCCAATGCATAATGCTTAACGCTCCCCACATTGATATTTTCAGAATTTCCACAGCATCTTCCTATAGATTATTTCACTCCATAACACAGTTTTCTCTTAATATCGCGGCTTTACATGTGCTACTGGTATAAAAACATAGAAACAATCATTTTATAATAAAGGTACAATTTTTGTTACGAACTTTCTCTCATTTTCAATCTTCTAAATGCAGCTCTTCTCTTTCATAATCATCCCATCTCAAATCTATTCCATGTTGAATAAATTAAAATCACTTGCTTGCACATCACAAAAAACAACCTGATGTGTTGATAAAATACACTAAAAGAAAAATGTGTCTTATGAACCTTCTCAAATGCCAAGGGCTATAGTAAACATTGAAAGCAAGCGTACGAGATGACAGTGACTTGCTCTTTCATAAGTGTAAAGATGGGAGCATTCTATAGATTTTATATTATTTCACGAGAACTTTACTGTTATACCATCTACGAGTGTCATCGTAAAATATTTGTCGTGTGCATTGAGAGATATTTTTTTACACGTACATAAATGTACAATACAAATATATTAATATACAACATAAGTATATTTTGTTTGGAACGTTCTTTTCTTTTGTGCAAAACATGCCCATTAGAGCAACATTAACCAATCTTGCTATGAAATAAACGATCAGAAAACATTTTTGTCTTCTTCCGCGCACCTTAAAGCACCAAGATCTTAACTCAATCTGCTCTGTACGCAGTCTGAATTTTTGTCAAGCGATCTTCTCTTGACTTTCCACTCATGTGATTCACTTAAACGAAAGGCTCAATAAATAAACCTACGAAATCAATTAATATTCTCTTTAAAACTTTCTTTTTTAGGATTTACAGTGCTCCAATTCCTCAAGCCTTTATAAAAAAGGAAAGATTCTAAGCTTGCCTAATATATTATATCAACATATACTACTTATATCAACATATACTACAGATTATAACATATTGTTATTCATAAAATCACCTCAAAAAGAACAGAAAGAGGTTTTTATGGCTGATCTCGTAAAAGCCGCTGTGCTTTATTTAACCTTGATTATCACCATGAATGCTTTTGTTGTTATTTTAGTTCTCGTAATAGAAATATACTAAGCATATTCTCTTGGCTTTTTATAATTTGCTCAAACGATCATCTTAATTTTACATAAGATCAAAGCAAAATTTTAATTCTACAGATAAATCACACACCCAATTTCAAACATCGCTTGCAACTATTTAAATGTTAACTCTGCTTTTTGTATGCATTTTTAACCATCAGTTTCCGTCTTTTCATGCTACTTGAATCTCAACTTCATTCCCGCCTTAAAGAACTAAATTTTCTACCAAATCCGATCTGTAAATAATTTGTCTCCTCATTGAGTAAGTTCCTCTTGCTTCTTCCCTTCAGGGCATATCACAATTCTAAAGGAATATTTCAAGAAACTTTTGATAAATCCATTGAACACCATCATCATACACTTGCGAGGGAATAAACCAGCACCATCACACACTTTTCCAGCACCAAATGTTGCAAACAAAACCTTTAGTACTTGAGATAGTTCAAAAAAGCATTTTTACTTCTTTCTTCAACAGTTTTTATCCACACGGACCCTCCATGCTTGTAACGTGCAAGTAGATGATTTTAATTGATTCAACCTAGAACAGATTTTGACGAGATCCTTATTCAACATAAAATAATTAAATTATTTTTATAAATCAAAGTATTATTCAAAAAACATTCATCACACACTCGAGAACAAAAAAACTCATACATAAAGTTTTACATAAGCTCCACCGCTCAACATGATAATATTACAACACAATTAAGATAAAAAAATAACAAGGGAAAACCTTGCAAACTCAGAAAAGAGAGGGAAAAAATGAAACGGTGGGAAGAGCGCTCAATTCCTCACACATCCAGCAAAACCGTCCTAGAAAAACTGCCTCACGTCTTAACTAATGTTATAATATTCTCAAATCAAAAGCAATTTTTTAAAAATAGTTTGAGAAAAACATTTGAATATAAAACGATAATAATTCCATTCAGAATGTTTTTCTCTTTATTAAAATAGAGAAAAGTAAATTCAAAACAGATGTTTCCTCCCAATTTTTTTCGAAATTAGCCGCAACGCTTAAAGCCGGTCTTAGTGTGATGAAACATTTATTTGTGATAAAGTCAGCAAAACACCCCAAAGGTAAATTTAATCTCATGTTTTAAATACATGCAACCAAGACATTAAACAATCAGCGCATAATTTGAAAAATTAGCAGTAACACGTAGCAACTCATTCGGATGCAATACTATCACAATTAAAAGCACTTTTTGGCTAGACAAATGACAGTATAGCATCCGTTTACATAAAGAGTACAGATCGTAAACGACTAATTCTTGAAGCCATAAAAAGACTCTCTAAAAGTTAGAGAGAATCTAAAAAACAAAATAGAATCAATAACTACCAAATTCCTTATTGATAGAGTAATTTATTGAATTTTAAGTTTTTAATTAATGCCAAACATAAGTTCCATATAGGCTTGTCTGGCATGTTGACAATTTTTAGATTTCTCTATAGACGATCGATCCATCTTTTCACATTTTTTTGCCCACTCTTCGAGTAATGTATTATCTTTCTTGAATTCCGCTACGCTGTAATTTTTTTCGCAACCAGCAACGACAAGTCCAGTACAAACCAGCAATGCTGTGATAATAATTTTATTCATGATTTAATTTCCCTCCTTTTTATCTTCAGTTTTTTTCTCGTCATCGTGTACAAAGCTCGCACCAAGCCAATCACGGGCATGAACTTCACGATACGCTTTATCTGCGTTCTTACAATTTTGAGAATCTAAACTCCCTGATATCATACATTTCATTGCCCATTGCTCGAGTAATTTAGGATCTTTCTTAAACTCTGCTACGCTATAAGTTTTTTCACAACCAGCAACGACAAATCCAATCCAAACCAGCAATGCTACAATAATCGCTTTATTCATCAATAAATTCCCCTTCTTTTAGATTGATAAAATTTGGACACAAATTAGGGTCTCAAAAAAAGTTCTATATATGCTTGTCGAAGGTTTTTACAATTTTGAGAGGTTTTGAGCGGTGAATCGTCCTTCTCGCATTTCTTTGCCCATTCCTCGTATAATTTTTCATTTGTTTTGAATTCTTTTACGCTATAAGTTTTTTCACAACCAGTAACAGCAAGTCCAGTACAAAGCAGCACTGCTGTAATAATGACTTTATTCATGATTTAATTCCCTTCCTTTTTATCTTCAGTTTTTTCTTGGTCGTCCTTTCCAGAGCCGAAAACTCCCCATTTTTTACGAGTTTCTAATTCAGCTTTTTCTGCGTTTTTACAATTTTGAGAATCAAAACTCCCTGCAATAAAACATTTCTCTAACCACTGATTGAGTAATTTAGGATCTTTCTTAAAATCTGCTACGCTATAGTTTTTCTCGCATCCAGCAACAGCAAGTCCAGCACAAAGCAGCACTGTTGTAATAATGGCTTTATTCATCAATAAATTCCCCTTTTTTCAAATTTACAAAGTTTAGGACACAATTTAGGGACCCATTAAATTTGACATGCAGTTCATTGTGCATTTTCAAAAATTTTAAAATCAACTTCTGTACGCAATTTTTTCCAACCTATGATGATAAATCGCGTACAAAGAAAAACACCGCTATCAATATATTTTTATGATTTAATTGTTGTCCTGCTTTTTTCAGTTTCATTCCCCTTTTTGCCACTTTCACGAAGTTGCTTTGCAAGATTTCTATAATGCTCTTGAAAAAGTTCCATATCGGCTTGCATGACATTTTGACAACTCTTGGTTGCAAAAGCAGATCCTCCCATTTTATCGCATTTCTTTCCCCATTCTTGCATCAATTTTTTATCTTTCTTAAATTCCTCAACACTGTAGTTTTTTTCGTGAACCAACAGTAACAAGCCCCGTGCAAAGCAACAGCGCTGTTATAATGATCTTGTTCATGATTTAACCCCTCTCTTTGTTTTATATTTTATTAACAATATCTTTGGATTCACATCCCCTCCTATATTGTGACCTTGCGTCTAACTTTCCTTTGCAAATACGCACACTTGCAACGCAAACATGTTAAATCATGAAAACTGCTTTTATTTATCAGGCTTGCATTTGTAGCATTATCTGCACGGCTGCTCTTTGTATTTGAAGTATTTAAACTTCAGCAGTAATTTTGATATCTTGGCATTTTTCAAAAACCACTTCATCATGAGAAGTCGCACAAAATCTTATCAAAAATTCGTAATGCCTATATCCATTGCAAATTCCCTGCAAACGAAAGAATACACCTTTTAACCAACTGATTGCGCTCTTATCATTTCTTAGACCACCGGAAAAGAAAGAAAACTTTAAGTCCCCCTGCACTTTTTAAATGCCAATAGAAATGCTAAAAAAGCGATCTTATACATTATCAATTGAAGCAAAAAAGCCTATTTCCTTGCGTACCATTACGACTGGCATTAACTATTTAAGACTATAAAATCATATAAATGTAAGAAATACTGTCTATAATATGCTCAATGACTTCTTGTGTTTATTAGGAATAAATTATAGCGCGCCAATATCAGTAAATTTTATGTATTTTTTTATCCCCCCTTTATAAACATGAATATAATTTAATAAAATGAATCGCTGCATAACAAAAAAAAATAATCAACGCTACTCTTAATTACATTATTTACGCATGTATTAAGTAAAATAAACAAAAAAATAATCTGACGTTTAAAATCATTATCAAGACAATCTTTTTAGAAGAGTACACTTATCTATTCATCTAACAGATAAGATCACAAGAAGTATGATGATTATCACATTTATAGGGAAAATTTTGAAACGGAGATTTTTTCGCAAACGCATCGCTCTTTCATGAGATGATACAGAACCTTATGAAAAACAACTTAAATGAAGCAGCCCTCGTGAAAAAAGAAAGGCGCTTATATTATTAACTTCGTATAAAAACAACCGATATCATCTCTAGAAAAAGCATTCAAACCAACGAAAACTTATTATCATATATCATTTTTTACACTTTTCCGTATTTTTGTGAAAGCAATTCGCGCACCTCATCGGCTATTTTAGTTCCACGACTTGCACAACTTACCTTAATCAATCGATGCAAACTTTCTGGTATATCAATCGTGAGGCGCTTCATACCTCCACTCATGCTCCCTTTGGGGCTTCCTACCCATGCATCCGCCGTTAAAGGAATTGATTTATTCGTTGGTTTCGTGCCGATTTTAATTTTTTTATTCATCGCGCTAACTCCTTGATTTCCGCTGCAACAGCTTCAATCTCTGCTGTTGCTGGTCCTTGCTTATCAACTTCATAAACCGCCTTCCCCTGTGCTGCTGCTTCTGCAAAAATCACGCGCTGCGCAACGCTAGAAGAAAGAACATGCACGGGGTATATGCCAAGAGCTTCGTTCACATCACGCCCTATCGCTGTATTGACTATTTTACGATTGATAACAAAAGCAGATTTAAGATTTTCTTTATAAACACGTGCTTCGTCAATCAGCTTTACAATTCCATCTGCTGCCCAAATATCATAGGGACTAGGCAAAACAGGTATAAGCACCAAATCCGAAGCCATAAGAGCACTACGAGCAAGATCAGTCACACGCGGAGGACCATCGATAATAATATGATCATAACCATGACCAATCTGTGTAATCTCTTTGTGAACCGTTGCACGTGGTAAACCAATAACCGAAAACAAAGGTGCATCTTCACGCGCAGCAGCCCAATCCAATGCGCTCCCCTGTGGATCAACGTCAATAAGCAATACCCGTGCACCGGTACGCGCAAAACTGGCCGCAAGATTAACACTCAACGTAGTTTTTCCTACGCCTCCCTTTTGATTCAAAAGTCCAATGATCATTTATTACGCCTTTCAGCATTATCGTTTTTACGATTATACAGAAAGTAATAAAAGAAGCAAGCATCCAATACGTGAAAAATAACCATTTCTCCTATTTTTAGGATAAAATGACAGCCCGCAATTTTGTCTTTATAATATTCTTTTAGCATGAGCAAAAACATTATGAAGATGATGCTCTTGAGAATAATAAAAATAAATTTAAACAAGAGACACGCTCTTCTTCCCCCACCCTAAAACGAAGATTCTTAAATCCATATCAATCTGTAAACAATGCTCTGTAAATGATCCAGCTTATTATCTCGCGCCTGCCTTTTGAGCTTCTCCCTTCATGCAGTCCACTTAATGCAACGCTACAAATGAACTCCACTCTGAATATACAACAAACTATAAGGAGCATTCGTTGTCTTGCACGTTGAATGAGAGAGCCGAAATCAGGAAGATTCTCTCATTCCATGCCCTCTTATATTAAATCAATCAACATCATATTTCTTGTACGTTACAAGCAGGGCTGGCGTGTGAGTAAAAACTATACAAGAAAGGATTTAAAATGCTTCTTATGAACCGTCTCAATAGCCAAGGACTTTAGTATAACATTGGGGGCTGGCAAATATAAAAATGGTGCCAGCTTACTTCTTCATAAGCGTAAAGAGGGTGGTGATCCATGAATTTTATACTCTTTACGCTCAACAGGGTAAAATGGGCTTAAGAGAAATAAAGATACCTCTATAGCAAGCGTGTGAACAAGCAACACAATGGAATGTCTATGCTGGGTAAACACAATGGATCATCCATAAAAACCAAACAGCCGTCTTGCATAAGGTTGAATAACGAACATGTTGCGAAGTGAGATATGTTGCATCTTACAACTCATTTTCCCCAAATAGATTTTCTCGACAAAAAGAATATTTTTGTTAAGATGCCATTGAAAAACTTACCTTCATTATGTTCTTTTATATACCAGACCAGAGGGTATCGTGAAGATCGTGCAATTGAGAATAAAAAATGAATTTACAACAAATTGAACCTGATATTTTTATCAGCGCCCAAATTAGCATAGAAAATATCAAAACATTGGCACAAGCTGGTTTTAAAACAATTATCTGTAACCGCCCCGATCACGAGGAACTTCATCAAACTGACTTTTCTAGCATTAAAACGGTCGCAAATGAATATGGCATAAAAGCCTATCACATTCCCATTTCTCCTCCAACTATAGAAAAGTCAGCTGTTGAAGCCATGCAAACAATTTTAAAAACAGCCCCCCTCCCTCTTCTTGCCTATTGCCATCACGGAGCACGCTCGCTGCATCTTTATCGTTTGGCACGTCTTTAAACATAGGTTTCATACACTTCCTCATCGCCTTAAAAGATGAAGAATCTTAAATACACATCGATCTGTAAAAATAATCTGTCAATAATCTTTGTCTTGCACTTTCCACTCAGGATTCCCACTTCATAAAGCTCTACAAGCAAACTTTGCTATTAAATATACAACAAGCATGCACACCTGAAGCCACAAAAATGCATGAAAATTCATATGATGATCAAGGAAATTTATTTTCACCTCACCTTTTATCACTGCTTCACCTTCTTTGTCTCTTCCTTTACCAGTACGAGCTCATTCGTACGCCACAGACACCTAAAACAACAGTAAAACCACTAAGAAAACCCCCATATTCCGTATAAAAGGCATGCAGAATATTTTATAAAAAAGCTGTAAGCTATAATCTATGGTTAATTTCAACACATTGATTTATAACAATTAATTATTTTTCACGTTGAGTGAGAAACCCTAATACCGTAAGATTATCTCATTTTAAGTCTATTTATAGTGAATCAATCAAAAGCGTATTTCTTGTATGTCACAAGCAGGAAGAGTTCGTGTGAAATAAAACGAGTTAAGAAAAAATCCCTCTCATAAACGCTTTCAAATAGCCAAGGCTGTACAACACTGAAGGCTTGTCAATTAACGGATGATACCGGATTGCTATTTTATTAGGCATAAAGATGATAGCGCTCAACGGCGCTTGCAAGATACCATTCATGAGTGCCATCGTGAAAATGGATATGGAAGCGTTGAGAGATATTTCTTTAAAACAAGCGCGTAAATTAGCAAAACAAGTATATTCCAGCATTTTATTTTACCTATGGGGCTTGATCCTATTCAAAAAACAACAATACATTATTGGCGTTGCGTTTTCATATCCTTACAAGACTGCCTTCCCGCTACATTATAGGTGTTATATTTGTGAAAGACAAAGGAGATATATGGACAATTCGTTGCTTGAGAATTTGAAACATTTACGTATTAGGACAACAAAGTTGTACCTTTATCATCAAAAGCATTAGAAATTTTGAAACAAGTACACCTGCTTTCTCGCAATGATTTCTTTTTATCTGCAATCAATCGTAGTCTCCTTAATGTGAATTTCCTGTCACAACATACGAGAGAAACAAGACTTAAAGCATTTTACATCAGCTTCATTCTCATTTACGTAATTGGTTAGCACAAAACAGCTGCTGTCCACCGCTCTACTTCACAAGACTCAACAAACGAACTTTTTTAAATATTCATCATATGATATCAAACATCACATACGTAAGGTTTTAGATAAGCCCAATATCATTATAAAAGAGTCATCGATTAAATTTTATCAAACTATAAGCTTAAAATCGCAAGAAATTTAAAAAACAGCCTTTCTCCCTCTTCACGTCTATTATTGCCAAATAGGCTGGGGCTTATTCTTTACTGCATCTTTTATGATGGGTTTTAACCGATCAGAAAGAAACAAGCAGTAAACTTTTGAATGACAAGAAAAGCCATAAAATGAATTTTGAAAAAGATAATGCCAAAATCAGATATTCAGATATTCGATTCTTCCTCTCAACAACGGAAAAAACATATATTCCACGATGTTTTGGAATATATCTTTGTGATTATAATCACTTTAAGTGCTATTTTTACGGCTCTTCTCTCTTTTTCAGATAAGTTTAGGGCATATTTTTAAAAGTAAGCAGCCTATCCAACTTTGATAATGGTTGTGCTGTCTTTAGAATTTCTTTTGCTTTTTTTTCATCACGGTGCATTTGTGCAATCAAGGGTTCAAGCCCATCAAATTTTTCTTGTCCTCGCAAAAACTGCAAAAAAGAAACGGTACAGCTTTCCCCATAAAGGTCGTCATTAAAGTCAAACAAATAGGTTTCCAAAAGTGGCGCGCCATCTTTAACAACCGTTGGACGACAACCAAAGCTTGCAACACCATCATACAAAACACCGTTCGCACGACGTAAACGCACCGCATAAACACCATGAGCCAAGCGAACTTGGGAAGGCAACATTTGATTAGCGGTAGGAAATCCCAAAAGACGTCCAAGTTTATCGCCTTGAATAATATTGGAGCATACCCGATAGTGATACCCTAACAAATGAGCCGCTTTTTCTACGTTCCCTTGTGAGAGAAGCTGTCGAATAAAACTAGAGGAAATAATCAACTGTTTTGAATCTTGAAGACGAGAAACACAAGGAACTTGCACAACCTCAAATCCATATTTTTTTCCCCTTTGGCAAAGAAGATGTGAATTTCCACTTTTCTGATGACCAAATTGAAAATTTTCCCCTGTCACCACAACTGAAACATCAAAAACCTGTTTTAAAATCGATTTGATAAATTCATCCGCTGAAAGCGTGGCAAAGTGCGCATCAAAGGGCTGTTCAATCACGCCATTAAAGCCAAGGACTTTAAAAATTTCAGCTTTTTCAGCTGCCTCTGTCAAACGATAGACAGGAGCTGAACGTTGAAAAAAACTTCTTGGATGTGGTTCAAAGGTTAAAACAACTGCTGGTTTCTTTTTTATCTGCGCGAAATCAAGCGCTTTTTGCAACACCATCTGATGTCCGCAATGAACACCATCAAAATTTCCAAGTGCCAACACGGCTCCCCGCCAAGCCGAGGGAAACATGTGAGTCCCCTGAAAACGCAAAAAATTAGCCATTACTGAAGTGCCCACATGATTGCTTGTGGTTTATAACCATGACGTTCAAGAAAAGAATGCAAAGCTTGCTTATCCACCACACCATTTTGCGCATAATCATAATGATGAATCCCCCCCATAATATAAAGGGCATCAAGACCAAAATGAGCTGCCCCCTTAATATCTGTCAAAAGACCATCACCGATAGCTAAAACTTGACTTTTTTCCACAATTCCACGAATGTTTTGAAGTTTTTCAAAGGCACACTCATAAATAGGCGCGTGAGGTTTTCCAGCAATGCGTACTTCCCCCCCTAATTGTTGATAAAGACGCGCCAATGCACCAGCGCACCAAAATTCTTTATTTCCATAATGGACAATCACATCAGGATTAGCACAAATAAAAGGTAAATTCCGCGCCCGCATGCGAAGAAACATCTCCTCATAAGCAGAGGGTTCTTCGTCAAAATCTTCAAGAAAACCGCTACAGACGACAACAGAAGCCTCCCATTCTTCAACAAATTCACACTCTAACCCTTCAAACAGCACCAAATCACGTTGTGAACCAATAAAAAAAACTTTACGCGGAGCAGTCCGAATGAGATCGCGCGTTACATCCCCTGAAGTGATAATGGCATCATAATAGTCACGATGAACATTCATGCTTTGTAATTGAGCAGCAACATCTTCCCGTAGCCGAGGAGAATTGGTTAATAAAATAACACTTTTTCCCATTTGTCGAATTTTATACAATGCTTTCAACGCTGGTTCAAATGCATGTACACCGTTATGCACAACACCCCACACATCACAAAAAACAGCATCATAATGCGTTATAATAGTCTCAATATGGGTAAGTTCATTCATGGTGCACCTATCTTTATTTATCATTTAAAGCTGTCTTTTATTTCAAAACTACTTACCGAAAGATAATACTTGTGTCATCTGCTTTCTCAAACCATATTCCAACTTTGCATCGCTTATAGCAATCATAAGAAATGATAAAATAAATAAGTTATCGTTAAGTTGTGCAAAATTCTAAAACGCTTTATATCAAAAGCTTATCATTCCACAATGCTCATTTTTCTCATAAAAACTTTAATTCTAACAATAACTGCGTTGATACAGTTTTTTATCTAAAACACGCACATTCTTAAAAACGAACAAAAAAACTCCTTAAAAAAACGCTTCCCTAAGTATAGAATTATTAATTTATAATAATAATTTATTATTCATACATAATGAGAAACCAAAATATCTTTTCTCATTTCGAATCTGTTGATATTGAATCAATCAAAACTATTCGCTTGCACATTATAAGCAGGATGAGCGTATAAATAAAAACACGTGAAGAGAGAAAAAATAGCTTTTATCCTCCTTTTCAAAGGTAAAAACTGTCGTAATATTTTAAACTGACAAAGAGTATGTGCCCTCCAAGCATCTTTTTTTTCAGTAAAGATAGAAATATAGCTTTTATCCCATTCATCGAAGCTTTTACGTTATACACTTTACGAAACGCCATTCGTGAAATGGGCGCTAACATTGAGAAATATCTTCTCAAAACAAACATGTGAATATACAACAACCAAATCTATTCTGTTTTGATTTTATTTTGCATGAGGGCTCTTTACTCATAAAAGGTTTCCCCTATCATCATGATATCTCAGACGCATCAAAACAAGCCATTTTGGTTATTGATTAAGAACAGCACCATAGGCGGTGCCTTGAGCTTAAAAACCAAGGTTTACCTTTGTAAAAAGCGGATCTGAAAACATGAGTTTAGTAAGCGAGTCTTTAAAAGTTGAAAGGCAAACAACCTCTCATTTAAAAAAATCTATCCATCTCAAGAAAAACTATTTTTATTGCCAATCTCCTAAAATTACTTTACTAATTAGAAAATGTTTTGGTCGTATACGCAACGACCAATAGGGCCTTGAAAACCCGAAACCCTAGCGTAACATAAACCCACTGTGTGGGTATCCCGGAATTCCGGGAGATTTTGCTATGTCCAGGTGCCCCAAGCACTAAAAGCAAAATGCTGACTAGGGTTCAGTGTTTTCAAGCTCCCGGAATACCAATGCGAGGGCGCTCGCAACCGGAGGGGGAAAATGCAAACTCAAAATCTTAATATTGATCTTTTTGTAGGCAAAAAAAATTCGCTTTAGGCGAAAAATGCTAAAAATGTCTCAAAAAACATTAGGGCATCATTTAGGTGTCACTTTCCAACAAATCCAGAAATATGAAAAAGGCTTAAACCGTGTGAGCGTAGGACGTTTAAAGGAAATTTCCGATATATTGAATGTCCCTATTGCCTTTTTTTACGCTGATATCATCAAAAAAGAACATACCCCGTACCATTATGATGAAATCGCCTCGAGCAAAGAGGAATATTTGCTTTTAAAAAGTTTTAGAATTCTTACATCTGTCAAACAAAAAGCAATTTTAAAATTAATTTCTGATCAAAATTAAAACCTTTAAAAACATAAGTATAGGGTGCTACACGCTCTGTTCTTGCCTTCCTTCCCACACACCAAAGGATGCAAATCCCTCCTCAAACTGGTTGATACACAATCCAACTTCTCAAAAACAGCTCCCTCTCGGCTTCACATTTCATATGGTTCCTTTCACAAAATTATACAAGAAAGCCCTCTCTTGAATATTCACTACACTCTCTTATCAAAACACCCCATGCATAAAGTTTTTATACCTTACACCACACCTCAAACGATGATATTTTTACAGCACAACAGAATAAGCATTCATGCGGATTTTAAAAAATTAGCCCCTTCTTCGCTGTGGACGCTCCATTTATTTTAGATGATCTGCATTTAATATACCTGCTATAAAAACTTGCTATCTGTTATAAATTCTTAAAGGCATATTTTTCCTCTAAAATCTCAATGCCACACCAACTCCACCATAAGACAATACATTGATTTATAAAGAGTGTTCATTGTTTTACATGTTAAATAAGAATCCAGAATAGCGTAAGATTCTTTCATTTCAGATCCGTTCCATGTTGAAGCAACAAAAACCATATCTCTTGCAAGTTACAAGCGGGCAGAGCCCTTTTGGATAAAAAACTATTAAGAAAGGATTAAAAATACCCCTAATGAACCGTCTCAAATGCCAAGGGTTGTAGCAACACCCACGAGCTAGCAAATATGCGCCTGCTTACTCCTTTATGAAGCGTAAAGATCGTGGTGCTCAATGGATTTACCGTTATACCATTCACGGATAACATGTAAGTTTTATGTAAAAATAACTTGCTGTATTTATACAGCTTTTTTACAGTGAGGGACGCGTAAATAAAAGTTAGGGAATAGGATTTTCTAACATTTCTCTATAAAGCACGCTTCGCACAATGTTTCTAATGTTTCTTTGAAATCTGCTAACGCTTCTTGATGTAAGCCATCTAAAAGTCTCATAAACGCAACAACAGTTTCACGTTGCAACGGAGTAGAAGGTTTTATTATGATGCTTTTTCGACAAGAATAGGCTTCTTTTTTTAAGAGAGAAGCCATTGCTTTATCTAAACCATAAAGCTCTATGATCTTTTCCTCCAGTTCTACAGGAACAGATTTTTTGCCAATTTCTACAGCAGATAAAAATGATACAGATATGTCTAATTTCTTAGCCATATCTAAGAGGCGTTCTGAATGATCAACCCGAAGTTTCCGTAAAATTTTACCAAAAGATGTAACCATATAAAAAGTCCTATTAGAGAAGAAATATTTTCTTCTGATTCTAACAAATCTTTTTATGATTTTCTTCAATTATTGCGAATCAAGAGTTCTTTTCGGGGTGGTTTTTTAGCAAAACCAGATGTCCAAAGGGTCTCTAATTCTAAAAAGTCAAAATCCTTAAAGATCTCTCGAACCGCATCACAATCATTGAGACTCAAGACAAATTTACCTTGTATGCTTTTGAGAACTTTTGCCATACTCACAAAATCATCTTCAACAAAATTCCCAGAGCTGTAACACTTCTTCTTCACAAGATAAGGCGGGTCTAGGTAAAATAAACTGTCGGGTGCATCAAAAAGCTCGACAACCCGATCCCATGATAAATTTAAGATCGTCGTATCAAGAAGCTTCTGTCTAACACGTCT
>NZ_JBHIMX010000070.1:0-1692 GCF_042194435.1 Bartonella sp. LB28NMGDW
AGCTTTCTGAGAGTTCACCATCCTTAAGAAACGTGATCTTGCTGTTGCCTTTTTTCTCTCCTTCTCCATGCTGCGCACTAAAGGCATTTGAATCTTTGCTCCATGACAACGAATCCTCTGCAACACCTTGTGTCACATCCTTGATCCGCTGATTCACATTCTTGATACTCGTATCAATGCCTTCAAAAGCTGTACCAACATCTTTAAATTCAGCTTCTTCTTCATTACCGTCTTTAGAAATCTTAGATAATTTATAGGTGGGTCCCGTGAAAGCACCATCTGTAAAGGTTGTACCACCACCTAAAAACTTCGCAACATCTTCAGAGAGGGTATGAATTTGTCCACCATTAATGGCATCACGTGAATCCTTTGTAATACTGCCAACAGCTACATTATGAAGAGCAACGGGCTTAGCATCTTTACCTTTCCCCAACGTCACACTTTCATAATTAATGGTGTTTTCTTTATCTGTATTTTTATCATAATGAACAACTGCTGATTCATCAGACTGAAGATTATCAGAAAGGTCTTTTAAACCCTTATCAAGTTGGCCTTTATTAACCGCTTCATTGTCATTGGCCGCTTCCTTCACACCGGAAATAACACGATCAGCACCACTCTTATTTGCAATATTGATTGTAGCGCCTTCCGTCTCCGCACCAATCTTGATAGTCTTGCTGTCTGTATCCTGTTTAACTAGGTTATCACCTACAACCTTGTTAATCTCTTTTTTTACATTTGTAATAGAAGTACCTACACCCTCAAAGGCAGAAGCTACATCAGTATAGCTTTTATCTTCTGCAGTGCCATCTTCCTTAACGGTCTTAACCTTGAAAGTGGGATCTGTCCATTCACCATCCTTATACTTAGCATCACCACCAAAATATTTCGCTGTATGTTCAGCAACCTTAGTAACATTTTCATTGGTGGTAAAAAGCTGTGAGCCATTAACCGCATCTGTCGAGGTTCCTGAAAGTGATCCATCACTCACACCAGAAATGGTCCGATTAGCACCGTCTTTGTTTAAAACACTGAGTTTAGTGCCGCCTGATCCCTTACCAATGGTGATAATAGTCGCTCCCCCCGAACGGAGACTACGCGCTAAAGTAACCTCTTCTTCTTCCTTAACAAGGATACTGTCTCTTACATCGACAATCTCTTTATTCAGAGTGGTGAAAGTACTGTTAACACCTTCAAAAGCATCAGCAACATTGTGATAAGTATTCTTGTCACCTTCTGTGCCATCAGCATCAAATTGCGCAACTTTGAAATCAGGTTTTGTCCATTTGCCTTCCTCATACTTAGTATCGCCACCAAAATATTTAGCAAGGGCTGTGTTCGTAGAATGGAGCTGTGAACCATTCACCGCATCCGTTGATTTTTTTGAGAGCTCACCATCCTTAAGAAACGTGATCTTGCTGTTTGTTTTCTCATCTTCTTTTTCTCCATGTTTTGCAGTAAAGGCATTTTCATCTTTGTTCCATGATAAAGAATCTTGTGCAACACCTTGTGTCACATCTTTGATCCGCTGATTCACATTCTTGATACTCGTATCAATGCCTTCAAAAGCTGTACCAACATCGGTAAAATCAGTCTGTGTTACCTCTCCTGCTTCAGAAATCTTAGATAATTTATAGGTGGGTCCCGTGAAAGCACCATTTGTAAAAGCTGTACCACCACCTAAAAACTTCG
>NZ_JBHIMX010000071.1:0-1680 GCF_042194435.1 Bartonella sp. LB28NMGDW
GATAAGTTACTTTCATTTTCAATAAAACCGCCGAGGTCCCCCGCCTTAACATCATCAAAATCTCTTAGAGCACGTATGCGGTGTAAAGTAAGACCATCAAAAGTGAAGTTTTCATTAGTAAATTCATATTTTTTAGATACAGTTGTAGTGGTCATAGGTAACTCCTAATCTAATATTCAAACAAATTTTAAGTGAAATGGTTATAAGGAGGCGCCCCCGCCGCGCCCGCGCCGTTATTTAAGCTGTTTTCCTATGAGCACGACACATAACAAAGCAAATTTCACCATAAGGAGAAAGGCGTTCTGTATAAACATTATTCATTGTGTCACCACAAATATTCTTAGTAACAATAGCCATGCCACATGCATTGGCATTTTCATAAACATGCACTTTACTTACAATTTTTGCACTATCGAAAACATGGGCATTATCATACACATGGGCATTGGCAAAAACCTTTGCTGAATCGTAGACGCGAGCATTACCATATACAAAACCACCAACACCTGCATTGCCATAAACCTGCGCATTTTCGTAAACACGACCAGGGCTCACAACAATGGCCTGATCACCAACCCAGCAATTACCATCATGGGAAAGATTTTCTTCAGATTCAATATAGCCACCAAGTTGACCAGCTTTAACATCACCAAAATCTCTTAACGCCTTAATGCGATAAAGTTTTTTACCCTCACGAAGAATTGTTTGATTGGTGAGTTGATATTTTGGAGATGTTTTTTGATTTTTAACTGTAGCGTTCATGCTAGTAATCCTTATCGTAAAAAAGGTTTGTTATTAACACCCCATAAGGGCGTCGGGTGCTAACAAACACGGCGATAAGTCCGTCGTCACACTTTTCTCATAAAGAGTATTGTATGGTGTGACCACACCCGACATAATCATTATATGCTAATCAGAACATAAAAGACAGTCAGTATTTTAAAGAATGGGAAAAACCTTATCGTGGTTTATCCGCTTATCGCTAAGTGTTGTTAAGCACTTGACGCCTTTCTAAACGAACCTTTCCTTAATGTCAATACGTATTTTTTATTTTTTTCACTTTTTTTTCATTTTGATACCTACCTAATTGAATACCAAGTGCTTTCTCTAGTTCACTGTCTATATCATCATAAGTTTTCACTGCTTTCACTGTACGTTTTTTGATTTCCCTATTCACCTCGTCTATCAATGCTTCGCAACTCAATACGCTTCTTGGCAAATCACCCCCATATATCCAAGCTTTCACTTGCGCCTTGGTACTGTAATCAACTTTACAAGGCATCTCATGATACTGACCACCGTCAAATTCTTCGTATTCTCTTGTGCCATCATCATATTCGTAAAGGTTATAAAAATACTCTGCTACCCCTAATCCCCATGGTGCATGCCCCACCGCCGTTGCAACCCACTTTTTTTGCCCTTTCTGTTTACGTTTTTTTAAAAACATCTGGTTTAATATCCCCTATCTAAATCCATAACTTTACCAATGGGTTTATTTGCATCAAAATGGACCGTACAGAAGCGTTTTTAATTTCAATGTGGTTTTTATCACAAAATCTTTAAATCGCTCTGTACGGTGCCTTTCTGTCAATTTAAACGCATGTCTATTCTCAAAATCATCAGAAAATTTCACTACTTTGCTGTTTTTTCGGATCCTTTTAAATACGATTTCATGACTGA
>NZ_JBHIMX010000072.1:0-1627 GCF_042194435.1 Bartonella sp. LB28NMGDW
CTTATTCGAATATTTTAACCCAATCGACAGTGCGAGAAAAGGGAAATTCGACAGGGTTATTTCAAGTACGGGCATTATTGAGATTTTAGAGCAAAGGGGCGGTAAAAAATATCGCTGCGCTGTTTACACCCATATGGGTTGTTTTTTTTAAAGAGATAAAGAATTTTATGAGGAGCTGAAGATGCGGAGATTGAAAAATCAAAAGCATAAATTGGGATATGGATACAAGCGAGGAAAGCGCGTTCTTTGTGTTTTGCAGCGAGGGATCCATAAGGGGCTTTCACTTGTTTTAAGTTTTTGCTTAGCTTTTCAGCCTTTGTTGTTGCAAGCACAAGCGCTTGGAGCGCGAAGTCCTGTTGCACAAGAGAGCCAAGGGATTAAAGCAGCTGATGGGGTTGGCTCTGTTTTCCGCCCCACGGTGGGGAAAGCCGGCAATGATGTGCCGCTGATTGATATTGTGCGCCCCAATGGACAGGGTCTTTCTCATAACAAATATGACAGTTTCAATGTTGATACCCATGGCGTGATTTTGAACAATTCGACTGAGGAAGTCTCGCGTTCACAGCTTGGGGGATTGGTGCCAGGCAACGGCAATTTGCGTTATAGCGGTGCAGCAAAGGTTATCCTTAATGAAGTGGTGAGTGCCAATCGCTCGCGTCTTGAAGGCGTGAGCGAAGTCCACGGGCATATGGCGGATGTTATTATCGCCAACCCCAATGGGATTACCTGTAACGGTTGTGGCTTTATCAATACACCACGGGTGACTTTATCGACCGGACAACCGATTATTGGAGCCGATGGGGCTTTGAGTGGGTTGCGTGTTGAGGGTGGTGATATCACCATAGGCTCTCGTGGAGCTGATGGGAGTGCATTAGATATTTTTGATCTTGTTTCGCGCAAGATCAGTATCGGAGGTCCCATACAGGTCAAAGGAGATTTGGCTGTTATCGCTGGTCACAATCATTTTGATTATGACAAGCGCGAAGCAACTTCTCTTGGCTCTGATGGCAAAGAGCCAGAATTGGCGATTGATTCCAGTGAGTTTGGTGGAATGTACGCGGGGCAGATCCGCGTGATTGCCAATGATAAAGGCGCCGGCGTTAAGATGCGAGGAGATATGGTTGCCAATGCAGGCGCCATGAGATTGACAAGTGATGGCAAGCTGGTGATTGCCAAAGCACGTGCCAAAGGTGCGGTGAAGGCTCATTCGCACCACGATAGTGTGCACGTGAAAGATCTGCTTTTTTCAGAAGAAGCGGTTGAACTGAAGGCTTTGAAACATGTTGAACTGGCTGAGCAAGCTCGCGTTGCGGCAAGCGGTGCTGTTGATGTGCATGCCGATCTGATCAAACTCCAGTCTCATGCTCTTATAGCAAGCGGTATTGGAAGTGATGGTCAACAGTCAGCGACGGGTTCTTTGCATTTACAGGCAGCAAAGCTTGAGGCGGGGAATGGGCGGATAGCCGCTGGTGATCTTTTAGAGATCCAAGCAGCAACAATTGATCTAAGCCGCATGCAAGACAATGATCAAACAGGGGTTTCTTCCCTTGGCGATCTAACCATTGAAACCAATCAAATCACCGCTTTAAACAACCATATTGGTGCCAAGGGGAATATTGTCTTGAGC
>NZ_JBHIMX010000073.1:0-1416 GCF_042194435.1 Bartonella sp. LB28NMGDW
TAAGGCTTGCATTCAGGTTGTACTGGACTTCTTTTACAAAACGGGCTGTTTAAGCGCTTTTCGACACTTCTCTTCGGAATGACAGCACCAGGCTGACAAATGGGAAGGTTTTCTTCTCTAAATGTATAACACCAGTTTCCTCTCCCTTTATAATGGAATCCTGATTGAACCATGCAAGCATAAATTGTTGCATCCTCATTAATACTAAGCTTTCTGTTTTCTGAATCAATATCAAAAATGCTTGGCATTCCGCATTCTAACAAGGCTTTTCCTACTTCAGTAGAATCTGCACCTACCTTCTCCCACATACTCACATACTCTGGAGGAGGCTTATCAATGTTTTCAATGTCACATCCAGCTACACTTAATAGGACTATACCACTCAATAATTTCAAAATTTGTCTCATTTTTTCTTCCATAAATGCTCTAAAATTGAATAAGTTGAATTAATTTGTTTAGTAGGCGGTATTCCATAATTAGTTATACACGCTTTACTTGCATCACCATAACAATTATGGGGACTAGGATCATACCCGCCTAACGCCCTCCCTCCCTCTATCAATGGAGAGGTTGCTGTAGTCAATAAACTGGTTCCTACAAACAGCGTCATATATAAAGGATTTTTTATACCTTTCTCCAAAAGTGAAACATCTAGATTTAAAGGTACTTTATAAAAAGTAGGTGCATTGTAACCAAACAACGTGCTAATGGGGTCAGATGCATGGCTTTGTAAGTAAACATGATCATTTTTGCCATCGCTTACGACATATAATGCATTCGCTATCGATTGAGCATGATCCGCTGGTCCAAAAAGATAGATATCTGTTTTTTCTGCTATACCGTGAATGCCGCGCTTTTCAAAGTCACGCAGTCCATTGCCTACTGTTAAGCTACCACGACTATGCGCACTAACAATAGCCTTGTCATTACCATAACGAGAGGTAAAATCTTGGAATTTCTTGGCCGAATTACTCCATCCCCCAAAATACTCATAAATTGCTACCCCATACTCTACGAGCCTGTCTTTAGCTTGTGGGTGGTATGTAAAATAAAGGGGTTCATGCGCATTATCAGCTAATTGGACAGCACGATAGGCAGCCTCATCTGGTGTGTTAAAAATACCATTATAGAACATACGCCTGTTGCCATCAGAACCAGCTTGTAAATGCTTTTCTTCCTCTGGTTTTAAATAGCGATACAGAATTATTGGTTTTCCATCACTGCCTTTTATATACTCTCCATTTTCATCGGTTAAATAGAGTACTTTGCCATTTTCATCATGCGCAATCTCACCTACTGGATGCTCTTTAACATTTGCGACTTCGCGCACTTTGTCCCAGTATCCCAATCCTTCATCCGATAAATCATTGATCATATCTACGCGATTATGAACGATCCCCTCAAGCGATGTGGCGT
>NZ_JBHIMX010000074.1:0-1407 GCF_042194435.1 Bartonella sp. LB28NMGDW
CATTTGTGATATGTCTGATAAAGAATTTGGAGAATGGTATAGCAATCCTAAAAATCAAATCATTTTTGATAAGTTAATGGGGCGCGATGGCTGAGTATAGTCTAGGCGCATAATATAATCCGCTTTGATGTGGGTTTTTCACCGGCTTAAAGCCGGTTTTTTTACAGCAAAGAAAGGTGAAATCAATGGCAATAACACGTATACCTATTAATGATGCACAAGCAGTGCAAGCTTGGTCAAAGAGATTAAATTATGAAGCGTCTAAAGCGCTTGATATTGAACCATTAATGGGAGAAGGCTCCAATAGTATCATTCAAGTCAAGAATGAACTTAGGAAAGAAGGCGGAGATTGTGTTACGTTTAGCTTACGAGCACAGATTATGGGGCGTGGTGTAAGCGAGGGTGAAACGCTTAAAGGCAATGAAGAAGCCCTCCAATTTCTCCATGATAAATTATATATCAATGAACTTAATAACGCTGTTTCAACAAAAAATAAAGGTACGATTGATCAACAACGTATTTTGTTTAGTTTACGCGACGAAGCACATAAGGCATTGGTTGATTGGTTTGCAGACCGTTTGAGTTTGATGTTTTTTCTTCAAGTTTGTGGATATACAGCGCCTACAATAAAGTTTGAAGGACGTGAAGTTGAACTTGATGAATTGTATTATGGTTTTAATGCACCATTGACACCAAGCAGTAAGCGCATTGTGCGACCAGATGGTAAAACTAAGGATGAAGACGTAAAAGAGCTGGCAAAACACGGTTTTAGTCTTAAGCTCATAGATGAAGCTGTTAAAGTTGCAAAGTTGGCTAACCCCAAAATCAGACCAGTACGGGTTGGTGGTTCCAATGTCTACGTGATGTATCTTCATCCCATACAAGTTATGCAATTGCGTACCAATACAGATACTGGTCAATGGCTTGATATACAAAAGGCAGTTTATTCAGGTTCGCGCGCGAAGAACCCGATTTTTGATGGTTCACTAGGCATGTATAATGGTGTGATTTTACGAGAATCCGAACATGTAACCCATGGTGTTAAATCCGATGGTAGTGTTGAAGAAAATGTCCGCCGTGCTGTATTACTGGGTGCACAGAGTGCGATGCTTGCCTTTGGAGCAGAAAATCAAGAGACGCGCTATAAATTGGTTGAAGAGCTTGATGATTATCAACGGGTATATGGTGTTGCAGCTAAGACAATCATAGGCATGAAGAAAACACGTTTCCAAATGCCTGGAAGAGGACAAAATGCGCAAGATTTCGGAACCGTTGTTGTTTCAACTTGCACAGGCGAAAAGCCTTCTTAATTTTCAAAGAAAGGAAATAAAACATGGCAGAAGGATTACCACAACCCCTACAAGGGAGAAACTTGGTTACGCAACAAGTGAGTTTTTTTCGCTTGAA
>NZ_JBHIMX010000075.1:0-1399 GCF_042194435.1 Bartonella sp. LB28NMGDW
CGTGTTGCTCGTGATCCTTTAATGCAGATACGCGCCTTTTGGGATATTGGGGGCACGGGCGCCAAGGCAGATGCCACAGCGATATGGATAGCGCAATTTGTTGGCAGAGAGATCAGAGTGCTTGATTATTACGAAGCACAAGGACAACCATTATCGGAGCATATAGGCTGGTTGCGTCAAAACGGTTATGAGAAGGCGTTGATGGTTCTTCCCCATGATGGGGCGACCAGAGACCGTGTGCACAATGTGAGTTTTGAGAGTGCTTTAAATGATGCGGGTTTTGAAACGCAGGTCATTCCCAATCAAGGGGCTGGTGCTGTCAAAATGCGAATAGAGGCAGTGCGACGTATTTTGCCTTCTGTTTGGTTCAATGAAGAGACGACCGTAGCAGGGCGCAAAGCACTGAACTGGTATCACGAGAAATGGGATGAGAAGCGCAATATTGGCTTGGGAGCAGAGCACGATTGGTCCAGTCATGGGGCAGATGCCTTTGGATTGATGTGCGTGGCTTATGAAGAACCTCCGACGATACAAAAGCGACCAGCTTATAGCGGCAGAACGGAATATGAGAGTACCTCATGGATGGCAGAATGATGTATGATGAAGAGCATTTAGATAAAGAAAGTAACGCATCAGATTTGTCGACAGAAGGCTTATTTCGCAAGCTTGTGAGTTGGTACAAAGAAGATGTGGAGCATGTGAATAAATGGCGTGAACATGCACGGGAGGATTTTCGTTTTTACAATGGTGATCAGTGGAATGAGGCTGATTTAGCGGCGTTAAAAGAGCAACGCCGCCCCGTTATGACCTTTAATCGTATTGCTCCGCTTGTGAATGCTGTTGTGGGGTCAGAGAGAAATAACAAGCGCGAAGTGCAATTCATTCCCCGTCAAGTAGGCAAGGCATTGCCAAGTGAATTGCTTACTGGTGCGGCAGAATGGTTTCGGGACATGGCGCATGCAGAATATGCTGATAGTGATGCTTTCCAAGATGCGGTTATTTGTGGCATGGGCTGGACCGATACGCGACTTGATTATGAAAACAGCTTTGATGGTGAACCGGTCATTACGCGTTTAGACCCGTTAAAGATGGTTTGGGACAGTGCAGCGGTGCAACCGAACTTAACCGATGCGCAACGTTTGTGGTATGTGGACCGCAAGCCTTTGGAAGTAGCCAAGCAGATGTTTCCCAAAGCCCATTGGAGTGAACTGAGTGCAGATTGGGCTCGTGATGGGATTGCTTATGAGGGCATTCATCATAATGATCTTGAAGCTTATAATGATGAGAAGGGCATTGATGTTGAAAACGGTCGACGGATGATTACACTTGTTGAATGCCGTTGGTTTGAAAGCGAGAGGTATTACAAAGCGCCCGATTTAAGTACTGGAGAACTTCGTGA
>NZ_JBHIMX010000076.1:0-1391 GCF_042194435.1 Bartonella sp. LB28NMGDW
GGAAAGATGTCAATTTTTTAATCCAGCTCTGCTTTTGCGGGGCTTTTTTTATGGAGAATCATATGCGAAAAATATCATCAGAAGGACTAGCACTTATCAAACAATGGGAAGGTTTGCGTTTGAACGCCTATAAAGATGCCATTGGAGTGTGGACAATAGGTTATGGACATACAAACAGTGCTGGAAAGCCTTTTATTTACGAAGGCATGACAATCACTGAAAAGCAAGCAGAAGAACTTCTTTGCCAAGACTTAAGACAATTTGAAAATGCCGTTGAACACGCTGTTGCAATTTCATTAACTGATGAACAATTTGCGGCGTTAGTCTCCTTTTGCTATAATGTAGGAACAACAGCCTTTTGTAACTCGACACTGTTAAAAAAGCTCAATCAAGGTGAATATGAAGCTGTCCCTGCAGAGCTACAGAAATGGACCAAAGCAGGCGGGAAGCGTCTTGAAGGTCTCGCACACCGGCGTGCGGCAGAAACAGGCTTATGGGCAAAAGGGGCTTATGTTTCCTCCAATTATCAAACAGTAGAAACGCAAGCACCAACGGGGGTTTTCAAAGCCGAAGCCCTTGCACCGATTATTGGTTCTTTTTCTGGGCTTGGAGGCTTATTAGCAGGAAATGGACCAATCCAATGGGCTTTGGCCACCATTATGATTTTAGCCGCATGTGCTGGTATTTTCTTTGTTGCTAAACGCTTTCAGGAGCATCGTCTATGATCTTATGGATGAAAAGAAATCTGATGCTAACAGGCGCGGTTTTAGCCGCTTTTTTTATGATTTTAGCAAGAGCTTTTACTCTTGGGAAAAAAGCAGAGCAACAAAAGCAAACAGAAAAAGCTTTAAAAGCAGCCACAACACGTCTGGAGGTGGAAAATGAAATTAATCAAAAAAGTGATGCTGATGTGCGTGCTGCTCTCTCTGACTGGTTGCACGACAAATAAATATGCTTCTTCTTGTGTTGGCTGGTTGCCAATTTATTTAGATAAGCAAGATCTGAACGCCATCAGTTCCAATTTAGCAAGAGAGATCTTAAAGCATAACAAGCAGGGCGAACGTGTGTGTGGGTGGAAACATGGCTAGAAAAAAAACACAACACGATACAGAGCTTACGGAAGCAGAAAAAGAAATCCTTCAAGAAATCATCATGACCTACAAAAGTGTAAAAGTGATGTCGCGTTATACGAAATGGATTGTACTCATTATACTCTTATTAGCGCTTGATTTTTCACGTATTATGGATGCATTAGTAAGTATTTTTACACAAAAACCAAATATCCGACTCTAAACATACTCTGAGACGCGCGAAATTCTTTAGAAAATGGATTCTTAATTTTGCT
The DNA here is from genome assembly GCF_042194435.1 of Bartonella sp. LB28NMGDW. NCBI lineage: Bacteria > Pseudomonadati > Pseudomonadota > Alphaproteobacteria > Hyphomicrobiales > Bartonellaceae > Bartonella > Bartonella sp. LB28NMGDW. The sequence continues at coordinate 1,346 of NZ_JBHIMX010000076.1, forward strand.
CGTCTCATGGAGGTGATAGAGAATGCCTTCGCCCATTTAAAACAGT
>NZ_JBHIMX010000077.1:0-1378 GCF_042194435.1 Bartonella sp. LB28NMGDW
GATGAAGATTAAGTGAAAGACTTTTAGAGAATAAGCCGCCTTTGGTGCGGGTTGGTGGTCCGGCTTTAAGCCGGTTTTTTTATAGCAAAGAAAGGTGAAATAAATGGCAACAACACATATAGGGATTAATGATCCCCATGCGTTAAAAACATGGGCGAGAATACTTGATGCGGAGGTCTCCAAAGCAACTCCTATTGCTCCTTTGATGGGGCAGGATTCCAATAGCATTATTCAGGTGAAAACAGAGACGCAAAAAGGCAAAGGGGATTGTGTAACATTTAGTCTGCGAGCTCAGTTATCAGGACGTGGTGTGAGTGAGGGCGAAACCCTTGAAGGCAATGAAGAGGCACTCCAATTCCTTCATGATAAACTGTATATCAATGAACTTTATCATGGAACAAGAATTGCCAATGAAGGCACTATTGATAATCAGCGCACATTGTTTAATTTGCGCGAAGAAGCCAAAAACAGTTTATCAGATTGGTATGCGGACCGTTTGAGTTTGATGTTTTTCGTTCATGCTTGCGGTTATACCGCTAACAGGCTCAATTTTGAGGGAGAACCGGTTGATCTTGATCCTCTTTTTTGGGGCTTTAATGCACCGTTAGCTCCAAGCAGTAAGCGCATTGTACGACCAGAAGCAAAAACCAAGGATGAAGAGCTTACAGAAAAAGCCAAACACAGCTTTAATCTTAAATTGATAGATGAAGCGGTTCAGTGCGCTAAGCTAGCGAATCCTAAAATTAGACCGGTTCGCGTGAATGGCGAGAGTGTTTATGTGTTGTATTTGCATCCCATTCAGGTGACACAATTGCGCACTAATACAGAGACGGGTCAATGGCTTGATATTCAGAAAGCTGCTTATACCGGTTCGCGTTCCAAAAACCCAATCTTTGATGGTTCTCTAGGCATGTACAACGGTGTGATTTTACGTGAATCAGAGCATGTCACCAATGGTGTTAAATCCACGGATAGTACACGTCTTGCAGGTGTGCGCCGTGCTGTTTTGCTTGGAGCGCAAAGTGTCGTTATGGCATTTGGTAAGAGTTACGGTAAGACCCGCTATAAAATTGAAGAAGAAACCTTCGACTACAAACGCGAATACGGTTTTGGAGTGCATACAATTATGGGCATGAAGAAAACGCGTTTCCAAATGCCCGGAAGAGCACAAGGAGCCCAAGATTTTGGAACGATAGTTATCCCCACCTACAGCGGTGAAGTTGAGTGATGAGGAAAGGAAATAGGACATGGTAGATGGCGTAACAGGACACTTACACGGCAGAGATCTTCATACACATCAGGTCAGTTTTTTGCGTTTGAATATCTCGCATAAAGATAAGCATTTGACGCGCAAAATCGGGACTTTACCGCGTGGTGC
>NZ_JBHIMX010000078.1:0-1365 GCF_042194435.1 Bartonella sp. LB28NMGDW
AATTACCTTTGTGCAAAGGGCTTGCCTAATGCGATTTATGACGAAATGCCGTCATCATCTGATGATAAAGCAAGAGATAAATGGGTAGCATTTGCAACAGAGCAGTTTATCAACATGCAAGAGGCACTTAAAGAAGCACAATGCCTCTATAGACAGTATAATCTTTATGCAGCACTACAGTACCTCGTTATAGAAGATCAGATATTACCACATCTTGTGAATTCATTACGTGTTGCTCTTAATGTGCTTCAGAAACATTTTGATCGTAAATGACAAGCTCTATTACGGTTTCATTATATAGTATATCCTTCGTAAGTTTCCGCAATGTTCACTGAGTTCCTTTAACCATTTATGATCATTTGTTTTCACGTGAGATACTATGTTATCTACTTGTTCTTTTCTGAAATCGTAACGCTTAAGAAATTTTTTTGCATAATAAATCATTGGATCCTCGTTATCATTGACCACGTCGTATGCCCACATAAAATCGCTTTCACTCCAATCATATTCATCGCGTAAACGCTTTATTACATTGGGTAGATCCATTTGCGACATCTCCTTATTATAATCACCCCGCAATAAACTCACAATGGATGCACAACCAACAACTGATATGTGACGATACAATATATCTTCCTTGTTAAAAAATGAATATTCTCCGCCATTTCTGAGTGAAAGTTCTTCTGCTTTGCGTACCTTTTCAGAATGCATAGAGCCAATATATGATTCACTTACGTATTTATTGTAAAGTTGATTATACTTCTCTATAGTATCTACACTTGTAAACATACGCGTCAATTTGTCTATAAATCCAAATGACGCTGATGCAGGTAGCGCTGATATAGAAAAGAAAGCTATAAATGTTATGATGCGTGTTATGGATAATGATTTCATTATTTTGAACCCTTAATTATTGATAAGTGCTGTTTAACCGATTCTTTTCAAATGTATCAATATGTGTTATTTTTGTGTTGACAAGGTGTAGCAAATCGTATTTAATGACAGCACTGTACTTGGTCGTATTGTATCTAAACGAGGGACAGTGCAGTTTGGAATCCCCGCAAATGCGGGGTTTTTTATTATCTGGAGGGCGTATTTTATGACGTCAGAAAATACAGAGCAGGCTCCAAAACCCATTAAAAAGCGTATACCACCAAAGGCAGGTCAAGGGCGTGTCAAAGGCGTTCCAAATAAAATGACGCGCATTTTAAAAGAGGCAGTGGTTAAGGCTGCTGAGAATGCTGGGAATAAAATTGGCAAGGATGGTTTGATTTCTTATTTGGAAAAGCAGGCTATAGAATGTCCAGCGGCTTATTTAGCGTTGCTTGGTAAGGTGTTGCCTTTACAGGTAACAGGTGAAGATGG
>NZ_JBHIMX010000079.1:0-1360 GCF_042194435.1 Bartonella sp. LB28NMGDW
CCCCTTGCCTGTCGTCGCTTTCTTAATCGTACTTACTGGTATCCCCTCATACGGTATCTGATGCTGTTCACACCACGCCGTTAACGTTGCTAACAAACCACCGTAAACATGCGCTGCATCGGTTCCAACATGACGCCTCACCTCCTCAAAATAAACCGCGTCAATGTTACCTGCTGTCTGCTTTATTTCTGATAGCCATTGTTTAAAACGCAAGTAACGCATTCCACCGCCTTCAAAACGGCGCGATTGAAAATTCACGGTACCACTGAATATGTCACCACTTGCACCACGTATCGCCCACCCCGTCTTCGTCCCTAGATCAAAACAAAGAATCGTGTTATTCACCGCACCTCTCCATACAAAACGTGTTTTATAGAAGTGTTTTTTTCCGAAAATGAAGGAAAGAAGGATGTATGAGAAATGGATAAAGATACTATTGCTATTATAATTAGCATAGCATCATTTGTGCTAACACTCTTGGGAATATGGCTAAATGATAGAAACCGAAAACAAGATTTACAAAGAGCTAGTAAAATTCGAGAAGAAGATTTATGCAATGTAGAAGAGCAATTAGACCATCTAAAAAGCCAATCTGAAACCGCAAAAGAACACGTCTCTATTTTATGGGAGGAAAAACAAATACGAGACTTAGGTCCAAAGCTAAAAGCTACTATACAAGCAAAACCATACGCATATAGGATCGATAAACGTCTCCTTATTGAAATACATGTAATCATAAAAAATCCTACAGAACGAATAGTCAAAGTAAACAATTTTCGGATACCTCATGAAAGTCCATTTGCATTTGTTACAGGTAGTTATTTTACTTCTACTACTATAGGATGTTTAATCCCTGTAGATGAAAAGTGCATGGTTTTTAACAACACTTCTCCAGCAGATTTAAAGTCGCAGGATATATGCGATTGTTTTAATCTAAAGGGAGATAAAGAAATATGCTTTACTTTCACAGTTCGCCACCTAAAACCAGATATCGAAAGTGTGGTAATCTTTATCATAGAACACACTTCATCAAATCATCCAGAAAAAGTTCTTGAAACAAAATGTTGGTCAGAATTTTTACTACCTTTTGAAGAATAGACATCATTAGGAGAAGCTAATATTTTGAGCATGCCGTCTTTCATACGTATTATTTCATCTTTTTCATCTAGTTCTTTTCTAAGCTCTGTTTGTCGTTTACAAGAAGACCAGAGTAGGTAACATAAATAAAAATTACACATCGTACAAATAACAGCTGATCCCAATACATATGTCGACATTCTATACCTCACTTACCCTTCTTCTTACTCTTCTTATTCTTATGAGGCGGCGCTTTTACTGCTTCATCACGCTGTTTAAGCTC
>NZ_JBHIMX010000008.1:0-10554 GCF_042194435.1 Bartonella sp. LB28NMGDW
AATGGAGGGCGTTGGGTGAAAAGGGCTGGTGGCAAGTAATAGGCTGGTGATAGGTCAGTGATAGATTTGTGATAGGCTGGTGATAGGTTTCAATGGGGCTGTTTATCGGCAGTTTGCTTTTTTTCTGTGAATTTGCAAAATCGTAAAAACGTGGAACTGTAAAGGCGCAGATGTGTGGTTGGTGAAGAGCCGTGAGGGTTTTGGGGTGCTTGGGATAAAGAGGGTGCGAAGTACGTTGAAGTGTTTTTTTTAGGAGCGCATTGAAATTTCTTTAAAAAAGCTTGTCGAGTATAAGTCATGACGGGACGACTATGAGAGGGAAGCAAACCCGCTAAAATTTGGACTGCTGAAAGAGAAGATTTTCGTGGGAACCTTACGTTGCGTAGAAACCATTGTTCCGTAGAAACTGTCGTTCTTGGAGGTGTGGGGAGAAAGGTCAGCTTTAAAATAGACAAAAAAATTCTAAACACAATTTGCTGTTTTAAGCTTTATACTATGACGCCTTATAAGATTATGCTGTCTAAGTCGCGTGAGAAGAGAATAAGTCCGTGTGAATTTTATAAACCGTCAGAGGGGGATAAGCCCAGGGGTAAAAAACGTTTGGTTTTGGGGCTTTTGATATAAGGATACTGTTTGAGAGGCGTAAGGGAGGGGGATTGTTCGTTCGCAAAGCCTATGATGTAAAGAGTATGGGCTATTCAAGAGGGTGTTCGGGTATGGATAGAGATTGAAGGGCATGGCTTCTTTGAAAAGCATAGGTACTGATCATAAGTTTTGTTTATTCATATGGTTTTTTATGGCATCCAGTACCTGTTGGCTTATCTCCTGATGAGTCAGCCATCGTGAACCTTTTGGGGTTGTTTTTTGTCCTAATTGAATGGGGATAAAATCAACCTTGTTTTTGCGCGCGCATTCGAGGACCATTTGATCATGCGTGTTGGAACCAAAAATATGAAGAATACATGGCGGTTTAGGCAAAAGAGCTAACTGCTCAATTAATGCGCAAGAAAATGCATGGGCGGACGAATGAATCCATAATATGCAATATTTTAGATCATGCCATTGCTTCACAGCTTCTAAAAATTGCGCCTTTGATGCCGCACAATCATAATTCAATGGCACACACATATGCTGTTTTTGCAATGCCTCAAGCTGGACTTTATGGGAAAGAAAGCGTGCAGCAATAATCACTTCTTGCGGCTCAAGTGACTGACACAAAGGCGCAAGCATCCCTGTGCCCCCTACCACTAGATAACGATAGTGCGCATCCTTTTTTTTCAAGTCCCCTCCCTTATTGCTTTAAATCACACCACGGTGCTTTAAAAATGTACACATTTCATCAGCAAGCCTTTCACAACGTGTTTGTATCTCTTCACTGATAACTTTCCAAGTACGACCGTCATCATCTGAGGAAAAATCTTCGGGGGAAGAGGCGATTTGACATTGGAGTGCATAACCATAAAGCGTGCGCACCAACGGCAATAAATGTTCACACGGTTGTGCGCATTTTTTGGCGGTACTTCCATGAGAGATAAGCCCAACAGGTTTATTTAAAAAGGCATTATAGCTCAAATTATCAAGAGCATTTTTTAAAAACACCCGAATAAGACCCTTGATAAACGGGGCTTGCTAGAATAACGCCATCAGCCGCTGCAATGGTTTTTACAAACTCACGAACCGCAGCACTTGGATTAGCCTCTACCTGCTGATGATAATCTGGATCTGTTATCGGCAACGGTTGTTCACGCAAATCAACCCAATGAAGTGATGCACCCCGCTTCATGAGGCAATCTGCTAAATAACTGGCTAAAGTTCGTGTTAATGAAGGTTGACGCACAGACCCCAAAATAATTGCTATATTCAATAGGATTTTCCTTTATCTTTTCCAGACAAGCCTATAACGCAAGGCTTATAAAGAATTGTGAGTAAAATGAAGCGATCATTATGCTGTCCATAGAGAGCAATTGTGATGATACCGCATAGTTATAGAATCAATCCATGCTAACAAGATTGTTGACAAAACAACACCTCAAACTTGAAGAGAATGTTAGTGCTTTCATTAATATTAAAACGCGTGATCTCAAAAATAGTGGCTGTCTCACTGTGTTAGAAGCGTTTTTATGAATATATTCTGAGCTATTGGCTTGCAAGATCCCTAATGAAAAATGGAAGATATCGTCATATTTTGATTTATAATGATCATTGATCCTTTTTAATTGGAATAAGAGAGTTGTAAGATTTTCTCATTTCAAATGCTCTTATTGCGCGATCATTTGCGCATCAATGGAAGTGACTTTTTTCATGTCTTAAATGGGGGGGGCGGAAAACAGGGGGGGCGGAAAACAATTGATAAAAGAATAAAAATGCTTCTATCTTTTCAAGAGATAAGGGCTGTTGTCGAAGCTAGATATGGCTGTTGTAGGGTGCGCGGTATGGCTGTTTGTAGGGTGCGGGCGGGTATGGCTTGTTGTAAGGGGCAGGTTTTGTTGTAGGAGAGCGCGCGCCTAGGGTAAATGGGTAATCTCGTAGAGGAACGAGTATGGCTTGTCGCAAGGGGAGGGTATGGGTATCGTAGATGCGGTGGGCGGCGCATGTGAATGGTGCTGGGTTATACTTTTTATTGAAACAATAGGGGTGATAGAGTTTATAGTAAGGGGGATATATTCATGAGGGCGCTATTGTTATCCCCTTCATGGGTGCTGTTCATGAAATGGGGTGTACGCGCGTTGGTTTAGAAGTGTTGAGAGGTGTTTCTTTAAAACAAGCACGTGTATTGGCAAAAGTATTGGCAATATAAATATACAATACGAGTGTTCTCTGGGGTATTCTGTCTGACGATAATGGACGGAATTTTACTTGAGAGATTGTTTGTGTCCTTATAAAAGTCAAGGACAAACAGTTGTATAAAAAGGAAGAGCAAATGAAGGGGGAAAATTCCACATTTTATAACAAACTGTGCTCTGTTCTTTTTGGAAAATCATCTCGTTCTTATAAAGATCATATTATCATTTGTCTTATTTCTATCCTTATTGGGATAGGTCATAAAGCTCTTTTGATCCCATTAGAATCCAAGTGGTCGTTGAGTGTATCGCAGGATAGCACTCTTTTGGCGCTCTTTGTGCTGCGTGAAGTCATCATGGTGTGTGTTGTTGCCTTGATGCCTGTTTTATTGGTGCTTTATCTCATCTTAACGTATTTGTTGAAAAAAAAGATTCAGCAGTTAGAAGAGGTTATCCAGCAACGGGGTCACACAACCGATCAACAAAATAATCCAGTAAAAAAGGATAGAGAAAAAATAAGCTGTTTTTTTATTGTATACTTTTGGTTGATATTTCTGCTAGACGTCTTTTTTCCTGCGGGTGTTGTCATGCTCATTTTAGAATTTTACTATTTTGTTTTCAAGCAGGTGAGAACGTATCGTAAAGTGAGACGGGCATTAAAACGCGTAAGATAAAGAGAGTGACAAGGCGCTGTTGTAGCTATCGTGAGGGGGAAGAGGCAATGTTTGGAAGCTCGTGACATAGAGAAGAGGGGCTGAATGGTTGGAAAATCATCAGGCAAAGAAGAGAGTCTATTTTCTTTTGTAATGAGGAGGAGGCTGCTCTTAATCATTTGGAAGAGCAACCGCGCTTTTAGAAAGTTTGGGTTTTTTGTTGAAAATAAGGCAAGCGCTATGCATCGCACTTTTAGTGGTTCTTAAAAGAGCGGGCATGAGATAAAAAAATGTATTTTTCATAAAAAAAGGAAGAGCAATGAAGGGGAAAAATTCAGCATTTTATAATGGACTGCGCTATTTTTTCGAAAAAAGTGTTTTTTCTGTGCGAGAGCGTGTTGTCATTTGTTTCCTCTCCCTCATTATTGAGCTATGGAACAGGATTTTCTTTCTTGAGCTGTGGAACAGGATTCTCTCTCTCTCATCCTTGGATAGCAAAGAGTACAACATTTTCTCTCTTGAGTTATGGAACAGGATTTTCTTTCTCCTATCCTTGGGTAGCAATGGAGAACGGACAGGGTGGTGGGATACACCTCTTTTTCTCTCTTTGTATGCGTTTTGGAAAGTTATTATAGTGTGTGTTTTGGTCTTGTTCCCAGTTATGTTGATACTCGGCATCATATTGTGGTTTTTGTTGGTAAAAAATATTCGGAAATTGAAAGGAATAGATCAGCAACGGGGTAAAATAACCGATAAAAAGGATCGGTATAAAGAAAGTGTGAACTGGAAAATGGACGATATTCTTGTCATGATATTTGCTTTCGTGCTTATGTGCGTGACACTGTGGGTTGCTTGTATTCCCATGATGATTTTAGAACTTTATTATGGTGTCTTTAAGCAGGTGAGAAAGTATCGTAGAATGAGACGGCTACTAAAACGCGTAAGATAAAGAGAGTGACAAGGCACTGTTGTAGCTATCGTGAGGGGGAAGAGGCAATGTTTAGAAGCTCTCGTGACATAGAGAAGAGGGGATGGTTGGAAAATCATCAGGCAAAGGGGATAGTCTATTTTCTTTTGTAATGAGGAGGCTGCTCTTCATCATTTGGAAGAGCAATAGCGCTTTTAGAAAGTTTGGGTTTTTTGTTGAAAATAAGGCAAGCGCTATGCATCGCACTTTTCGTGGTTCTTAAAAGAGCGGGCATGAGATAAAAAATGCGTTTTTCATAAAAAAAGGAAGAGCAATGAAGGGGAAAAATTCAGCATTTTATAATGGACTGCGCCATTTTTTCGAGAAAGATTATTTTTCTGTGCAAGAGCATGTTGTCATTTGTTTCCTCTCCCTCATTATTGAGCTATGGAACAGGATTTTCTTTCTCTCATCTTTGGGTAGCAAAGAGAACTTGACAGGGTGGTGGGATACACCTCTTTTTCTCTCTCTGTATGCGTTTTGGAAAGTTATTACAGTGTGTGTTTGGGTCTTGTTCCCAGTTATGTTTATACTCTGCTTCATATTGCGGCGTTTGTTGGTAAAAAATATTCGGAAATTGAAAGGAATAGATCAGCAACGGGGTAAAATAACCGATCAAAAGGATCGATATAAAGAAAGTGTGAAGTGGAAAATGGACGATATTCTTGTTACAATATTCAGTTTCGTGCTTGTGTTCGTGACAGTGTGGTTTGCTGCTATTCCCGTGGGGATTTTACAACTTTATTATGGTGTCTTTAAGCAGGTGAGAAAGTATCGTAGAATGAGACGGCTACTAAAACGTAAGATAAAGAGAGTGACAAGGCGCTTTTGTAGCTATCGTGAGGGGGAAGAGACAATGTTTAGAAGCTCGTGACATAGAGAAGAGGGGATTGGATGGTTGGAAAATCATCAGGCAAAGAAGAGAGTCTATTTTCTTTTGTAATGAGGAGGCTGCTCTTCATCATTTGGAAGAGCAACCGCGCTTTTAGAAAGTTTGGGTTTTTTGTTGAAAATAAGGGAAGCGCCATGCATCGCACTTTTCGTGGTTCTTAAAAGAGCGGGCATGAGATAAAAAATGCGTTTTTCATAAAAAAAGGAAGAGCAATGAAGGGGAAAAATTCAGCATTTTATTTAGCATTTTATAATGAACTACGCTATTTTTCTGGGAAAGATTATTTTTCTGTGCGAGAGTGTGTTGTCATTTGGTTCCTCTCGCTCATTATTGAGTTGTGCAACAGGATTTTATTTTTCCCATCCTTGGGTAGCCAAGAGAACTTGACAGGGTGGCAGGATACACCCCTTTTTCTCTCTCTGTGTGCGTTTTGGCAAGTTATTACAGTGTGTGTTTGGGTCTTGTTTCCAGTTCTGTACATACTCTTCATAACATTGTGGCTTTTGTTGAGAAAAAATACTCAAAAATTGAAAGAAATAAACCAGCAACGGGGTAAAATAACCGATCAAAAGGATTGGTATAAAAAAGGCGATAGAGAAAAATGGAGTGATATTCTTGTTACAATATTCGGTCTCGTGCTTCTGTTCGTGACACTGTGGGTTGCTTGTATTCCTATGATGATTTTACAACTTTATTATGGTGTCTTTAAGCAGGTGAGAACGTATTGCTGCTTAAGAAAAGAACTGAAAAACGTCTTGCAAGAACAGGATACAGCGTTTGAGAAGTCATGAGAGGGAAAAATAATGAAGAAATTATGAGAGATTCAGCCTTTATAGGGATTTCTCTCTATACCATTTTGCCTCTGATATGTTTTGGTGCTCTTTCATGGGTTGTCCGTAAATATTGCTCTAAGGAGCAGTGTTGAGGGTGGCATTGAGTGAAAGAAAAGCCGATTATGGATTAGTATTGATAAAAGCGTTATTACATGAGAGCCCATGGGGTTTAGAGCCTAGAGTGAGCGCTTGGGACTTACTTTATCGTTTGAAATGTGAGGAAGGGTAAAAAATGTCATTTTTAAGTAGTGTTAAGCTCTTTTGTCTTTGAGATGTTTTTTTGTCTTTTTAAGTAGTCTTTGCCAATTAAGAAGCACTTGCTAAGCCTCAACAGCGTTTTAGTATGGTGATATTGATACAAAAATTTATGGTATTTTGTGTTTTTCAGTCTGCTTCATAGAGATTTGGAAGTAAATCCGATGATGTAGGGGATGTAGGGTCATTTTCTTGAAAATAGGAGAATTTTTGGGAAAAAAGCTGAATTGTGGCTATCGGTTACAGATTGGCGTGGTTTGAAAATCTTCACTGTTTGAGGTGTGAGGAAGGTAAGAGGGTAGCAAGGTACCACGAATATTATTATTTTTATTATGACGCAAACCATAATGGCCTGTGTACTTTTCTTTATTCCGGTGGTATTTGGGTTTTGCATCATCATAATGCGTAAATTGGAAAAAAGATCTAGAAACGAGAAGAGGCAATCTCTGTGTGATAGCAAATAAGCTCTCTGTCGCACGGGTCTTTTCAAAGAGTGAGAGGGGAATACATGAAGGAGCAAAATTGGGCATCAGAGCAAGAAACGCATAAAGGAGCGCATTCTTTTTCGCTCCAGCAAGTGTTGCTCTCAGCAAAGGATTATAAAATTATCTTTGCTATTGCTGTTCTCATTATCATGTGGAAAATGGTTATAGAAATACCAGGTGTATTGAATTGGCAGCTGACAGGGTGGCAATATGTTGTGCATGCCGTTCTCTTTAAAACAACGGACATCATAACGGTTTGTGTTATTATTTTTATTCCGGTGATGTTATGGCTTCGCACCAAAGTGACGGGTGAGTTGTACAAAAATATTCAGAAACTAGAAGAAGCAATCTCGGTGCGAGAGCACATAAGCTCTCTGTCGCACGGGCTTTTTTAAAGACTGAGAGGGGAAAAATGAACAGTGATCCTATAGCCGTACTTCTATTAGATCCCGGATTCTGGGTGATGATTGTTATTTGCATGATCATTATCATGCTTGTTTTAGCTCTTTATACCTCTGTCTTTAAACGGATGAAAATGAATTTCCAAGTGAAAGGCGAGCTGGAAAGAGTGCTTAAAGAAAATGATCTTGCAACGCAGCAGTTTTGGAAAGATGAAGCCGTGGTGCAGAAGAGGCGTTTGCAACTAAAGGAAAAAGAGTTCTCTGCCGATTATGATGATGATGAAATTCTCACGATAGAAAGTGCAACGGGGCTTTTAAAAAGCTTGGGATGGTCGGTGGAAATCGAGGGAAAGGGAGATTATTTGGCAACCCTCTTTTTACCAGATCGTGAAGTGCAGTTTCTCTATAACGAGCAACGAGTGGAAGAATTTTCGCCCTTTGATCGCGGACTTTTAATTATGAGCGGTATTTTTGCGGCGGCTTGTCAGACGATTAATCCTCATAATTCTGGGGTTGTGCCAACGGTATTTATGAATTTTGTACCCAATGGATTGGAAATTTTTGAAGAAAAAGTGAGCGCCCAGCGTTTAAAGAAAGCACTCGATAAAACTTTAAAATGGACAATGGAAAGTGATTCTTTGCATGAAATGTTTCGCTCTCAATATGGTATTCCTCCTTGGGAAAAAGACTCTTTATCTTGGGCAACGGATGATGACATAGAGCTTGCACCTTATGCTTTGCTGCATCTTGCTGCTCTTGCCTTACTTGGTGATGTTGAGACTTTAGCTTCTTATGACGAAAGTTTTACGGCAGGGGAGAAGCTTGGCTTTGATGAAACCATTGAAAAAGTTCATTTGGAACGCGCTTTAATGATCGCTCAAGAAGTGAAAAGGGAAGCAAAGTTCAGTTACGATCTGCTGGAACGGGTTGCTGAGAAGTGGTCTATAGCCATGGACTATCAGCTTTTTAGAGTGAGATCTCCTAATACGTGTAATCAAAAACGCGCTTTTCATAAAAAATTAGTCGAGGAGAAAAAACAAGAATTAAGGGAACAAGGATTTGATGTGAGTGATGAACAGCTCGTGATTGAAGCAGAGGGGGTAAAACATGCTCCTGATATTACTTATATTAAAGATGGTGAACCTGCATTTATGGATATAAAAATTGATTAGTGTTGTACTCTCCTGTTGAAGGAAAGCACCCTTATTTAAAAGATGTGAAAGCGCCATGATTGAGACGCTTTCACACCTTTCTTACCAGAGCCAAATAAAGGGCTCGAAAAATCAAGAATAATAGCCAAGATTTTAAAAAATAGACTGAAAATGGCTTGATCCTCAAGAATAGGGGAGAAAAATTGATTATAAATTCTGCTATCTTCTTAAAGACGGTTCCTTTGTTTTGTTAGAAAATGCTCATAAATTATCGCTTATTCAAGTGCTATGAGGGGGAAGTCCATTGACTAAAGCGCCTATGGAGGGAAGCTCTGTCGACTAAAGCGCTGTGGGGTGAGCTTAAAAGGAGAGTCCTCATTATTTGAGATGTGAGGAAGGGTAGAAAATGTCATTTTTGAGTAGTGTTAAGCTTTTTTACCTTTGAGGTGTTTTGGTGCTCTTTTATGGGTTGTCCGTAAATATTGCTCTAAGGAGCAGTGTTGAAGATGGCATTGAGTGGAAGAAAAGCCGATTATGGATTAGTATTGATTAAAGGGAATAAGAGCCCATGGGATTTAGAGCCTAGAGTGAGCGCTTGGGACTTACTTTATCGTTTGAAATTGCGAGGAAGTTCAAAGAATGGTTTTGCTTGTAGGGGGGCGCGGTATATGGGTTGTTTTCGTATTTTTAGGAGCCTTGTTCATTCAAGCTTTGAAATGAATCCTATTGAAGTGGGGTTGCAGGGTCATTTTCTTGAAAATAGGAGAATTTTTTGGAAGAACAAGAAGAACAAAAGGATTGTGGACCCTCATTGACTAAAGCGCTATGGGGAAGTCCGTTGACTAAAGCGCCTATGGGGGGGCTTAAGGGAAAAGCCCTCATTATTTGAGATGTGGGACAAGTAAAAAATGTCATTTTTGAAGGCGGTGATATTGAACAAATAAAAACACAATAAAAATTAAATTAAAACATCGGAAAAATTAAACTAAAAAAGGCCCCATTTTAAAAGGGCCTTTTTATTTAAATTTTACAATATACACAAAATGTATATAACCTTATTTTAAGAAATTTTTGTATCTTATACTCTAGCGGAAACCAATTGTATAAAATATATAATAATTGATCCTAAAAAACCAGCTATTGCATTCAATAAACTTTTTCCTTTTTCGTATATATCGTTTATTGATGCTTGTTCTGAGGCGCTTCTATTACTGACTCTCAGTATATTCAATGTATCCGATGTGTCCCTTACTTGTTTAACAAACTGTAAATTTGTTTTCTCAATAGTATAAGGTGCAACAATAGGAGAGGGTTCTTTATTGACTATACGATCAGATTTTTGAATCGCGAGAGCTAAACCACTTGTAATTGCCCCCGCTATGAAAAAATATCTGATATTCATAGTTTTTTCTCCTATATTTATTTCGATAAATAAATATCGATATGTATCATACATAAATTCGATTTAAATAACTATAGTAAAAATACAACAGTCATAAAAAAGAATAAAGTTTGTCTATATTTTGACAAAATTTACCCTTAATTGCCTTAATGAATTCTTTCAGATTCGATTTTATGAAGGCGTAAAAAAGTTTGAAAGCTCTGTAGGCAAGTGGAATCCCATAAGGTGGGTGATACAATAGTTGCTAGCAAACTTCTTTTTTGTGCCTTTGACTAAGGATTCATAAAATGAGGGTTCATAAGAATGAAATACGATGAAAGTTGAGTAAAACCCGTTGAGGGGAAGGATGCACTCTTTATGAGGGCGGAGTGCATCCTCTACAGTTTGGATACTGTTTTATCGAGGGTTGGGCAGTATCCGTTGAGGGGAAGGATGCACTCTTTTTGAGGGCGGAGTGCATCCTCTACAGTTTGGATACTGCCTTATGAGGGTTGGGCAGTATCTTTTGAGGGGAAGGATGCACTCTTTTTGAGGGCGGAGTGCATCCTCTACAGTTTGGATACTGCTTTCATGAGGGTTGGGCAGTATCTTTGAGGGGAAGGATGCACTCTTTTGAAGGCGCGGAGTGCATCCTCTACAGTTTGGATACTGCTTTATCGAGGGTTGGGCAGTATCCGTTGAGGGGAAGGATGCACTCTTTATGAGGGCGGAGTGCATCCTCTACAGTTTGGATAC
>NZ_JBHIMX010000008.1:10654-24923 GCF_042194435.1 Bartonella sp. LB28NMGDW
GGGTTGGGCAGTATCCGTTGAGGGGAAGGATGCACTCTTTATGAGGGCGGAGTGCATCCTCTACAGTTTGGATACTGTTTCATGAGGGTTGGGCAGTATCCGTTGAGGGGAAGGGTGCACTCTATTTGAGGGCTGGAGTGCATCCTCTACAGTTTGGATACTGTTTCATGAGGGTGAGCAGTATCCGTTGAGGGGAAGGATGCACTCTTTTTGAGGGCTAGAGTGCATCCTCTACAGTTTGGATACTTGCCTTATGAGGGTTGGGCAGTATCTTTTGAGGGGAAGGATGCACTCTTTATGAGGGCTAGAGTGCATCCTCTACAGTTTGGATACTGCTTTTATGAGGGTTGGGCAGTATCCGTTGAGGGGAAGGATGCACTCTTTTTAAGGCGCGGAGTGCATCCTCTACAGTTTGGATACTGCTTTCATGAGGGTTGGGCAGTATCCGTTGAGGGGAAGGATGCACTCTTTATGAGGGCTGGAGTGCATCCTCTACAGTTTGGATACTGCTTTCATGAGGGTTGGGCAGTATCCGTTGAGGGGAAGGATGCACTCTTTATGAGGGCGGAGTGCATCCTCTACAGTTTGGATACTGCTTTATGAGGGTTGGGCAGTATCCGTTGAGGGGAAGGATGCACTCTTTATGAGGGCGGAGTGCATCCTCTACAGTTTGGATACTGCTTTATGAGGGTTGGGCAGTATCCGTTTGAGGGGAAGGATGCACTCTTTATGAGGGCTGGAGTGCATCCTTTCCATGGATTGAATGCACTCTTTGGAGGCTAGAGTGCATCCATAGGGAAAGGCATATTCTATAAGAAACAGAGATAACCAAAAGATTTTTTTTTATATTTTATATTGGTAGGTTGCTGTATTTGCTAGGGTAGGGCTATTCATTTTTTATTCTCAATATTTAAGATGATTATGTGATCAGGGTTGTTCGTCAATACAATCGTAAAAGACGTTGAGTATTTTTATAAAAATTAAGATATTTTTGTGCCTTTTTCTTGTTTTTTTTATGTTTACACAAGATTTACACTGCTTTTCAACAGTTTGTTTTTTTGCTTCGCTAATGGCGGTGGCTAAACACTTCAATTATTTTCACTGCCTCAACACCGCATTAAAATAACAATGCTTTATAATATGACAAAATGAGCTGTATAACGTTTGATTCTTGAGGGATGCTAGAAAGACGGGGATGTTAGGAGCGATGTTGTATATCTTTTTAGTTTATCTCTTAAAGCAGGAAGATGAACATATTTGAGAAGAATATGAAGTGCTATAGATGAAACTCTGTCTTTCCGGATCTATTTTTTATTTGGCCGGATCTATTTTTTATTTGGTTTGACGGTTAAAGAGCAATAGCTGAATGGAATCACGCTTGTCTCATGTTTTTATCCTCACGCTTTAGTTTTTTCTCGTGGGGATGCAAGTTTTTTAATGGGGTTTTACGTGAGTCGCGTAAAACAGAATGTTCCAAACAGAATATACTTGTGTTGCACATTTATGTCTTTGTTTAAAAAACTCATGTTGTCTTATCTCACAATAATGTTGGTGAATGGGATAATGGAGAAATCTCTTGTGAAGTGGATCAGCCCTTTTTAAAATCGCATAAGGCGAAAGCCAGCACTATCATACTATTTTAGCATCTCATGGGATGACAGCCTTTGGCTCTTGAGCGTGTTCATAAGAGGCATCTTGCTTTTTTATCTTCGAAGTGTGTTATTTCATATGTCTCTCATGTTGGTAACGTGCAAAAGATATGCTGTTGATTGATGCAATATGAAATAAATTTGAAATGAGACAATCCCTATGATACTCGGGTCGCTTAATTTTAATATGAATAACGCGCGATTATAATTATAAATCAAAATGGTGCCATGATACATCAACCGGTTGGTGGGCTACAGGATAAAGAAAGTCGTCAAACATAAGTCATTCTGTTATGTCGTAAAACACTGTCATTTGCGGTTTGGTGATATGAGAGCCAGCCGGCGCTTTGGATATATTGAAGTGTTTTTTAAAGGGCGTGGTGAATCTTTAGGGCAGAGCTTGCTCGTGTTGCATCTTGAGTTCAGCTGAAAATCCCTGAATAGAAAACAAAGAGTGAATGGAAAACCAAGAGTGAAGTCTATCCAAGCTGTTTGTAGATCAGATTGGGTTAAGAACCTTTGTTCTTTGAGGATCGAACGCAAGCCAACTTGATAAAAGAATGATCTAGTTTGCGGGGAGATTTTATGGAGGAATATAACAAAGCTCATAAGAGAGTGATTTAAGACAATACAGTTATAAAAAAGTACAGTCATAAAAAAAAGTCCTCCGTTGTAATCAGAGGACTAAAAGCAGGAGAATTTTAACATTGGCTTGTAGGACATGTTAAAAAAATGAATTTAAAAGACCGTATCCAATCCACAAATTCATACTTACAAAACTATTACACTAAAATTAGCAGAGAATTCAAAATATATCAATATAAAAAATACTTTTTACAAAAAAGAAAATTTTGTCATTTTGCATTAAAAATTAATGAATACTTTTTCAATTGAATATTTATTTTGAGACTCGACATTAATTAAACAATTAAATTGTATTTAAATAAACTGTATTTAAAGCTGTTATGATGCATGCAAGCATCTTAAACAAAACTTATTCTTCAATAAGCACGAATAAACTTAAAAGAACCTCATGATTACAGGACTGGTGTGGGAGCAGGGTTTTTGTTTTTAAGGGTGTGGAGTGTATCTTGAGTGGGTGTGGAGTGAAGTATTGTCCTTTTGGGTGTGAGGGGTGAAGTGGTGGAAGAGGTTGGGGAGAGCTGCTGGATGATTAAGCGGTGTGGGGGGCTTTAGAAGGCGCAGCAACATGGGAGGCAGATTTGAATGGCGAGGAGGGGATTATTCAGAATGTTTATGGTTTGCATATCCCCAATGAAATGCGAGCAAGTCTAAACAATCTCGTAAATGATCGGCAAGGGAATTTTGTTTGCGTTTTGAAGAATTTAATTCTTTGATTGCTTGTCCATAGCCGATAACGCGTTCAAGCAGTGAATAGCCAAGAATACCCAGTTGAACTTTGATTGTTTTTAAATGATTGGAGGCTTCTATTTGACGTTCAATGGGGTGTGTGTACCCTTGGCTACAGGAAACCTTTTCACGGGTATAGTCAAGGCTCATGTGGAGATCGGCTTGACTTTGACGCCAGTAAAAATAAAAACGTTCTGCCGCTTTATATTGGGCTTTGCTGAGATGTCCTTTCGCATATAAAAGTGCAATGGGATGGCTTTGTGTATTGGCAATGGCATTGATGGTGCGCGGATTGCTGGAACTTTCTGGATGATTGGGTTTAAAATAAGGATTACGCGTTTCAACAGCAATTTCTTGCGTCTTTAAATGACCAATGTGCTTTCCTTGATTTTGATGATCAAGCGGGCAGGTTTGTGTATTTTTTTTCTCGTGATGGGTCATAGCATCTCCTTAAAAATTTTAACTTTGCTTCTCGTTTTTTAAAAAATGTTGCTTGCTCTAGGTAAAAGAGGGGGATGAGAGGAAGACATGTGTTGGAGTGTGCGTGTTGGGTATGCGCTCTTGGGGGTGATTTGGACTGTTGCGCTTGTGTGGGGGAGCCCCATGGATTTGGCTCTTGAAAAGAGGGGTGTTTTGTTGCATGGTGGATTTTCCTTGAATGGCTTGATGGGGAGTGGCATGATGTTGCGCGGCGCTTTGTCTTTGAAAAGATTGGTATTTTTCTGCATTGCGGTTTTTGTCTTTGTGTCTGTTTATATGGAAATGAAGGCGTTGGGGATGACGTGGGGCGTATTTTTACGGGCTGTGGTATTTTATGGCACTCCCGGCATTTTCCTTATGTTTGGTTATGAAGTAATGCAGCGGCGTGGTGTAAAAAAGGGTTTGTTCTTCAAGATGGTGTTGTTGAGCTTCATTTTTGCTGCTGTCATTGATTTTATTTATGCGCAAGCCGAGCACTTTGGTTTGACTTGGGTGTGGTTCTCAAACAGGTGGGTGTTTAACATTCTTTTTGGCGTTGTCTTTGGCGTTATTCTTGGGCTTATTGGTTTAGGAGCAAGGCGTCTTGGTTTTAGGCTTTCATTCTTTGAAAAGGATTGATCTTTTGCTGCATTTTTGGCATGGTCTCTGATTTTTACTTAATAAAGGAGCGGGGCGTATGGTGGTTGCGCGGGACATGTTTTTGAAGGGGCTGGCGTTTTTCTGCGTTATTGGCTTGGTCCTTGGTTTTGCTTATGAGGATGCGGGGCGACCGGTTATGACGTGGGAGGTGTTTTGGCAGGGGGTGGAGATTTCTTGCATTGCTGGAGCGACCCTTTGTTTTATTGTTGTGGGAGCAGACCGTAAGACTGTATCGTGGGGCGTGTTTTTCAAGGCTGTGGTGTTTTGCGCCATTGCTGTAGTGGTTCTTGGCTTTGCTTATAAGGGAGTGAAGCGTTTTGATATATCGTGGGAATTTTTAGTGATAGGAGCGGTGTTTGTTGCATTGCTGGACCTGTCCTTGGTTTTGCTTATGAGGGTGCGGGGTAAGGGGATATCGCGTGGGGTGTCTTTTTTGAGGTTTCTGGTGTTTTGCGGCGTTGTTGGAGCTGTTGTTGGATTGGCGCATGTGGGCGCTAAGCATATGGGGGTTCGCTGGTTTGTGATCTTTAACAATGGGGTGTTTGTGGGCACTATTGGACTTGTTCCTTTTTTTGCTTTGGAGGGGATACGGTGTATGCGTGTACTGTTGGGGTGGTGCTTAAAAAAATGAGCATTTTTCTTTTCCACGGGCGTGGTCTTTGATGTTCTTTCTGTGAGGGGTATTTGATGTCGAACGATGTGATGTTTTGGCAGTGGTTGGGGTTTTTCTGCTTTGTTGCTCTTGTCTTTGTTTCTATTTATGCGGCAATGAGGTCTTTTGGGGTTACAAGGAAGGCTTTTTTAAAAAATTTGGCGTTGAGCTTCATTATTATCGCTGTCTCTAAGTTTGTTTATGGGCAAGCCGAGCACTTTGGTTTGACTTGGGTGTGGTTCTCAAACAGGTGGGTGTTTAACATTCTTTTTGGCGTTGTCTTTGGTCTTATCCTTGGGCTTATTTTTCTAGGAGCAAGGCGTCTTGGTTTTAGGCTTTCATTCTTTTCAAAGGATTGATCTTTTGCTGCATTTTGGCATGGTCTCTGATTTTTGCTTAATAAAGGAGCGGGGCGTATGGTAGTTGCGCGGGACATGTTTTTGAGGTTTCTGGTGTTTTGCGGCGTTGTTGGAGCTGTTGTTGGATTGGCGCATGTGGGCGCTAAGCATATGGGGGTTCGCTGGTTTGTGATCTTTAACAATGGGGTGTTTGTGGGCACTATTGGACTTGTTCCTTTTTTTGCTTTGGAGGGGATACGGTGTATGCGTGTACTGTTGGGGTGGTGCTTAAAAAAATGAGCATTTTTCTTTTCCACGGGCGTGGTCTTTGATGTTCTTTCTGTGAGGGGTATTTGATGTCGAACGATGTGATGTTTTGGCAGTGGTTGGGGTTTTTCTGCTTTTTTGCTCTTGCCTTGATTTTTATTTATGTGGGAGCAAAGCGTCGCTCTGTTACAGGGTGGATGTTTTGGAGATGGGTGGTGCTTTATGGCGTTGTTGCTACCTACCTTGGTTTTGTTTATGTGGGCGTGGGCAGGCGCGCTGTTGACGGAGAGCTGCTCTTGAAGGGGGCGGTGTTTTCTTGCATTTTTGCAACTGTCCTTGGTTTGGTGCATCTGGGCGTCAAGAGTATGCCTGTTGCTTGGCAAGTGTTCGTAAAGGCGGTTATGTTTTGTTGCCTTATGGGCTTTATCCTGTGGTTTGCTGCTGTGGGCGTCAGAGATATGGATAGCATAAGAGCGGTATTCTTAAAGGTTTTGCTCTTGACTGTATTGTTGAAAGTGCTCTTGGGGTTCTTTATACGCGAGCAAAGTGATACGGTGCTACAGAGGTTGTTGCGTGCTTTGAATTTTGTGCTGTTTTTCTGCATTTTGGCACTAATTCTTTGTTTTACCCGTCTGGGAGCAGAGAATCTAGGGTTGAGCTGGCTTTGGTTCTCGAAGGATTGGGTGTTTTTATTCATTTTTGGATTTACCCTTCCTTTTGTTTGTGAGGGAGCAAGGTGTGCGCGTGTTCTAGGGGCTTGGTTCTTGAGGTAGCTGGTGTTTTTTTCTCCATGGGTGTGGTCTTTAATTTTACTGTGGGTTATTTTGGATATTGATGTCGAACGATTTGTTTTTTTTGCTGTTGTTGGTGTTTTCCTACCTTTTTATTGTTGTCGTTATTGGTACTTATAAGCTTTCCAATCGCTTCGATATTCCTTGGTGGCGGGCGGCGTTTTATTGTATTTGTGGTGTTTCCCTCTTTTTGAAGGAAGTGCTGTTTTACTGCATTTTAGGAGTCGTCCTTTTTTTGGCTCTTGAGGGAATGGAGAGTATGGATATACCGTGGGGACTATTGTCCTTGATAGGGATCGTGTTTGCTGTAGTGTTGGAGTGGTTCTTGATTTTGCATATGAGGGGGCGGCAAGATGGGGTGGTGACGCGTTGTTTGTGGCTATTGAAAGGGGTGGTGTTTTGCGCTGTTGTTGGAGCGACCTTTTTTTGTTTGCGTTTGGGAGCAGAGAATATGGGGTTGGGCTGGCTTTGGTTCGCGAAGGATTGGGTGTTTTTTATCATTTGTGGATTTATCCTTCCTGTTGTTTATGTGGGCGCAAGGCGTGCGCGTGTGAAGGCGGAGACGTTTTTTAAGAGAGTGGGGTTTATGGGGTATTACAGATAACGTCGAGGGAATGATTGTTCAAAAGAACAGCGATAGCGGTAGGTTTGGGGATCAAACCAGAGCCCTATTTTTCCTTCAAAATCACCAGAACGTTGTTTGGCAATATTCATAATGACGCCGGGGCGTTTGGCTAAATCTGCTTTTTCTTGTGCTAGAGAGGCGGCAAAGATTTTATCTTCCAACGACCGATTGCGCCAAATGGTGATAATGTTAAAGGCATTGGCGCCAATTTCTGAGGCGCCTTTAATGTCTTCTGTGCTGGGGATATCTTTATCCAGACCGCCTTTGCGGGCATGGGCGACAAGGTGAATATGCACACTGTTTAAAACAGCCCAATCAACCATTTTATAAACGGCTTGTTCTTGTCTTGCATAATCATCAGAGGCAATGCCAAGCCGCATCAAACTGTCGATGATAAATTGATCGCAGCCATAGCGCGCACGGCAATAGTCAAAGACTTCAAGCAAGGTATCTACGCTTGATTTGCCAACATGTTCATAAAGAATAAGCCCTTCGTCTAAAAAATGAAGAATCCGTTCAATCGTTTCTTTTGTAGGCTGTTCTAAGCCGCCCGTTTGTTTGGTTAAACGGCGGAGCGATTGTTCTCCTTTCATTTCTAGAGACGCTAAGCAAAGGCGACTCTTTTGTGCAATCCAATGGGGAATACAGTCTGATAACAATTGGCTTTTACCTGCACCACTCGCACCACTCCAGAGCGTTAATTCTGCTGGGCGGAAATGCAATTTGTCCTGCAGTTTAGGATAGGGAACCGTATAACCAAGATGTTTTTCAGGCTCTGGCCAAAAAAGCCCAATCACTTGATCTTTATAGTCTGAGGCGCGCCGTAAACCTTCTGGTGCAAAGCTTTGTGCTGAGGAAAAGGCGGCTTTTATGGTGGCGCTATCAATCCCTGCGGTTAAACAATCATTGGCATCTTTGCGGGGTAAACGGACACGGTAGCAACGGTGACGTCCAAGCCTGCTGGCAATTTCACGGGCTGCTTCTTCTCCGGGCGGATCCATATCGGTGGCTAAAAAAATCGTTTCAAAAGATTCTAAATGATCAAATTCATTTTCAATCCAGTTGTGTTTGCCTCCACTGCCTCCTCCAAAGGGAACAGAAACCGCCGGATATCCATAGGCGGCTAAGGAAAGCGCATCAATTTCTCCTTCAGTGATAACAATGGTACGGTTTGTTGAAGAAAGCGTGGGGAATGGCGCCTGTTGGGACGCGTGCGTGGGTGCCTGCTGAGATGCTTGCTGAGGTGCGTGCGTGGAGGGGTGGTTGGTTGTGGCGGTGTTTTGGGGCGCCTGCTGGGGTGTGTTTTGGGGTGCTTGCGTGGAGGGGTGGTTGGTTGTGGCGGTGTGTTGGGATGCCTGCTGGGGTGTGTTTTGGGGTGCTTGCGTGGAGGGGTAGTTGGTTGTGGCGGTGTTTTGGGGCGCCTGCTGAGGTGTGTGTTGGGATGCCTGCTGAGGTGTGTGTTGGGATGCTTGCTGAGGTGCGTGCGTGGAGGGGTGGTTGGTTGTGGCGGTGTTTTGGGATGCCTGCTGAGGTGCGTGCTGAGATGCCTGCTGAGGTGTGTGCGTGGAGGCGGGGTTGGTTGAGGGTACCTGCTGGGGTGTGTGTTGGGATGCCTGCTGAGATGCTTGCTGAGGTGTGTGCGTGGAGGGGTGGTTGGTTGAGGGTACCTGCTGGGGTGCCTGCTGAGGTGTGTGTGTGGAGGGGTGGTTGGTTGTGTGCTGAGGTGCCTGCTGAGATGCTTGCTGAGGTGCGTGCGTGGAGGGGGGGGCTGTGGGGCAAAGGGCTTGCCAACCAAACAAAATCGGTTCACATTGGGAAGCTGTTGGTTTGCTTTTTGCTCCTGCTTGCGCGAGCCGTTCTTTGACTAAAGCAAGGGTGCCGTCGGGTTTATAAAAGGGGAAAATGATTTTGTCACCATTTTCTCCTATGCGATAGCGCTTTATAACTTCTAGAGGAATGTGGCGTTCTTTGTGGAGATAGTTTTTTACCAGATTTTGCGGGGTCTGCCCTTTAGGAACCGGTGGACGGCGATAGGAACGATGAGGGACCATAAAGGGTTTGGGGCGTGTCAAATTGAGAGTTGCGCGTGCTTCTTCTAATGCTTGAGAGAGGCTAATGCCTTTGACTTCACACCAAAGATCTAAAAGATCTCCTCCAGTGCCTTCTGCAAAGTCATACCAAAGTCCTGCTTTACTCCCACTCAAGCAAATTGATAAACTTTGACCCGCTTCACCACGTGTGTTGCCTACAATCCAATTGTTGCCTCGTTTGTGCCCTTGGGGAAGAAGCATTTCTACTATTCTATCGGCTTGTGAGATAAGTTTTTGTTTGATTTCAAAAATTGTGCTCATGGTCATTCGTGATATGATTGTTGTTTTTCTTAAGATGTAGGAGATAAGGACTCTCTTTTGCTGTTCTCACCGTTCGATCTGATCGTGAAATCTGTGGTGCTATGGGGCTTGCCAGTCTACTTTGAGCGCTTCTTTGTCGCTCTTTTCTTGCCAATAGTCGCCAAACTTCTTGGCTTTGCTAATGGGGTTGGCTTTTACTCAAACCTTCTGAAATGGCTCTGTTGATGTCTGTTTGCCAAGAGCATGGGAAGTGGTGTCTTGGGGAAAGGAGGAAGGGGGGTGTAAGAAGAGCGGGGTGGATCTGCCTGAGGTTTTGTGCATGCTGGGGGGTCCTGTTGGGTCATGTGTTGTGGCGCTTGTTGGGGTGTTTTGTTGCCAAAGAGTTTGCTTTTCGTTGAAGGTTTTTTGAAATGGCTCTGTTGATGTCTGTTTGCCAATGTTCAGAAAGCCGGTGCTCTTTGGAAAGGGCGGTGATTGGAAGAAGGGTGTTGCTCGAGAAAGAGGAGGTGGATACAGAGAGGCTGGCGAGCCTTGTTTGAAGGGTATGATCTTTGCTGAAAGTTTCTGAAACTGCCGCGTTGATAACTATTTGCCAAGTGCATGGAAGACGGTGCTCTTGGGCAATTGTGAGGCAGTGGGTTTTTTGTTGGAAGAAGGCGGGATGGATACACAGAGGCTGGAGAGCTTTTGTGTTCCTTTGCGTGCAAGAGATGGGCTTGTGTAGGGCGAACACTTTTGTGGTGAGAGTAGTAGGGGTGATGTTGGCTCGTTTTGCTGTATGAAGAGCTTATTTCATTGTTGTTTTTGTTATTATTTTTATGGTTTTGAAACATTTTTTGTCTCCGCGCGTGCTTGAAAAATAGGTTGTTCGTGTGATGTCAAAAATTGTCGCTATAGTTGATCAAACTGCGGTAAAGCATGTCGTTGTTCTCAGAGATGAAAGATGAGGAGCTCCCCTGTTTTTTCTGTTCTAGCCGTTCGATTTCACGGCGAAACCAGTTGCGCCATGTGGCTTGCCAGTCTACTTTGAGAGCTTCTTTGCCGCTTTTGGCTTGCCAATAGTCGCGAAACTTCTTTTCTTGCCAATGAGCTTGGCTTTCACTTAAACCTTCTGAAACTGCTGCCTTGATGTCTGCTTGCCAATGCTCAGGAAGGCGATGCCCTTTGGCAACTGAGGCAGTGGGTTTTTTGTTGGAAGAAGGCGGAATGGATACAGAGAGGCTGGGTGGGAGTGTGGTGGCGGATTTTGTTTTTTCCTCCGTGACAATTTGTGCAATAGGGGCAGGGGCAAAATCGGTTTGGGGAGCGTTTAAAGAGGGGGCGTTTTTTTGCTCCGCTTCTTCTTGTGGAGGGGAAGGGAGAGCAGAATCAAGAGCCGATGAGGGTGATGGGTGATCGCTTTGTTCAAAGTTCTCTTCGCAGGAAAAACAAGGTTCTGTCTCATCAAACAAAATTTTCTTTTCTAAAACACCGTAAGGTGTTTCCTTTTCTTCTGTCTTTTGAGCTTCTGAGCTTTGTGCAGCATCTTTTGTACTCTCGTTAAGCAGGTGTTGAATCTCAGCATTGATTTTCTTGCGTTTTTTTGCCGAAGAACGACCCGCAAAGGATTTTTGTTCAAGCAATTTTTCACGCTCTTGAAAAACATTTTCGCAACGCTTGTTCCATAATCCATTGGCTAAATTTAAAATCTTACCCTCTTGGATGAGCATTTCTAAAACATTAACAAAAGTTCGCTTGTCACAACCACAAAGACGCGCTAAACGTTCTTTCGATATTTCTAGAGGACGGCCGCGTGCATACATTTCATTGAGAAGAATCGTATAGATTCCAATTTCGTGTGCGCGCATCCCACGTACGCCTCCTAGAAAGTCATTTTGATACCAACAAACATATGGAAGCCTAGACGATTCATAATGAGGAGTTTCTTGTTGATTAGCGTGTTTCATACTGCAATCTACTTTCTTCTTTTTTATACATTTTTAGTGATGATAAAAGCGCAAATAAGGATTTAACTTGTGTTGTGTTGGGCTCTGTTCGATGATGACGAGAGGCTTCTTTACGACGCTTATAAATGATTGGGTGTGCTTGAAACGCATGCAAACTTACGATTTAAGATTGCGGTGATGGAAAAAATAAAGAGTACCACACATTTTCAATGTATCTGCTTTGGGCAGCAACTTTGGGAGGTGGTTTTGTATATCCTATAGGGTGGTTAAAGTGTTTTTATGATCCAAAAATAAAAAAATTTTCTCCCTAAAAAGTAAAATTTGTTTCCTTAATTTTATCCTTTTTAGAGGATAATGCAAGCTCGTTTTATAAAAAGGACGTGTTTTTTTAAAAAGACGCGCTATATGGTGAAATTATGAATATCGATGGTTGGCGTCAAAGATTAAGGATCGCTTTTGAAAAAAGTGGGCGGTCAAAAAGATCTATCTCCCTCTCTGCCGGTAAAGGTGCGGGGTACCTTCATTCTATTCTTTCTGAAGGAAAAGAACCAACAATCGAATCTCTTTCGCGAATTTGTCACGAAATTAATATCAGTATGAATTATATTCTTTACGGTAAAGGGGCTAGCCCTGAAGATAAAGAATTTATAGAGCTTATTTCAAAACTCTCTCCGCAAGAGAGGCAGGCGATTTTGACTCTTTTGCGGCGACCCGTTGACGAAGCTCCAAAATAACTTCCTTCTGTGCTTTTGAATCAAGACGACTCCAGTATTTTATTAATATCATATCACTCATTTTATCTCTCCTGTGTGTTTATAATTGCAATCGAGTAAGAACAAATAGAGAACAACAAAGGGACATGAGAGGAACAAAGAATAATAGATTTTTATTTACATATGTCATTTGAACCCCGCAGAGATTTAAAATATATCTTTTATGAAGGATAAAATGGTTGACATCTCTCCTATAGAGGATATAAGACTAACGCTATATTTAGTCTTGTCAAGACAAGGTTATGCTTTATCAACTATCTAAAGGGGGAAATAATGAAAAATATTCCATTCGTTAAAGAGGATGAAATCATTATCGTTTTATGCGAAGAGGAAAATCCTGATACTTATGAAGGACCAATTGACGAAATCGAAGAAGTGCTCGAATTGATTGAAGAATGTGAAACTGTTTATAGAGTTTTACGACTCGATCTGACAACTTCTCATGCTGAAGATGTTACGGAAAAAATCGCTGATTTTTATGTCGAAAATCATGAAATGAATGAAGAAAATACGCCATTGCAGCCCTTCGTTTTGAATAGTGAAGCTTATCATGCTTGTTTAAATGAAAGAGCGGCTTGCGATTATGAAGATAATCTCTATGGCTCTTATGAAAAACAGCATCGTTTACGGCCATGTGATGTCTTGACAGATTATTGGTGGTAAACATGCCAAGTTATCTCAAGACTTCTTATCAAGGGATTCCACTTTATTATGCTGGAAATGCGCGAAATTTAATCAGACTCGAACCACAAAAACACAACGCTATTCTTTTCATATCGCAAGAGGTGGCTCTGTTGATGGTAAAAAAATTGGAGGAAGAATATTGTCGTCATGATTTTTCCGTCGTGCAATAGCTAGATTGAAAAAGGAAGCCGCAATGATGGGCCCAAGTGCTTTTTTATTGCGGTGACCATGATGCGCGTTATGTTTTCCTTCTTGGGGGGGGGGAGCGTTTTGCGGGAAATTTTAGCTGATATGAGAAGCCGATATGAGAGAGAGGGGGGTATGAAGAAAAGAGCCTATATGTGAGAAATTGTGGGCGTTTTGCGAGGGGAAAAGCTGTCGGCTGAGTTTCACATTGGGGAGATTGAGGAAATGGAGGGAGAGGTAACTATCAGTGGCTTGGAGTGAATAGAAAGCATGTTGTAGAACGAACATGAGGCTTAGGAGGAAGAGAAGAAGCAGTACAGCATTGAGCAGAGGCAAAGTTTTATAAAAAGGAAAGAGCAGAGGAGGAAAAGCAAGAGGGGATTTGGAGTGAATAGAAAGCATGTTGGGAAATGGAGGAAGATGTTTGAAGGGGGAATTAAGACCGTTAAAGCTTGTTTAGACGTATTGGGACACGTGTGTTCTGGGAGCTTTTGTGTTGCGTGTTAAGGGGGGGGCATTATTTTACTCATGAAAGAGCAAATGCTTTTTTATTGCGGTGACCATGATGCGCGTTATGTTTTCTTTCTTGGGGGGAGCGTTTTGCGGGAAATTTTTTAGCCGATATGAGAAGCCGATATGAGACAGGGGGGGGGTATGAAGAAAAGAGCCTATATGTGAGAAATTGTGGGCGTTTTGCGAGGGGAAAAGCTGTCGGCTGAGTTTCACATTGGGGAGATTGAGGAAATGGAGGGAGAGGTAACTATCAGTGGCTTGGAGTGAATAGAAAGCATGTTGTAGAACGAACATGAGGCTTAGGAGGAAGAGAAGAAGCAGTACAGCATTGAGCAGAGGCAAAGTTTTATAAAAAGGAAAGAGCAGAGGAGGAAAAGCAAGAGGGGATTTGGAGTGAATAGAAAGCATGTTGGGAAATGGAGGAAGATGTTTGAAGGGGGAATTAAGACCGTTAAAGTTTGTTTAGACGTATTGGGACAGAAAGGGGGGCTGGGAGCTTTTGTGTTGCGTGTTAAGGGGGGCATTATTTTACTCATGAAAGGGCAAGTGCTTTTTTATTGCGGTGACCATGATGCGCGTTATGTTTTCCTTCTTGGGGGGGGGGAGCGTTTTGCGGGAAATTTTAGCTGATATGAGAAGCCGATATGAGAGAGAGGGGGGTATGAAGAAAAGAGCCTATATGTGAGAAATTGTGGGCGTTTTGCGAGGGGAAAAGCTGTCGGCTGAGTTTCACATTGGGGAGATTGAGGAAATGGAGGGAGAGGTAACTATCAGTGGCTTGGAGTGAATAGAAAGCATGTTGTAGAACGAACATGAGGCTTAGGAGGAAGAGAAGAAGCAGTACAGCATTGAGCAGAGGCAAAGTTTTATAAAAAGGAAAGAGCAGAGGAGGAAAAGCAAGAGGGGATTTGGAGTGAATAGAAAGCATGTTGGGAAATGGAGGAAGATGTTTGAAGGGGGAATTAAGACCGTTAAAGCTTGTTTAGACGTATTGGGACACGTGT
>NZ_JBHIMX010000008.1:25023-50690 GCF_042194435.1 Bartonella sp. LB28NMGDW
TGTTGGGAAATGGAGGAAGATGTTTGAAGGGGGAATTAAGACCGTTAAAGCTTGTTTAGACGTATTGGGACACGTGTTTAGACGTATTGGGACACGTGTGTTCTGGGAGCTTTTGTGTTGCGTGTTAAGGGGGGGCATTATTTTACTCATGAAAGAGCAAATGCTTTTTTATTGCGGTGACCATGATGCGCGTTATGTTTTCCTTCTTGGGGGGGAGCGTTTTGCGGGAAATTTTTTAGCCGATATGAGAAGCCGATATGAGACAGGGGGGGTATGAAGAAAAGAGCCTATATGTGAGAAATTGTGGGCGCTTTGCGAAGGGAAAAGCTGTTGGCTGAGTTTCATTGGGGAATTGAGAAACTTGCGGGGGGGGATGTTGAGGGGGGCAGTTTTTGTGTTTTCGGGGGCACAATACTTGAAGGATGCATTGAAGGATGCTGTCGCTTTTAGTCTGTGTGAGGGACACTGCTTAAACAGGAATACAGCTTAAAAAATGTGAATGTTTCAAAGAGAATATATTGCAAAAAAAACTTTAAAGGTGAAGGGGAGAAATACTATGCCAATCATTATCGATTGTGTTCAGGGAACAGAAGAATGGATGAAAGTGCGTAATGGTTTGATTACGGCTTCTTTGTTTGAGATGGTTATGGCACAAAAAAAACAGGGGCAAAAAACTTCACGATATCATAGTGTGATGATGAAATTGGCGGGAGAAAGAATTACAGGAAAAACCGTTGAGGAAGGAACAACAGTTTCTCAGCGACGCGGGACAGAATTAGAACCAATCGCACGACAGCTCTATGCAAAACTTACGCATACAGAACCTGAATGTATTGGCTTTGTTTTGGCAGATGATCGCGGACAAGGATTTTCTCCCGATGCTTTTGTGGGAGAAAATGGCTTATTAGAAATTAAAACAAAAAAACCTGAAATTTTGATCCCTCATTTCATGCAAAAGACTTTTCCAGCAGAACATAAAGCACAATGTCAAGGAGGGTTATGGATTTCTCAACGCGAATGGGTGGATTTAATGCTCTATTGGCCTGATATGCCACCTTTGATTAAACGTGCTTATCGTGATGAAGCGTATATTTACAAGCTGGAAAATGAAATTAGCCGTTTTAATGAGGCTTTGGAGAAGATGGTACAGCAAATTAAGTGTGTTGAGACAGGTTTTAGTATAAGGACAGAAATTGCTCTGAAGGAAAGGAAAAACAGAGAGCGGGGAGCGAATGCAAAGCGTCTGTTGGTGGGAAACACAAGAATGAGGCGGGCAAGAAAGGGATCTGTACAGCGTTGAGGAGGGGTAAAGTTTTATAAAAAGGAAAGAGCAGAGGGGGAAAAGCAAAGTGGGGTGTTTGAGGAAAGCGCAAGGAGGGAGCTTGGAATGAATATGAAAGCATGTTGGAAAATGGAGGGAGATGTTTGAAGGGGGAATTAAGACCGTTAAAGCTTATTTAGGCGTATTGAGCACCTTGTTGTTCTGGGAGCTTTTATGTTGAGTGTTAGGGAGGCACCAATAAATAAGGCAAGAGCTTTTCTTACTGAGAGAGTGCTGCGTATGATATTTTCGTTGATGGAGGATTCAATGGAGGTGATTGGTGTTTGCAGAAAAAGAGGAGAGGGGTAAGAGAAGAATAAACAAAAGAAGAATAAAATGGTGCTGCGAGAGAGGATTGAACTCTCGACCTCTCCCTTACCAAGGGAGTGCTCTACCACTGAGCTACCGCAGCCCCTTTTCAATCTTTGCGCTGTCTTGTGCCATATTGTCAGAAAATAGGCAAGAGAACATTTGTATATTCTTGCAAGAAAACGTATCTTATGTCATGACATATGTTTCTTATACGCTTGAATATTTAAGGTTATGAGTTGCTTGGATAGAAGCTCAACACTGTTTAAAAGGTTGCGCAATGACACAAATGCATCAAAAACAAAAACAAAATGAAATGAATCATCAAGATGAAAAAGCAAAACGACGTCAAGAAAGATTGGCGCAACAATTGCGTCAAAACCTGAAACGTCGAAAAGAGCAAAGCCGACAAAGAGCGCAAACAGAGCTCTAAAATGCAAAAAAATGTTTTTTAGTGAAGCTTTGCAACCAAACTTCTCAATAATTTGTTCTCATATTTAGAATGCGTTCTAAAACGATTAATAAAGCATAACTTCTCGAAGGGGGAAAAACCTTTGGAAGGGCAGGCACAAAGGAAAAGAGGGAAAACACGATGGATTCTATTCAAATTATTGGGGGAAAAAAACTTAAAGGAACAATTCCTATCTCAGGGGCAAAAAATGCTGCATTGCCTCTTATGATTGCGGCGCTTTTGACAGAAGAAACGCTCACTTTAGAAAATATTCCTCATCTGGCTGATGTCGAACTGCTTATTCGTATCCTCAATAATCATGGTGTTGGATATGCCGTTGATGGACAAGAGTTTAACGATGAGTGTGTGAATTCAAGAACAATTCATTTTACTGCGCAAAAAATAGCGACAACACGGGCGCCCTACGAACTGGTGAAAAAAATGCGCGCAAGCTTTTGGGTTATCGGACCTCTCCTTGCACGATGCTTAGAGGCTTATGTTTCGCTTCCTGGAGGATGCGCTATCGGAACCAGACCTGTCGATTTTATCCTTGAGGGGCTCAAAACTTTAGGCGCACAGATTACGATCGAAAATGGATATGTTCATGCAAAAGCGCCAAGGGGGTTAAAAGGTGCTCACTATCGTTTCCCTAAAGTTACTGTTGGTGGAACCCATGTAATGCTTATGGCGGCGACATTGGCAAAGGGAACAACCTTTCTTGAGAATGCAGCTTGTGAACCAGAAGTGGCAAATCTTATTCGAACTTTGAATGCTATGGGGGCTCAAATAACTGGTGAGGGAACAACAACGCTTACAATTGAAGGGGTTAAAAAACTTAAAGGAACAAAAATACGCGTTATTGCTGATCGAATCGAAGCGGGGACATATGCAATGGCTGTTGCTATGACAGGAGGCGATGTCTTTCTTAAAAATGCAAATCCTAATCACCTCACAAAAGTGCTTAAGGTGCTCCAAAAAACAGGGCTCGAGATTCAAATAGAACCTCAAGGAATTCATGTTAAGCGAAATCCAAAGAACACCAAAATTATGCCTGTTGATATTAAAACAGGACCTTATCCTGCTTTTCCAACCGATCTCCAAGCGCAATTCATGGCGCTCATGACACGGGCTGAAGGCATTGCGCATATTACAGAGACGATTTTCGAAAATCGTTTTATGCATGTTCAAGAACTCAATCGTTTAGGGGCTTCGATAAAGCTTGATGGGCAAACGGCAACCGTTTATGGAACAGAGAATTTGCAAGGGGCTCCCGTTATGGCGACGGATTTGCGCGCTTCTGTTTCTCTTGTGATTGCAGCATTGGCAGCAAAGGGGGAAACAATCGTTAATCGTGTCTATCATCTTGATCGTGGATTTGAGAGATTAGAGGAAAAATTAGTCCGTTGTGGCGCAAAAATCCAACGCATCACAGTGTAATTCTCTTCAAAGGTATTCGGTCTCCCTTTAAGGGGCTTGATCTCAGACAACAAGGGTTGTTAATCCTCTCAATAAACGCGGGGCTCTCATGGTTTTGGAGTTTTTACGAGTTGGCATAAGCGTTTGAGAGGCGGGTGGGGCTTCATAAAACAAACAAATAGAGACTTGTATCATTGTTCTCAGTGTCGTTTACGGCGCTTATGACACGGGGTTGAGGGAACCACGCATATTACAGAGACGGTTTTCGAAAATCGTTTCATGCATGTTCAAGAACTCAATCGCTTGAGAGTGCAGATAAAGTGCCATGGGCGAGAGGGCAACTATCTCATGGAACAGAGAATTTGGAACAGAGAATTTGGAAGGGGCTCCCGTTATGGCGACGGTTTTGTATTTGCGCGCTTGTTGTTTCTTTTGTATTTGTGTTCGTTGTATTATCATTGTCAAAGCAAAGTATTAAAGAATATATATTCAAAATGATAGTAAATATTCACAGTATTTATTGTTTTTTAATATAAAAATATGGTAATAAAATAATTTATGTACTTTTATAGTATTTATAATTATTCAAGGAAAATAAAATGAAGAAGACTTTTAAATTATTGAGTGCTTTATTGATTATGATTGGATGTTATCAAGCTCAATTGCCTCAAACGATTGCAGGTACATGGAAAAAGTCTGGTGCAAATCAACTTGAAAAAAAAGTTCTTTATGATGACCCTGAAGATTTTCAGAATGACCCCGCTTATATAGAATGGTGTATAGTACATGACAAGAATCCGGAGTGTAATCCTTTAAAATCTCGCAATCCATGGAAGTTTAGTAGAACTCTTGGGCACGGGTATTGATGAAAAGGGCGATGTAATTTCTTTAATTGATGAAAAAATGAATATGGAAAACCTATAAAAGACGACCATAACAAAAAAGTCGCTTCATTCTTTAAAAGCTGAGGATGGCATTGTTAATGGGGTGCCGATAAAGTGCCCATGGACTAGAAGGAAATGCATCTCATAAAACAGAGTAGGGGTGCTCGTCATGACGCCTGATTTGTACGCTTTTTCTTGTCTTTGTTTTTCTTCCGCTTTAAAGGATGCATATTCCTGACTTAAGGGCTGTTTTGTAAAAAGTTCGGATTCTGTTGGCGCGGTTTGACCTACTCCTGACTACTCCATGTGGTTCACTTTAAAAAGGCTCTACGGGATAAGTCATGCCCATTTATTACACACTCTAAAAAAACACTTAAATATGTGAAGTTTTACATGCCTTATATCACGGCTCTAAACAACGATGTTTTACGGAAAAATATGATAAACCGCGCTTTTTTTCAGTGAACACTAATGCGTATTGTTATTGGGGGGCTCTGTTAAGAAGCCGATACAGTGTCGTAAAAGAGTTAAGTAAGAAATTTAAATAGCGCGTGAAGCATCAAAGAAACTTTGGAAAAATTTTTGAAAAAATTAGTTTAGGGGCGCTTTTTATAAAAGCCCGTCTTAGAGAGGCAGATAAGTCTTTCATCTGAAGATGGTTTGCTTGACGTTTCGAAACTTGATAAAAATTCAAAAAATATAAAAATTTCGAAAAAAATAGGAAGAGAAGCTTTTTCTGATATGCGGGGGGAAAATGGTTAATAAATTAGACAAAAAACAGATTATATTTTTAGTATTGCCATTCATATTTTCAATCATTGTAGCTTTTTTGGTCAATATAACGATCAATAACATTACAGAAAATGGAACGACGCCTGATGCTTATTGGTTTGTAAGATCAAAGCCACTGGATATTTTAATCCTTATTGCACTTTCATGTTCTTCATTCATCTTATTACAAAAAAGGCATACCAGAAAAAATATCACTATTTCGTCCATGATCATCTTTGGTTTGTTTGCAACTTATTATAGTGCAAATGAATATATCAGACTCAGTCCCTATGTAGGTCAAAATAATATGACATGGGCGGATGTTTTTCCTTTCTTTGATAGGATGGTTTTAGGGGGTGTTGTTATTGGCATTGTTATCCTTGGTTACACGATAAAACGATCATTACCTAAAGCTTCACCTTTGAAAAATTCAAAAAATACAATCTTTGGTGGTGTTCAATGGATGAGTATGAAACGCCTTGAAAAGATTTTTCCAAGTGATGGCGAAGTCGTCATAGGAGAGCGCTATAGAGTCGACGAAGATGTTGTTAAAGATGTCAAATTTGATCCTAAAGACAAAACAACATGGGGAAAAGGTGGTAGACAGCCATTGTTAACATACAAACTTAATTTTGATTCAACTCATATGTTATTTTTCGCTGGTTCTGGTAGTTATAAAACAGCCAGTAATGTTATTCCAACTTGTCTCAAATATTCCGGTCCACTGGTCGTTTTTGACCCTTCAACTGAAATCGCTCCAATGGTAAAAAAACAAGGCAGCTGTCAAACAGAAAAGTATACGTTCTTGACCCTCATGGTTCTTCAACAAAAACTTTTAACCCTTTAGATTGGCTATTAGATGAAAATCTCCCCCTTTATGAAAGAGAAGCGGGTGTGGTTGAAGTTGCTAGACTCCTTCTTTCTGAAAACGACAAATCAACTTCGACTGATCAATTTTTTGTATTACAAGCACATAATTTGTTAACAGGGCTTCTTGCGCATATTGTCTTTTCTGATGAATACGCAGTAAAGGAAAAAAACTTAAAAACCCTTCACACGATCATGTCAATGCCAGAACCCTCTGTGATTGGAAAATTGCAATCTATACGATCAAATTCTTCATCGCAATTTATTCGTGAAACCCTTGGCGTTTTTACAAACATGGCTGAACAAACTTTCTCAGGTGTCTATGCTACTGCTGCAAAAGATATACAATGGCTTTCACTCTCTAACTATGCAGATCTTATTAGTGGTCATGATTTTAAAACTACCGATATAACAAAGGGAAATATTGATATTTTTCTAAATATCCCCTCAAAAATTTTAAAATCTTATCCAGGTGTTGGGCGTATCCTTGTTGGCTCTTTTCTCAGAGCTATGGAAGCTGCTAATGGTAATTATGCAAAAAGAGCGCTCTTTATTTTAGATAATGCTGATCTTTTAGGATATATGAACATTTTAGAAGAAGCACGTGATCATGGACACAAATATGGTATATCTCTCATGCTTTTTTACAAGTCTGTAGAGCAAATAGAACGCTATTTCGGTTCGTCAGGCGTTATGACATGGTTTGAAAATTGTGCTTTTGTAAGCTATGCCGCAATAAAAGATATTAAAACTGCTGAAAATATATCTAAGGCATGTGGTCAAATGACCATTGAAGTGAAAGATTCAAGCAAACCTCTAGGAGGGTTCCATACAAGAGGGTCAGAAAATATAAACACCCAGCATAGACCTTTAATATATCCACATGAAATAACACGAAACATGCGAAAAGACGAACAGATTATTCTTATGCAAGGGCAACCACCTATCCGTTGTGGACGCTCTATCTATTTTAGACGTAAGGATTTAACAGCTCTTACTAATGAAAATAGCTTTTCTTCTTAATAAAGCACTTGTTTTTTAGTTAAAATGAATAAAATATTGTTGTATTTTGGGATGATATAATTAGAGATAAATTATTTTTATAGTACATTTTTATAGTACAGTGGCTTGAAAATGGGAGAGTCATGAGCAGTCTTTCTGCTAAGAAAACAAAACACCAAAGAAGAAAGATTAGATGCAAAACAGAGCATTGCTTCAACTATAATGCGTGGGGGTGTTCAAGATAATACGTAGAATATTCGTTTGGATATTTAAAACAATACGTAGAATGTTGGCTGTGATATTTAAAAGGTTGCTTTACGCAATCTTCCTTATTTTATTATTCATTCGTAAACCAGTTTTTGCCTTCTTAAACTTCTTTGCTGGTGGCTTGGCTTTATTCCTATTTTTTCTTTTTTTCGGATACACAGCAGGAGCTGCACCCTATGAACACCAAACAGCAATGGTCATTGGTGGTATCATCATGATATTTCTTTGCTTGTTTGCTCATGATGCCTATGAAAGGTTTTTACTACGTCTAGCATCTCTTGATTATGATCTTATACTTATTTCAATAAATAGAGCTCACTTCGTTCACACATAATTTAATCAAAAATGAGAGGTTATCTGCCTCTGATAAAAATACAAATAAAGACTGTTTTTAAATTTTATTGCCAATTTCCTGAAATTACTTTATTGTAAGCGAATGTTTTGGTCGTCTACGCAGCGATCAACAGGGAATGAAAGACCCGAAACTTGAGACACGTATTTATCCAGCTTTATGGATATCCCGGATTTCCGGGAGCTTTTGTTATGTCCAGGTGCGTTCTAGCACTAAAAGTAAAAAAAGCTGATTCGAACTCAGTACTTTCAGACTCCCGGAATACGCATAAGAGGCGCTCGCAACCGGCAGGGGAGCTTGAAGTGAAAGATAAAAATCCACACTTTAACGACATTTCGATAGGCAGAAAAATTCGCTTTAAAAGAACAATGATCGGGATGTCGCAAAAGCAATTAGGAAGCCAGTTAGGTGTGACTTTTCAACAAATCCAAAAATATGAAAAAGGCTCTAATCGTATAGGGGCGGGGCGTTTACAAGAAATTGCTGATATTCTCAATGTTCCCATTTCTTTTTTCTATACGGATCTCTCGACAAAGGAAAACGTCTCAACTTGTGATGATGAGATCGGAAGTAAAGAAGAGCAAGTCCTTTTGAAAAGTTTTAGAGAGCTTAAACCTAAAAAGCAGAAGGCAATTTTAAGATTAATTTTTTGTTAGAATAAAGAAAAAATTAAAGAGGCTCTTGCTAAATAATAAATTATTCTATAAACCCTTTTTTAGAGAAGGGGGTTAGCATTTCTCCTCCCCCCCCCGCAGAAATGTCCAAATAGAACCTCCTTCTCGTCATTTTAAAAATCATGAAAATTTGGACCTTTTCCCTTTTTAAAGAGTGACTTATTTGTGTTAGAAAAGTTGCTGTGTTAGGCAAATTGGAGGGCACGGCGTTTTTAGGGATTTGGGAGGGGCTTGAAAAGTCATCTTGCCAAAAAGAGTTCTCAAAAGGAAACATTGGAGAGCAATCATCCAAAGGGCGCCCAGTGGAGAGCGATCATCAAAGGGGGCGGCTTAAAAGAAGCTACCAAAAATCTGGAACTTCAGGCTTTAAATGAGGACCAATCCGTACTGCCGAGACCTTTTCTGCTAAACCTGTGCGGTCTGAAATCTCAACCGCTAAACCACAAAGGGTGGCGGGACCACATGCCGGTTCAAAACGATCTTGCTTCGTCTTATAAAGAAAACGGTGTAAGGGTTCTTCTTTATCCATTCCAAGAGAGGAGTTATAATCTCCACACATGCCTGCATCTGTTAAATAGGCGCTCCCACCTTCTAAGATTTGTGCGTCAGCCGTGGGAATATGCGTATGCGTGCCAACGATAACACTCACACGACCATCAAGAAAATGGCCAAAACATTGCTTCTCGCTTGTCGTTTCTGCGTGAAAGTCAAAAATAACCGTATCGGCTTGCTCCATCAACGAACAGGCTAAAAGAATATTTTCTGCTGTTTCAAATGGATCTTCTACTTTGCACGGCATAAAAACGTTGCCCAACAGATTGGCGACAAGAACACGGGCTCCATTTTTTGCTGTAAAAATACCTACACCTCTTCCAGGAGTTTCTTTCGAAAAATTGGCAGGGCGTAAAAAACGATCACTCTCATGGGCATACTGCAATGCTTCTTTGTGAGAAAAAGCATGATTGCCCGTGGTCACAACATCAACACCGGTCATCAAAAGATCTTGATACGTTTCTTGTGTGAGACCAAAACCACCAGAGGCATTCTCACCATTTACCACAACAAAATCAAGCTGCCACTTCTTAATCAGTTGAGGAAGGTGTTCAAAAACAGCTTTACAGCCTGTGTTACCAACAATGTCACCTAAAAATAAAAAACGCATAGGCGCTTTAATCACATTTTAACATTTTAAGAAACCTTTTTCTGTAAAAATCCCCTGTACCTGTAGATCATGTTCTGCTGCGCGAATAGAGGAAACCTCCTGACATGAAAATCCTATGCCCCATAATGTTATTTGATGTCCTTGTTTTTCAAGAGCTTCAACCGCACGGTCATAATATCCTCCTCCATAGCCAAGACGGTGACATTGACGATCAAATGCAGAAAGCGGAACAATAATATTATTGGGGACAACAACGCTACTGTCTGCACTTGGACCAAAGGTGCCAAAACGCATGGGCTCTAAAATCGTGTTGGGCGAAAATGCACGGAAAACCATGGTGGTGGAATCAAGCACTGCTGGTAAGGCTAAACGTCCGCCGCGTAACGCTACAGCATCCAGTAAAGGACGCGGGTCAATTTCCGATTTAATGGGCCAATAGCCTGCTAAAATGAGCTGTGAAAAATTTGTCCCCTTTTTTTCAAGGTATTCAATAAAGTGGCAACAAGCACGCTGCGAAAAGAGTGCCCGCTCTTCTGTTAAAAGAGCATCACGACGCGATAAACCGCTTTTTCGCTGCTGTGTACGAAGGGATAAAGCCGATTCACAGAGGGGATTATGTGTCATTGTCTCGCCAATTGTTTTATAAGATGCTGGTATTTTATCCATTGTTGGCGTTTTGTAAATCTCTGTTATGATAAGAGCTGTGCTCATGAAAAAATGTGCGCTCTTATGGTAGGGTATCTTGATACGACAAGCTGCTTTTGCGCTGCTTGCTGTGCAAAGGGATGAAGCAGATTCACAGAGGGATTATTTTTGTAAGTGCTGTCTGTTTTATAAAATAAAGCTCAACGTAATTTTTATTTCTTGAAAAGAGCATATCGTCATTGGTCTTATGTAAAAGGACGCTCTCAATTTTTATCTGGAAAAATTTTGATGTAAAAAAGGGTGATCCACAACAGCCGATGGAAAAAGCTGATCCCGGGAACCTATACAAATAGGTGGGCGCCATATGAAAAAGCCCACGGGCTTGATCAGGGACAGCTCCCTTGGAGATCATTAAGGTCTCAGGAATACGTTATTTCCTGTCGAGAAGCGCAGAACACCCTCCTTAATATAAAACAATTTCAGAGTTTCTGCTAGAGATAAAATAACTACAATCTCTTATTTTTCATAAAGTTTTTTCAGGATGATTCTATAACCTTGCGGGCGGCTGCTAGAAATGGCTGTATGATATATAGAACGCGTTATTCAAAGTAAAAAAAGCAAAAAATATGAGTGGGGGTGGGTGATTGAGTGAGGCATAACGGTTTATTGGCAATCGCTTGATTTTTATGTTTCGGGGGAATGTTTGGAGGAGCTTTGAAGGGAGATATTTCTTATTCAAGGATGTTTGTTAACTGACGTTGCGTCTTTGAAGTTTTTGCCTCGTGGGGAATATTTCAGTGCTGTTTTATCAACTTTGAGGGCAAATTGTGAACGCTTTTCGTTTCTATGATTTTCTAAGTGTAAAAAGGTATCTCCAATCATGGGGTGAAGGCTATGAGAGTGTTCGTGAAGAGCGAAATATAGTAAAAGATAAATATTTTTTGTCTTTAGAATGAAGTAAACACAATAAAGAGGTGATAAAATCTAAAGAGGGAGGAAACATGAGACTTATCAACTTTAGAAAATTATATACTTTTACTTTCAAGGCGACAATTAAAGAACCTGTTAAGCCCTATATGGTTTCAATTGTTAATGTTGAAGATCTAACAGATATCACTGTTTTTACAATAAACGATGGTGATCCTGTTAGACTTTTTTTAGAATTTGTGAAAAAAATAGAAAACAGTACAAGATTTTATGCTTATAACCTAAACTATGATTATGCTATTATTCGATCATGGTGTCATTTTAATCAAAATGATCTTATAACACCTAAATTTTATGATTTTATCTCGCAAAAGGATAGAGTTCTTAGATCGGAACTTGCATTTCAATCAAATAAATCAAAAAGAGTTTATCTATTCGATTCATTAGAGTTATTTTTAGTTCCTTTACAAGACATAATAACAGCTTTTACCGATTTAAAACAAAGTGAATCTTCTCTCTTTGAGTGCATTGATGATGTTATTATTCATCAAAATGATATCGACTGCTGTGTGAATGAAAGCAAGGGATTAGCCATTGCTCTCAAAAAAAGACTCCAATGGGGAAGAAATAAAATGACTTTTGCAGCTGATGCTAAAGCTGTATGGTCAGAAAAAATGTTTAAAAAATTTACAAAAATTAAAGCAGAAACATATTTATTCCCATCTTTAGAAGAAGGTGATGATTATATTTTTAGAAAAGCAAATGACGGTGGTTTTTGTTTTTTTAATAGATATATGGGTAAATTCATAAATAAAGAAATTGAAATTTATGATGTCAATAGTATGGGCCCTGCTATGATGTTAAAACAATTACCTATAGGGGCACCTCTTTATAAAAAAGGTAAAATTGAAACTAATGACTTACACCCTCTAGGTCTTCAAAGATTTTATATAAACTCAGCAGAATTAAGAGAAAACAAAATACCTATTTTAAATAATAACACACAATCATCATCTGGGGGTGTTGAATATTTACAAATTTTATCTGAATACGAATGTGAACATAAAAAAATATTCATGTTAACATTACAAGAATTTGAATTGTTTAAACAATCTTATCACTACCAAAATTTGGAATTATTAGATGGTTATCTCTTTCAAGCAAGAGATGACCTTTTTACTGATTATATTGATGAATTTTTTGAATTGAAAAATTCTTCAGATAAAACAATCAGCAGAATAGGAAAAATGTTTCTTAATTCATTATGTGGAAAAATGGCTGAACGTCCTCATAGAATTAAAACATATATCGAATTTGAAAATGATGTTCTTAGATTTATTTGGGGTGAAACAATATTCCAAAAATGTGGTTATTTGCCAATTTCTTTATTTGCTGGAAGCTATGCTCGTATGTTTTTAATTGAGTCTATTTACAAAATTGGACTTGAAAATTTTATCTATTGTGACACTGATAGTATCCATTGTTTCAAAACTGAAAATGCTAAAAAATTAGATATTCATCCCTCTAAAATAGGGGCTTGGAAATTAGAAAATAAAAAGAAAATTATAGCAGCTAAATATTTAGCTCGTCGTCGGTATTGTTTGCAATTTGAAGATAATACTTTTCAAGCCGTTTGTCCATATATACCTTCTGACAAATTAACGCCTCACATCAAGTCATTGGATGATTTTCAACTTGGTAAAAGCGTTAAAATGACAGGTTTTAAAATGGGTGTTGGTGGTCTATACCCAATAGAAAGATTTGTTTCAATTTAAAGGAAAATAGGAAAGTGACTATACTGGGAGATGAAAACGTGCATGGAAAGGCGTGAGGGTATCAAATTTTATCCTGTTATGGCGTAACATACTGTTATTTACTGGCAATATAAGGTTGCTATCCTTGATAGGTTCAATGTTTTAATGTGTGTGGTCAATGTCCTTAAGTTTAAGAAAATCCCATATGTGGGAAACCAAGAGAAGTCTACTAGAATTCGGATTGTTTACAGTCCGAAGCGGGTTAAGAGACTTCGTGCTTTAAGGTGTGGGGAGGATATTCATTGGCAATCGCTTGATTTTTATGTTTCGCGGGAATACTTGGGGGAGCTTTGAAGGGGAATATTTTTTATTCAAGGATGTTTGTTAACTGACGTTGCGTCTTTGAAATTTTTGCCTCGTGGGGAATATTTCAGTGCTGTTTTATCAACTTTGAGGGGGGAGGAGAGCCGATACGGTATGTGCTGCTATGGTTGAAGCTCATAAAAATAAAAAAAAGGCGATAATAGTTTATCAAAGGGCTCAGCGATGTTTTAAGTTTTTTTTCAAAAAATATTTTTTGAGGATCGTGTTTACAAAATTTTTTTTGTCCATGATGGAGAGATGTGAAAAAAGAGGCGGTGTGAAGAGGACTCAAGCGTGAAGCGTTTGCTTGCTAGGAGAAGAAATTCTTTAAGGGGTATATTGGAAGTGTTTGGACGCTTCCTTTAATACAAAAAAGCTCAAAATTCAAAAAAGATATTGTCAATTGCGTGGGGTGGGGTCAATTGCGTGCGGGGTGTTTGAGGGC
The DNA here is from genome assembly GCF_042194435.1 of Bartonella sp. LB28NMGDW. Classification (NCBI taxonomy): domain Bacteria; kingdom Pseudomonadati; phylum Pseudomonadota; class Alphaproteobacteria; order Hyphomicrobiales; family Bartonellaceae; genus Bartonella; species Bartonella sp. LB28NMGDW. The sequence goes on from NZ_JBHIMX010000008.1 coordinate 38,634, forward strand.
GTGGTTATGAGCAGGGGGCTTTGAGTTTATTGAGTGGAATGTAAAGCTGGCTTGCGTCTTATCCAAGTTTGAAAGGATGCGTAAAGCATCTCGTTCTTGAATGGTTTCAAAGAGCTTGTGGTGATTGTTCGTCTAACAGAGCTTGTACGCGCTTTTGAATTCTGCGCATTTGTGGGTAATATTCTAATGCGGTTTCATAGGCTTTAAGAGCCAGTTTTGGACGCTCTGTTGCTTCCATGGTAACGCCAAGTTCAAAAAAAGCTATATAGTTGCGCGGCTCAAGTTCAAGAGCATGGTTGAGATCAAGCATGGCAAGCTTGAAATCGTTTAGTTGAATGTGAATCCAAGCACGTCTTACCCAAGCTTCAGCGTGAGTAGGTAAAAGTGCAATAGCATTATCAATATAATCAAGTGCAAGTCCATAATCGTCGCTACTGATTGCATTTTCAGCCCATGACATTAAAAGATCAATCGTCTCACTCCCCGATTGGGACCACAAATGTTGAAGTTGTTGACTGATCTTTTTTGCTTGAGAAACATCAGCACAATATTTCAACTCTTTCAGTAAACGTAAAATTTCGGCTTCTTTGCGTTGCTTAACTCTGTCAATATGGGAAAGCTGCTCTTTGTCAAGATCTTCAAGAATAACCGCAGACAAATCAGAATCGGAGGGCGTTGAGGAAGGGGGAGGAGAATTGGGAATAAGATCATCTAAGGGTAAAAGCGATTGTGGAGAAGGCCGATCTTCAGGAAGCGAAGGAGGATTTTGCCCATAGCTCGAGGGAACAAAACAAAATATGCCAACAAAAAAAAGAAAAAAAACGCGACTGAAAATACAGAAAAAACGCGACTGAAAAAATCGAAAGGTTTTTAAAAAAATAGAAGAATCCATAAAAACAAGCCCCCAAAAGATAAATCACCAAATATTATCAAATACTAGACTTGTAATCAACGAACTTATAACCAACCGACTCGTAACCCAAAAAATCTTAAGAAAAAATTTTTAAGCCTACAAAAAGTAGGCATAAAAACATTAACCAAAAGAATTAGCCTTGACGCGCTCTAAAACGAGGGTTCGTCTTATTAAGAATATAAATACGACCCTTACGACGCACCAAACGATTGTTACGGTGGCGCTCCTTTAGTGCTTTAAGCGAATTTTTAATTTTCATCATATTCACCGTTAAACAGTTTACGTAACACAATACTATGATACAACATTAAAACAACTATGATATAACATTAAAACACAAAAATACAACACCACAACCCCAATACACTGTTCACTCAATGAACATTGCATTGCGATATTGTACTTGCATCATAACATCACACGATACACTTTTTCACTGTGATCACAAAAAGAAAAACGCACCCTTAAGGTACGCATTAACACACTTCATTAGCACAACGAATAAGTGAAAATTGCAAAAAAAGTAAGGGAGATTTAACAAGAAGTCTTATTCTTGTCAAGGGTGTATTATACATTTCCTATGGTGGGTTAATGGTTTCCTTGAAGGTAAAAATATTCTCGCAAAAGAAGGACAAAGAGTGGAAAAAAGTAAAAGCCTTTTCAGCTTTAAACAAATAAGCTCTGTCAAGGGGGTGTTGAAAGGTCAGGAGCGCTGTTGAGCCGTTGGATTGTTGATTGGTGTGGTTTTTGAGGGTGGGGGGTATGGAGGAGAAGGAGCTTGTAGGAGGGCGTGAAGCCCTGCTAGGGGGCAAATTAAAAGGATTGGGGCGGGGGGCGGCGCGCTTTGAGCCGCTGGATATCGGTGTGAGGGGAGAGGTTGTTTTTCAGTTCATTGAGGGGAAAAGCATTTGTATATATGTGGGTTTAAAATTTGCTAGCTGGTCCCATTAATTGGATGACATGCCCCATTTTGCGGTAGGGTTGAACAGTGCTTTTGCCATATAAATGGATCGAGGTGCGCTCTTGCTTCAGAAAATATTTTAACGTGCTTAAATTTTTCCCAAGAAGATTTGTCATTTGGCAATCGCTATGGCGGTATGTGCTGCCCAATGGAAGACTGCAAATAGCACGGATATGCTGTTCAAATTGTGAAGTTATGCATGCTTTTTGTGTCCAATGACCAGAATTATGGACACGCGGCGCGAGTTCATTTACTAAAAGATGACCATCCGTTAAGACAAAAAACTCAATACAAAGAACACCAACATAATCGAGGGCATCCATGACTGTTAGGCTGATTTCTTGGGCTGCTTTTTGCACGTCAAGTGGAATATGTGATGGAACAAAGGATTTATGAAGAATTCCGTTTTTGTGTTGGTTTTCAGGGCAATCATAAAAAATATGTTCTCCTTGTTTTGTGCGAGCCGAGAGAACTGAAATTTCCGATAAAAAAGGAACTATCTCTTCCAAAATACAAGGCTGCTCCTGAAAAGTCCTTAAGGCTTCGTCAAGGGTTTGTTCATTGGGGTGGTCAAGCTTGATCTGGTTTTTTCCGTCATAACCAAAACGACGCGTTTTTAAAAGACCACGTCCGCCTAAGGCATCGAGCGCGGAAAGAAGAGAAGAAGAATTGTCAACAGCATACCATGAGGCGGTGCCAATCCTTTGATCACGCAAAAATTGCTTCTCAAAAAGTCGATCTTGCGTGATCTCTAATGCTTTGGAAGAAGGATAAACAGGCTTACTCTTCTCTACATATTGAACCGTTTGAAGCGAAAGATTTTCAAATTCATAGCTGACAACATCACACTGAGAAATAAAATGATCTAAAGCTGATGTATCGTCATAGGAGGCAACAATATGGCTGTTTGCTGTTTGAGCGGCTGGGCAATCGGCCTCAGGGCAAAAAATAACTGTTCGAAATCCTAATTCTGCGGCCGCTATGGCGAGCATCCGTGCTAACTGTCCGCCGCCGATTAAACCAATGACGCTGCCTGGAGGTAACATGTTAGGTGAGAGGGTGTTGGGTGAGGGGGGCGTGTTGGAAAACGGTGCCATTTTAACCCTCCGTTACAGGCGTTTTGGCGACATTAGCTGTTTGTTGTTGACGCCAATCTTGTAATCGTTGGGCGAGATCATGATCATAAATGGCCATAACGGCTGCGGCTAAAAGTGCTGCATTAATTGCACCTGCTTTGCCAATTGCTAATGTGCCAACGGGTATCCCTGCTGGCATTTGCACAATTGAAAGCAAAGAATCTTGACCAGAAAGAGAATGAGAATGCACTGGAACGCCAAAAACAGGAAGAGGCGTAAGGGCTGCTAGCATACCAGGAAGATGCGCTGCGCCCCCTGCACCGGCGATTAAAACTTTAAACCCTGCTTCTTTTGCTTCTTTTGCAAATTGATAAAGGCGTTCAGGGGTTCGGTGTGCTGAGACAATATGCGAACTATGAGAAATACCAAGATTTGTCAAAATATCTGCGCTATGGCACATCGTTTGCCAATCCGATTGGCTCCCCATTAAAATCGCGACATCACATGATTTTTTCATCATTCACCATCCTTTTCAAAGGTTCAATGCGATTCTTTATCATTATTTTTTTTAAAGTTTTATATTCTCTTTGCAAAGCCAATTGATGACAGAGAAACAGTTATTTTTCAAATAAGATGGAAAGCTAAAAATTTAAAGGGGGATCTCGAGAGAGGAAAAATTAAAGTATTGAAGGTTATGAAGCACTTCTTTTGAGGGGGAGGGATGAATTTTGAGGGGAAGTGTTAAGGGGTGGTGTTGGACCTATGAGGCTGTTGAGCTGCGGAATTGCTGTTTATTTAAGGTAAGAGGAAAAAATACATCGGGGGAAAGGCATTGATTGTAAGTTTTTTTAAAAATGTTTCATTTTTATTTGCCAAAATAAACATGGTCACCATATATTATGAAATCTGCTGCAATTTGAAAAATTGCTCATGAGAAAAAGAGATTTTTATGGCGAAAATGCGTTGCAAAGTGAGGATATTCTTTGAGAAAAAAGAGATATCGATCTCTTAATTTCAAAGGCTATTTATTTTGCTGTTCAAGTGGTTATTTTAATTGAGTGGGGGGATGTGCTCTTTGTAATCGTTGATATATTTTAATAATAGCTGATATAAAGGGAAGCGAATAATCAGCGCTTTTGTGCTTTTGTTGAGATGTGTTTCTTAGCGATTATATGGTTCTTTGTTTTTTCACTTAGATAGTATGACAAGAAAAGTGAATGACGAATTGTGAATAATAAATCCATGGTCTCTTTTTTGCCCAATTTTGTAATAATGGTGGAAGCTGAAATAAATTAAGAGTTAAACACCGGATGTAAAGGAGATTTAAAGCTATGTTTTTTCCATTTTTAATCGCTTTAGGTACTGCAATAACGACTATGTATGGCAAAAAAAATATAAGTTATGCTCTGTGGGCAGTTTTATTCGTTGTCATTCTTCTCACTTTCAATCATCACGCAACTTCTACTTTAAATTTATCTTTTTGAGAGAATAGCCATGGAACATGTTGAACAAAAAAATCCTCACTTCGTCATCTTTATGAATACGCTAGGACTCATTGGGTTATCCATTGTCTTGGTGGTGGCTTTTTATTATCAATTGGTAAAGTTTGAGTTACCGTGTCCCCTTTGTTTGCTGCAGCGCGTTGGATTGATGCTAGCAGGTTGTGGGTTCTTGCTCAATATTCACTATAAGGTGAAAAATACCCATTATGGTATGGTTATTCTCGGTTGTATGGTAACGAGTGCCGTTGCAGCACGGCAAGTGTTTTTGCATATAACACCTGATGATTTGGGATATGGTTCAACGTTCTTTGGATTGCATTTTTATACTTGGGCTTTCATTATTTCTGTCCTTTGTATCTTTGCTGTCACATTTGTCATGATTTTAGGCGAATTGGCACACAAGTTCAAAGAATTTTCTCCTTTTCCATTTTTGAGTAAAACGGCAAGTTTTTTATTTGTGTTTTTGATTGCGGCAAATTTGATTTCTACCATACTGGAATGTGGTGGCGGACAATGTGCCGATGATCCTGTAAGGTATGAATTGTTATCAAATTGGTTCCCTTCATAGTCTTGAAATTTTTTAATAATCCCTCATCATGGTTTTATTGTTAAAGAGGCGGAAATATTTAAAAGTCCGCTTCTTTTTTATTGACTGGGAAGACATTTCAGCAAGCTTTTCGATAATCTGATCTTTTATGCCAACGCTGCCTTTTATGAGCGCTTGCGATTGGTATTTTTTTAGCGAAGACCTGCTCTGTGAACCTTTTATACGGTCTTTTGAGGGAGATGAAGGGATTGGTCGGAGGCGTTTATAGGGCAGCCCCAAATTGTTGAGCCGCGTGGGTTAAAAAATTCGTTTTTTAAAGGTGCATTAACGATAAAATTTTTTTCCTCTTGATTTTTCTTAACGTTGTGTTAAATAAACCTTTGTATTCATTTTTGATGCTTCTGAAGTATCTTTGCTGCTTTTAGAGGGATTAATTTAAAATTTTGAAAATTATCTGAATAATTTTCTACAGGGGTTTGTTTATTAGAGGCAAACCTTTTTTTTTATCTAATTTTTAGATGTTTTTTCAATGTGAAGCCTTTTTTAGAAAAAGGTAAGCATCTTGATGATGACTCTCCTATTTGTTAATATATTGATTTATAATGAAATCATTTTCAACGTGAAGCACAACGCTGAATAGAATAAGATTTTCTCATCATCAGTTCTCTTATATTGAATCAATTAAAATTACTTGCTTGCACATCATGAGCGGGCGGGCCATGTGGGTCAAAACTTTACAAGAAAGGCATAACTTTAATGAATTGGCTCTTGAACTGAAGGCTGTCGGCAACATTAGAAGCTGGCAGAATTTTTGTGATAGTGCCGGTTTTGTTCCTGCATAAGCGTAAAGATAAGGAGGGTTGAATGGATTTTATTCCCTTCATGGGGGCTTTACCATGCCTTTATGGATAGCGTTTGCGAAATGGGTGTGACGAGCGTTGAGAGATCTGTCTTTAAAACAAGCGTGTGAATATGCAACGCAAGTATCGTGTGTTTTGTGCGTTTTGTCTTACGAAAAAATACTGACTTATAAGGATAAGTTATCGTTGCGAATGTTGAATGAGAAAAACGAAAAGGTTCTCTCATTTCAAATTTTCTTCTAGTCAATCAATTAAATGTACTCTCGTACGTTACAAGAAAGCACTGGGTGTAAATAAAAGTTCTTTTAAAAGTCGTAAAATGCTTCTTATGAACCCTTTTGATAGCTAGAATTTGTCGAAAAATTTTATGTTGGTCAAGGGAAATAATAGGGCGGTTTATATCTATGATTTAAGTAAAAATAGGAGGATTTAAATGAAAAGGGAGGCGAGATTTTAAAGACAGTTGTCGAGAACGTTATTGTGTAATGATTTTTTACAGATTTTCTGATTTCTTTAAATATGTAAAAACATAAAAACGGAAATGTGCAAAAAAGGAAGCTGGGACTTTATGCGTGGTGTGTGATTTTATCATGGCATGGAATGGCATGGCATGTGATGAGAGGAGTGGAGGGAAGATTGGGGTGTGGGGGTGACGCGGTCTATAAAGGGGGGTAAAGCTGGGATGAAGAGGCGGGTGCGTTGATGAGAGAGAAGAGAGGGGGTAGGGAATGGGAATGAACAGATTAGAAGGGGGGGATAAGAGACGGTGGTGCGAAGGGGATGCATGAAGGATGGTGTGAGGAGATAGGCTTGGCTTATGGTCCTTAATGAAGTGGTGTCATTTGAGGGGGTGATCTGGAGTGCGGGGGGGGATCTGAAGTTTATAGGGGGTGTTGGGTAGGTAAGAAGCTGGGTTGTCGAGTATTGTTTTTAGAGTGGTGTGGGGAGGGGTGGAAGTTTCATTTGGTTGCTTTCTGTAAATGTGTAAAAGCGTGAAAACGGAAATGTGCAAAAAAGGAAAAGGCTTTATGTCGTTAGGGGCGTTGTGGTTAATGATACGCAATGTATGGGGATCGTGTTTTCGAAGGTAGGGAGAGCAACATAAATGGAAGGAGTGGCTTAGAGGAAATGTGTGGAGAGAGGAAAAATGGGGCAAGGCTGTATGGGAAATGCATAGAGAGTGGCGTGTGGGGTGGTGAAGCATGTTGTGGAAGGCTGCGTGAAGAATGGAGGAGGTTTTTGAGAAAAGGAGGGGGCTTTTGGTGTGGGGAGTGGTGTTTATCTGAAGGGCGCATGTTTAAGGTGTGGAAGGGAGAAGGTGAGGAAAAGTTGGAGGGAGGATGATTGTTTGTAAGTGGTGGAGGATAAGTCAGAGGCGTTGGGAAAATGCTTGAGGGGGAGAAAATTTAGCGTAATTTCTCGTCACTCTGAAATCAAGATCATCATAAAAATTGGAGGAAATGGGTGGGTAAAATTGGTGGAGAGAAAGTTTTGTGCCAAAATGTGTGGGGTGATGTTTTTTGAGCGCATGAGAGAGTAAACTTGAAAAACCTTTCTCTTTTTGTTGAATTTTTATTCACAAACTCAAGAAAATAGGGTATGAACGCTGGAAATAACGCACAGCTTAACAAAAATGTGCACTGTAAAGGAAATGTTTGTTTATGTCAAAAGAAGAAGTTTTAGAATTTTCTGGTATCGTTACTGAACTCTTACCGAACGCAATGTTTCGTGTGAAACTGGAAAATGATCATGAAATTATTGCGCATACTGCTGGTAGAATGCGAAAAAATCGTATTCGCGTGTTGGCAGGTGATAAAATCATGGTGGAAATGACACCTTATGATTTGACAAAAGGGCGCATTACATATCGCTATAAGTAGCTTTAGGGGTGGCTTGTGCTTTTTTGTAAAAGCCATCATATTATTTCTATTATTTTTTAACAGTTTTTAAGCTTGCTTTTCATGAGTGAAAAAAGGGGAGTGTTTGAATGGCCTTGAAAAACTGTAAAATTAATGCGGAAAAAGATCAAGGAGATTAATGGCGCTTAAAAAGGGGCTCTTAAAAGGGAGTGCTTAAAAAGGGGCGCTTAAAGGGGGTCGCGTAAAAGGGGGGTGTTTAAAAGGGGTGAGAGGGAAGTCGATTGTGAAGGGGTGGAAATGAAAAATATAAGAGAGTGGGGGGAAAAACGTTTGGCAGATGCTCTTACAGAAGAAATTCATTTGGTGCTTGCTTCCGCTTCGCCAAGGCGTTTAGCGCTCTTAGCACAAATAGGGATTGATCCTCAGCAGGTTTGTGCAAGCGATATTGATGAAACGCCAAAATTAAAAGAACATCCTGCAAACCTTGCCAAACGTTTGGCAAAAGAAAAAGCCCTGAAAGCCCAAGAAATTTTGCGCTGGTACAATCAGAATGCTCAAGAAGAATTACCTCAACAGAAAATGATTATCTTGGCTGCTGATACGGTGGTGGCTGTGGGGCGCACCATTCTCCCTAAACCAGAGGGTGAAGACGAGGCTTATGAATGTTTGCGATACCTTTCGGGGCGGGCGCATAAGGTCTATGGCGCTATTTGTGCCTTGAATGAAAAGGGGAAAAAAACCGTAAAATTGGTTGAAAGTCGTGTCCGTTTTAGACGCTTAACCCCTGCTGTGATGAAGGCTTACCTTGCTTCAGGAGAATGGCAAGGGAAAGCGGGTGGCTACGCTATTCAGGGAAAAGCCGGTGCTTTTGTTGTCTATATCAGGGGGTCTTATTCCAATGTGGTTGGTTTACCGTTGGCTGAAACAGCCGATCTCTTGACCGCTTATCACTATCCGCTTTTTACGCACTGGGCTGAAGAAACGCATTAGAAAAACTTTAAGGCAAGATCAATGCAAGGTGAAAACCAAAAAAAAGAGAAAAGCCAAAATGAAAAAAAAGGAACAGAAGAAAAACTAATGAAGGAGCAAATGACAAAGGTGCGCCAAGAAAAAAAAGAGCTCAATTTGCAAAAAGAGACTCGCCCTCCGCATCCTTGTCCGATTTGTGGTCAGATGGCACAACAAAACGCCTATCCTTTTTGTTCCACACGGTGCCGAGCCATTGATCTTAATCGTTGGCTTTCTGGCGCTTATATTTTACCGCCCCCGCCGCAGAAAAGTGATGAGGAAGAATAAAGAGTCCTCTTGAGGAGAGAATGCTCAGAGCGTTTTTTGTGTTGGAGCTTAAGGGGGTACGCGGGATTATCGTAAATGGATTCAAGGGTTGGATTAACGGCTTGCTTATTGTCGTCGTTCGTAGAGATGCAGATTAAGTTCAATCAATGGTGGAAGTGTTAATACATATCTAAGACTTAGCACCAGTGGTTCCCATGGATCATTATAAATTGCCTTGTTACAGGAAGGTCGATGGTGCTTTGTTGCGGAAGGTTGCTGATGCCTTTAGGGTATGAGGGAAGAATTGATAGTTCAATTAGTATTGCTAAGGAAAAAGAGGGGGGCATATTTTGGTGCAAAGAGATGGGGTAATAAAAAATCGCTTGTTGGTGCTTTGTTGCGGGAAGGTTGTTGGTGCCTTTAGGGTGTGAGGGAAGAATTAATAGTTCAATCAGTATTGCTAACGAAAAAGAAGGGGCGCGTGTTTTGGTGCAAATAGATGGGGCAGCAAACAATCGCTTGCTGGTGCTTTGTTGCGGAAGGTTGTTGATGTCTTTAGGGTGTGAGGCAAGATTGATCATCCAATCAATATTGCTAAAGTATTGCTAAGGAAAAAGAGGGGTGCGTGTTTTGGTGCAAAGAGATGGGGCAATAAACAATCGCTTGTTGGTGCTTTTGCTGGGTAATGGTATGGTGTCATTTGGGGGCTGGATTGATTATATCGTGATTTTGACCGTATCTGTGTTCACTTGGAAAGCTAATCAATATGATGTCGCTTTTATTGGAGCGGCAACATTATTCCCTGGTATCGTTCTGTCTAAGCCAATTGGAATGTTGGTAAGTCACCGTTCTATGATCCATTGGTTGCGGGCGTCACTGCTGTTACGGGCGCTATGTACTGTCGGTTTATTGCTGGCGACGAGTCTGCAAGGATTTATTATATTGGCAGTTATTCGAGCGACATTCAACAGTGTCGCCATGCCTGCAATTTCCGTTCTTAGTGCAAATTCGGTGCCTGAAAACGGACGGACTCGTTACTATTCTGTGCTTAACATGATCAATAGCATGGCGAAGATGATAGGACCTGCTTTGGGTAGTGCTCTCTCTGCATTTTTGTCAGATACATATACTTTATTGTTTTCTGGATTTCTGACATTGCTAGGCTTTATCGTGTTTTGTTTTATTGGTGCACAACCTGTCTCGTCGCTAAGAATAAAAAAAGCGAATACCACGCAAGCACAGCAGAGGCTTTATGGGACAACTTGGTATGCCTATGTGGCGGTGATATTTGTGTATTTTGCCATGATCTTTATGGTGAATAATCAGTTGCCCGTTATTCTTAGTGTAATGAAAATGAATAAACAAGCTCTTGGGATGTTGGTATCGGCTTCGGCGATTGGTAATTTTCTCTATGGGTTTTGGCGTGTGAAACAATCAAAGCATAAACCCCTTACAGGCAAAATATCGGAGTTGTTAATGCCGGCAATGTCATCAATGATTGGTTTTGTCTTGATCTCTGTGTGCTTTTTTTACTTTGATTTACTCCGTATTGAGACTTTGTTGTTCTGTTTTTTTCTTATTGGAATGGTGAGCGCTTACTTTTCCATATCTTCTAATGTTTATCTGGTAAGCAATTTCAATGAACAGATTGGGGTGGCTTCCGGATGGGTGCAGTCTATACAAAATTTAGCTATGTTGGTGGCGCCCTTTGTTGGAGCGTTTGTTTTAGGTCACACTTCGGCTGGGCAGCTGTTCCTTCTTTCTGGATTGAGTGGATTATTCTGTTTATTGGCTATCAGGATATTGGTGAACCGTTCTTTGTCAATTGTTCGTTCTCAATGATTGGCTCATCAACGAAACATGTATTTTAAATCATTTTTCTGAGATTCAGGGGGCACGGGAATAATCCAGCATCGGGAAGCTTTTTCAACGTTATAGATTCAATTTTTGATTTTTACTTAACCGCTCATACGTTTTTTTTCGGGGCTTTGCCTTCTTGACACTGTTCCACTGTCTCGTAAACTCAATAGGGGGCATGGTTTTGAGCAACAATGTCATTTTTGTGTGACTCTGCTTTGCTACGAATAGTCAAACTTTAAACCCCAGTCGCTGATCCTCAAGCAGCTTGGCTTAAAGCAATAACAGAAACAGAAAACAAGCTATAGCGTGAATTATCCTATCATGCTGTAAAACATCACTCTTTGGGGGGGTATCAGGTATGGGAAATTTTAAGCAGGGGGGGAGGATATATTGATCGTTGCATTTTTGCTTAATCAGAAATTAACCATAAGATTGCTTTTTGTTTTTTCGGCTGGAGCTCTCTAAAATTTTTTAAAAGGGTGTGTTCTTTTTCGCTGTATGTTTCTTGATCATGGTGTGGGGCATGTATTGAAAGATTTTCTTTTGTGGCAAGGTCTGCATAAAAAAAGTTCACGGGAATTTCTAGTTTTTGGGCGATTTCCAGTAAACATTTGGCACTTACACGATTGAAGCCTTTTTCGTATTTTTGGATTTGTTGAAAACTGACGCCTAAATGGCTCCCTAATGCTTTTTGGGAAAGTCCTATTGAAATGCGCCTGTAATGGATTCTTTTGCCTATCAAAATGTCGATAAAATGTGGATTTTTAGTTGGCACTTCAAGCCCCCCCTCCGGTTGCGAGCGCCCTCGCATTGGTATTCCGGGAGTCTGAAAGTACTGAGCTCTAGTCAGCTTTTTGCTTTTAGTGCTTAAAGCACCTGGACATAGCAAAATCTCCCGGAACCCCGGGACACCCACAAGAGTGGGTTCATTTTTACGCTAGAGCTTAGGGCTTTCAGTTCCCTCTTGATCGCTGCGTAGACGACCAAAATTACACTTTAAGTGATAAAGTAATTTCAGAAAATTGGCAAGAAAAATCAATATGTCATAAAACAGTATTGTTTGAGGGATGTGGTGATATCAGGTATGGGAAATTTTAGGCAGGGGGGGAGGATATATTGATCGTTGCATTTTTGCTTAATCAGAAATTAACCATAAGATTGCTTTTTGTTTTTTCGGCTGGAGCTCTCTAAAATTTTTTAAAAG
>NZ_JBHIMX010000008.1:50790-79260 GCF_042194435.1 Bartonella sp. LB28NMGDW
ATTTTTGCTTAATCAGAAATTAACCATAAGATTGCTTTTTGTTTTTTCGGCTGGAGCTCTCTAAAATTTTTTAAAAGTGCCTGTTCTTTTTCGCTATAGGTTTCTTGATCATGGTGTGGGGCATGTATTGAAAGATTTTCTTTTGTAGGAATATCTTCTTTTGTGGCAATGTCTGCATAAAAAAAGTTCACGGGAATTTCTAGTTTTTGGGCGATTTCCAGTAAACATTTGGCACTTACACGATTGAAGCCTTTTTCGTATTTTTGGATTTGTTGAAAACTGACGCCTAAATGGCTTCCTAATGCTTTTTGGGAAAGTCCTATTGAAATGCGCCTGTAACGGATTCTTTTGCCTATCAAAATGTCGATAAAATTTGGATTTTTAGTTGGCACTTCAAGCCCCCCTCCGGTTGCGAGCGCCCTCGCATTGGTATTCCGGGAGGTTGAAAATACTGAATCCGAGTCAGTTTTTTTGCTTTTAGTGCTTAAAGCACCTGGACATAGCAAAAACTCCCGGAAACTCAAGATATCCGCAAAGTGGGTTCGTTTTTACGCTAGAGCTTAGGGCTTGTCTTCCCTCTTGATCGCTGTGTTGGCGATCAAAAACACGCTTTAAATTTGTAAAGTAATTTCAGTATATTGGCAAGAAAAATCAAAAATATTTTTTATTCTGTTATGCCATAAAACATCGCTCTTTTAGGGGGGAAGAGCTAGAATATTCATGATAGGGCTTGATTTGTTGAGTCTGAGGAAGTGCTGTCGTTTGAGGAGGGGTGTCTGAAGACTGTAAGGGGATTAGGCAAAAAGCTTTGTTCGTTTATAGACTATTGTTTATAGAGCAGCGTGGGGTGGTGAACCTTTCCTTTAGCTTTGTTCTGTAATAATGTAAAAGCGTAAAAATGTGAATCTGTAAAAGTGAAGTGGAGGATTTGTGGATTTATGCATTGTGCGTGTTTTGGGTCATGTTGGGCTTTTGTCTGGCATGGAATGTGGTGAGATAAATGGGGGGACGCATTTGTGAATGGAGCGGGGAAGTTGGGAGGAAGAGGGGTGTTAAGCGCGTTGGTTGGAGAAGAGTGTGTAAGGGAATATTTTAGGCTGGACTTAACTGCCTTGTCTGATGAAGTGCGTCTTTTGGGGGGTGGTGATAATTATATGAAGTGATCAGTAGTCCTTCCTTAGATAAGAAGCTGGATTGTTTACAGACCAGTGTTTACAAAGCGGTGTGCGGGGCGATAGTTTGGAAGTTTCGTTGGCTTACGTTCTGTAAAGATGTAAAAGCGTAAAAATGTATATCCGTAAAAGTGAAGTGGAGGACTTATGGATTTATGCATTGTGCGTGTTTTGGGGTCATGTTGGGCTTTTGTCTGGCGGGGAATGGGGTGAGATAAATGGGGGAAAGAGTGCTGTGAATGGAGGGGAAGTTGGGAGGAAGAGGGGTGTTAAGTTGTTAAGTGTGTGATGGTGAGGCTTTGCTGGTGGGGCTGTGCTGGTGAGGGCTGTGATGGTGAGGCTGTGATGGTGGGGTTATAGGGGAGTTGCAGTTTTTATTTAAATAATGACAGTGTGCCTTTCTCTCCCTCTTGCTATAGGGCTTGTGAGGACCCATATTCTTTTTAGCACTACGGTTCTTCTTCATGTGGCATCATTTGCGGTGTTTTGTGGGGGGTGGTTGGTCCTTTGAAGATGTCTCTTTTGTGGAATGTTGGGGGAATTTAAAGTGCGGTGGTGGCTTGAGATTTAAGGAAAAAAAATGAACTTGGAAAAATATAGCGAACGCGTGCAGGGTTTTTTACAATCAGCACAAAGTGGTGCCCTTGCTTCTGATCATCAGCAGTTTTTGCCGGAGCATCTGTTGAAAGTGTTGTTAGACGATTCTCAAGGATTGGCAGCATCACTGATACAAAAAGCGGGTGGTGATCTTACTCTTATTCGAAAGGCGCTTAACGAAGCGCTTGATGCTTTGCCTAAAGTGCAAGGGGGAAATGGACAGCTCTATCTCTCTCAGCCGTTGGCAAAAGTCTTTAACATAGCGGAAGATCTGGCGAAAAAAGCTGGTGATCAATTTGTGACTGTGGAGCGTGTGTTGCAAGCGCTGATCATGGAAAAGACCGCAAAAACTGCTGATATTCTTACAAGCGGAGGGTTGACAGCGCAAGCGCTTAATGAGGCTATTAATGATTTGCGGAAGGGAAAAACAGCAACAAGCCCCCATGCCGAAAGCCAATATGATGCTTTGCAAAAATATGCTCGTGATTTGACAAAAGATGCCCGTGAAGGAAAACTGGATCCTGTTATTGGGCGGGAAGAGGAAATCCGCCGCACTATTCAGGTGCTTTCACGGCGGACCAAAAATAATCCTGTGCTTATTGGTGAACCAGGGGTGGGGAAAACAGCTATCGTGGAAGGGTTGGCATTGCGCATTGTTAATGGTGATGTGCCTGAAACCTTGCGTGATAAACAGCTTCATGCACTGGATATGGGAGCGCTTATCGCTGGTGCAAAATATCGTGGGGAATTCGAAGAGCGCCTCAAAGCGGTGTTGGCAGAGGTGCAAGCTGAAAATGGGCAGATCATTTTGTTTATCGATGAATTGCATAATCTCGTTGGGGCTGGAAAATCTGACGGGCCTATGGATGCTTCTAACTTGTTAAAGCCTGCTCTTGCACGCGGAGAGCTCCATTGTGTGGGGGCTACTACGCTCGATGAATATCGAAAATATGTTGAAAAAGATGCTGCTCTTGCACGCCGCTTTCAGCCTGTCTTTGTACCGGAACCCTCTTTAGAGGATACTATCTCTATTTTGCGCGGTATTAAAGAAAAATATGAACAACATCACAAAGTGCGCTTGGCAGATAGTGCTTTGATTGCGGCGGCGCGTTTGTCTAACCGCTATATTACGGATCGTTTCTTGCCGGATAAAGCTATTGACCTTATCGATGAAGCGGCGGCGCGGTTGCGGATGCAGGTCGATTCAAAGCCGGAAGAACTCGATGCTGTTGATCGGCGTATTTTACAGTTGAAGATCGAACGGGAAGCTTTGAAAACAGATGTCGAGCCAACAGCAAAAGAACGTTTGAAAAATGTGCAGGAGGAACTGAAAACATTGGAACAACAGTCCGCTGAGATGACAACGGCTTGGCAGGCTGAGAAACAAAAATTAGGGCATGCTGCTGATTTGAAAAAACAACTCGAAGAAGCACGTAATGCTTTGGCTATTGCACAACGTGACGGACAATTCCAACGCGCTGGAGAGCTCGCTTATAGCGTTATCCCTGAACTCGAAAAACAATTGAGCATCGCGGAAAATGATGATCAACAAAATCATCTCGTTGAAGAGACGGTTACTGCTGAACATGTGGCACGGATTGTTTCGCGCTGGACTGGTATTCCTGTTGATCGGATGCTGGAGGCAGAACGGGAGGCGCTGTTGCGGATGGAAGATGAAATTAGCAAACGTGTGATTGGGCAGGGAGAGGCTGTGCAAGCTGTTTCTCGCGCTGTACGTCGTGCGCGCGCAGGGTTGCAAGATCCCAATCGCCCGCTTGGCTCTTTCATGTTTTTGGGTCCTACCGGTGTGGGAAAAACCGAATTAACTAAAGCACTTGCCGCTTTTCTGTTCCAAGACTCCAATGCCATGTTACGCATCGATATGTCTGAATATATGGAAAAGCATGCTGGGGCGCGGCTGATTGGGGCGCCGCCTGGATATGTTGGATATGAAGAGGGTGGGGTGCTGACGGAAGCTGTACGTAGAAGACCTTACCAGGTCATTCTATTCGACGAAATTGAAAAAGCACATCCGGATATTTTTAATCTCTTGTTGCAAGTGTTGGATGAGGGACGTTTGACCGATAGTCAAGGACGTACTGTCGATTTTCGCAATACCTTGCTGATTATGACTTCTAATCTTGGTGCTGAATTTTTAACCGCTTTGCCTGAAGGACAAACCGTTGAGCAGGCAAAAAATGATGTTATGAATGTCGTGAAAGCGGCTTTCCGTCCTGAGTTTTTAAACCGTATTGATGAGATTATTCTCTTTCAAAGGCTGCAACGTCACGATATGGAAGCGATCGTCGATATTCAGATAGAACATTTGCAAAATTTGCTCAATGAACGCAAAATAACTTTGCAAATCGAGCCAGAGGTGAGAAAATTTCTTGCCGATAAAGGCTATGATCCGCTCTATGGTGCGCGTCCGCTTAAACGGATTATCCAAAAAGAAATTCAAGATCCACTGGCGGAAAATATCTTATTTGGAAAAATTCACGATGAATCAACGGTGAAAATTATAAAACAAGGCGATCGGTTGGAATTTTTGCCTGAAGATTAAGTGTGGAGAAATTCACGCTATAAAGAGCGGTGATAATCCTATTATGTGATAACACCGCTCTTTGAGGCGTGCTGATTTAGAAAAATTCACGATGAGACAGCGGTGTTTTATTGCAAAGCAAAGGGAGTGGTCGGTTTTTTTGCATGTTAAATGAGCGTTCTCGAATATCGTAGGATTCTTTTACTTCTGTTTGTCGTGAAAGCTATTTTCTTGCAATGTTATAAGTGAAGTCACAAGCGGGATTGCTTTATTGCTTTATTGCTTTATTGCTTTGTGGGTAAAAGCGTTAAAGAGAAATGCTGTTTATTCGCCGTAAAATATTGCTCTTTGAGGGGGCTGATCTGTGGCATGGGGGATTTTAGACGAAGATATTTTGACGATGGGTTGGAGTTTTGCTGTTTAAGCAAAAGGTGGAGGATGCGTAAAATGCACTGCTCTCTCATTTTTTTCGGTGATATGCGTTTTTCTGCTTTAAAATTTTGCTAAAAGTTTTTTAAAACTGTTTGATTGATTGCACTCTTGTTAGTGGCTCGTAGATGATGAAGCATGATTATCTGCACAATCAAGTTTGCTCCTTTGCAGTTTTTTAATCAAGATAAAGACTTAAAAACAAGACCCCTAACCTGTTTTTGGTTAAAATTTTCGCTATTCGTTGTTATAAAAGCAAGTTTAAGTGAAGGTGTATATTAAAAATATCATCTATATCTTAATTTACTTTACTTTTCTTATTTACCAATAAACTATAATATCGTAAATACTAAGTAAGAGAAACAGATAATGAACTTTTTTCAAGAGTTTTAATAAAAACTGTATTTGGATTTATTGATAAAAAGGATCATTTGAAATTTAAGCGGGGGGTGTAATCTCATGAAATTAGCCACAAACAAGGAATTAATTAACAGCTGGTTTGCAAAGGAAGTTAAGAGTTACAATTGGCATATTCCAGAAGGCTTAAAGGATTTCTATGAGGATAGGAAAGATTCGTTAATAAGTGATGATAAGCTTCAACAGGAAATTTTGGACTTTTTAATACGGGATATGCCGTTAACACCGGACGATTCCAATCCATTAAAGATGTTTCTTGAACAAGGCTTTTCTTTTAGGGAGAAGCAAGGGGAGAGAATTTCTGATACTATTAGAGGTGAGCATTGGATACCTGTTAAAAGTGGAGAAAGCGTTGATCCATTTAAAGTGAATGATCCAGAAATTGACGCATCATCTATACCGGACAAACGAGAAAATACCCATACATTTACGATGACGTGTGATCGAAGAGAGCGTGCTTTTAGAGAAGAGTATGGGCTGGACAATCTTTTAGAAGAGATTAGATCGTCTGTCAGAGAGCAGGATAATAGTGAGAGTTACAATTGGTTAGAAAAGCTTATTGATCGTGCATTAAACAGTGAAGTTGCACCGTTACAAGAAACACAAGAAATCTACATTCCAGACATTCGTGATCTTCGTTTAGATGAAAAATCATATGAGCTCGCTATAAAAATCATTCGACAAGCAGTCGGATGTCTTGGGATTCGCTCACGTTTGTACAATGCTTGTTATTTTCAAAAAGCTTGTTCTTTGCGTGATCTTGTATTCATTTTTGTCAGCAATGCTCAATTTGATATAAATGATCAAGTTCTTAACGAAGTCATGAATATGTCGACAGTTGATGACGCTAAAAATAACCTTTTAAAAGTACAAAATTTTGGTGAGAGAAATAGCGATGTTATTGGTCTTGCCATGTCAAAAAAAGCGATATCTATCGATGACTTAAAAATAAAAGGGTATAGCGAGTTTGATCCAAACAATTTGCGCACGAATATCTTTTTTCATATTTCGCAATCGTCATTATTTCGTCCGTTTGAAACAATGATTGTTTTTAAAGCAGGGACTGATGATCAGATTGAAAAAACAATAAAAAGGTACGAAAGCGCCAATGGCATGAAGTTAAAAGAAGAAGCAGAGAAAGAAGCTTTAAAAAGAGTGAAAGTGCTATAAAAAGACTAATTGAGGCATTCAAAAGTCATTGGAAAATTATAAGTGACAACAAAAATGCAGCTGATTATCCTCCCTTCCATAAAACATTGCTCTTTGAAGGGGTGTGGTGTGCTAGAATATTTGAGGGCAGGGTTTGAGTTATTGAGCCTGATGAAGTGCTGTTGTTTGAGGGGAAGCTGGTTTGAATTTGACTTAAGGGGGGGATATGAATGGAATAACGTTGATCGTTGCGCTGTTGCTTAATCAGAAATTAGCCACAAGATTGCTTTTTGTTTTTTCGCTTTGAGCTCTCTAAAGTTTTTTAAAAGTGCGTGTTCTTTTTCGCTATAGGTTTCTTGATTGTGGTGTGAGGCATTTTCTTTTGTTGAAAGATCTTCTTTTGTGGCAAGGTCTGCATAAAAGAAGTTTACGGGGACATCTAGTTTTTGGGCGATTTCGAGCAAACATTTTGCGCTTACACGATTGAAGCCTTTTTCATATTTTTGGATTTGTTGGAAACTGACACCTAAATGGCTCCCTAATTCTTTTTGGGAAAGCCCTATTGAAATGCGTCTGTGACGGATTCTTTTGCCTATCAAAATGTCGATAAAATGTGGATTTTTAGTTGGCACTTCAAGCCCCCCTCCGGTTGCGAGCGCCCTCGCATTGGTATTCCGGGAGTCAAAAATACTGAACCTAAATCAGCTTTTTGCTTTTAGTGCTTAAAGCACCTGGACATAGCAAAAACTCCCGGAATCCCGGGAAACCCACAGAGTGGGATAAATTTATGTTTAGGTTTCGGGTTTTTGATCCCCTATTGATCGCTGCGTATACGACCAAACTCACCCTTTAAGTAATAAAGTAGTTTCAGAAAATTGGCAAGAAAAATTAAAAATTTTCTATTTTATTACGCCGTAAAATACTGCTCTTTGAAGGGGTGTGGGGAGCTGGTTTGAATTTGATTTAAGGGGGATATGAATGGAATAATGTTGATCGTTGCGCTTTTGCTTAATCAGAAATCAACCACAAGATTGCTTTTTGTTTTTTCGATTTGAGTTCTCTAAAGTTTTTCAAAAGTGCGTGTTCTTTTTCGCTATAGGTTTTTTGATCGTGGTGTAAGAGAGTTTCTTTTGTTGAAAGATCTTCTTTTGTGGCAAGGTTTGCATAAAAGAAGTTTACGGGGACATCTAGTTTTTGGGCGATTTTGAGTAAACACCCTGCGCTTACACGATTGAAGCCTTTTTCATATTTTTGGATTTGTTGAAAACTGACACCTAAATAGTTTCCTAATGCTTTTTGAGAAAGCCTCATGGCAATGCGTCTGTGACGGATTCTTTTGCCTATCAAAATGTCGATAAAATGTGGATTTTTAGTTGGCACTTCAAGCCCCCCGCTGGGGGCGAGCGCCCTCGCATTGGTATTCCGGGAGTCTAAAAGTACTGAGCTTAATCAGCTTTTTGCTTTTAGTGCTGGGAAGCACCTGGACATAGCAAAATCTCCCGGAATCCCGGGACACCCACAAAAGTGGGTTCATTCTTATGTATCGAGGTTTCGGGCTTTCAGTTCTCTATTGATCGTCGCGTATACGACCAAAATTACACTTTAAGTTAAAGTAATTTCAGAAGCTTGGCAAGAAAAATCAAAAATTTTCTATTCTATTGTGCCGTAAAACACTGCTCTTTGAGGGGGAGTGAAAAGCTGGAATATTTGAGGGCAGGGTTTGAGTTATTGAGCCTGATGAAGTGTTGTCGTTTGAGGGGGGTGTCTGAAGACTGTAAGGGGTACTAGGCAAAAAGCTTTGTTCGTTTACAGACCCGTGTTTACAGAGCAGTGCGGAGTGGTGGTTTGGAAGTTTCGTTTGGCTTTATTCTGTGAATGTGTAAAAGCGTAAAAACGTATATCCGTAAAATGATGCGAAAGATTTATGGATTTATGTATAGTTAAGCTGATTTTAAATTTAAAGTACTAGGTTATTCAGCAGGTAAAGCAGAACTTCTTAGTTTAGACAAAAAGACTAATACTGTACAAACAGTTCTGTATTTTGATGATAAAAAAGTTCTATTTGTCATAGCAAGAACAGCTATTCGAGATTTTTTGATATTGTCTCTAAATTTGGAACCACCAGTCAAAATATGGGCCTAATTTTATCAGTAAAATTAACTAAATCTAGTAACGATAATAGAGCTTACTATGTAATAAAATACACGGTATTGCTAATGAGACTTGACTTTAAAATAAGAATGCAAGTTCAATTTTCTAATCCAGAAACAAAAAACTTATGAGTTTAAAGATTATGAAATTTTAAACAGATGTTTTAATGGTGAAAAAATTTATTAATTTATTACAAGAAAAAATAGATGATACAAGTTATACTTGTCACCTTATTATAAAAATAAGCCCTCTGCGGGAACAGAGGGCTTCAATAGCGGAAAAAATTCTCAACATTGGGGTAAACAATGTCAAAAAAACTGATCTGCAAAACTTAAAAAAACGT
The DNA here is from genome assembly GCF_042194435.1 of Bartonella sp. LB28NMGDW. Lineage (NCBI taxonomy): Bacteria > Pseudomonadati > Pseudomonadota > Alphaproteobacteria > Hyphomicrobiales > Bartonellaceae > Bartonella > Bartonella sp. LB28NMGDW. The sequence goes on from NZ_JBHIMX010000008.1 coordinate 59,591, forward strand.
ATAAATTATGCACATTCATATCTTAGTACTTCATTAGGTATAAAGGCGATGGAGGAAATCGCACCTTCGGAAACCGTCACTACTAAGAATGTGTGTGAAGCTAGCAGAGAATTAAAAAAATGGCAAGCAGAAAAAAAGTTTAAACAAAAAAAGAAAACTTTGCTGTTTGTGCCCATAAATATAATGAATCAATTCCAAATAGTGCTTTTTATTTTAAAGCGTATCCAGAAACTGAAAATCAGTTAATTCACTACAATAAATATAATAACTAAATTAAAAAGAAATATTGTTAAAGAGAGCAGTGCTAAAAGACTGATTTAAAAAATAATTTCTCAAAAGCTGAAGATGATATCATAAAAGATATGGTTTAAAGACATTTTATTAAAAAAGGATACTTTAAAAAAATACGATACTTTACCAAGCCCTGTAATGAACAATTTATCGGAAATTACAAAAGCAACTTTTTTAACACCTACTTTAGAATTAAATGATGATGAGATATTAAGAAATGCATATAAAGGTGGCTTTGTTTTTTTAATCAAGACAGGGGGACATATATATAATGGAATTGAAGTATATGATGTTAACAGTATGTACCCAGCTATGATGTTAAAACTGTTACCTATAAGTAATTCTATCTACAAAAAAGACGAAATATTCACCAATTCATATTGGGCATGTTTTTTGTCATGGTATGGAGGAGTGAGAAGGATTGGGGGAAGTGTTTTCGTGAATGGAGGGGAAAGTTTAGAGGAAGAGGGGTGTTCAGTTGTTAAGTGTGTGATGGGAGAGAAAAAGGGGAATGGAGAATGAAGAGAGTGCGCATGGATAGGAGGAGAGTGTGGGTAAGGCGGGTATTGCAAAGAGATGCGTGAAGGATGGTGGTTTAAGGAGAGAGGGCTTGATTTGTTGAGCCTGACGAAGTGCTGTCGTTTGAGGAGTGGTTGGGTGTAAGCTTTATTTTGTGGGGAAAGCTGCTTTTTGACGTGGGATTGTAGACTAGTTCTGGTTGGGAATTTTCATTCTTTGAGACGTGGGCTGGAAGTCAATATAATAATATAGCAGATTTTGATCTCATAATTTTTACATTCTTTCTTTTTTAAAGCAAATAAGAAAGAAAAATTAATATATTACTTGATATTGGTCTAAATGCTTATATCAAGAGGAGTATTTCTTTAAAAATTTTCACTTAACTTATTAAGTGATTTATTAGAATAAAAGACTCTTCTGAAGTTCATATCACCAATTGTATCGAAGGAAGTGTAACTTTAAGTGTAGAAAAGTTTAACATTGGATGGTTGGTATGAATTTATTTTTAAAAAAGAGTCCTTTAGCTCTTTTTTGCTCTCTCTTTATTTCTAAAGTTGGTGATTATGCTTATGAAGTTGTTTTTGTTTTACTGGTCTTAGAATTAACAGATAACACCTTTTTTATAGGTCTTGTGTATTTTTTTCGATTTATCCCTTTTCTCTTTTTTGGCCCTATAGGAGGTTGGTTAGCGGATAATTTTTCTTTGAAGAAAAATATGATCTTAAGTGAAGTTGTTAGATTATTAGCTTCATTATTCGTTTTTATAACCACTATAACAGGTACGGCACATATCATTGTTCTTATTGTTGCAGCAATATGTACAACGATAGGAAGAAGTATTTTCCAACCAAGTTTTCAAGCTGCTATTCCCAGAATGTTTTCAATAAAAGATCTTACAAAGGCCAATAGCATTGCTCAAATTATCATGGAAACTGCAGCCGTCATTGGACCTTTGGTTTGTTCCCTACTGCTTTTTTTAGCAAATAAATCGGCAGTACTCATTTTTGATTTTTTTACCTATTTTATATCTATTATCGTGTTATTTAATCTCATGAATTTAAATTCAAGCGAGAATAAATCATTCAATTTTATAAAAATTTATCGAGAAACAGCTTCATATCTTAAATATATTTCTACTGAAAATAAACATTTATTTATTACGCTGGTTGGATCGTCGTTTGCTATTCTCTTTACGGGTGCTATTTTAAGATTTTTAATTCCAGCTTTTGTTCTCTCTATAGGGGGAGAGGAGAGCCTTGTGAGTTATATTTTTTCTCTCATGGCTGTTGGAACTATCGTTGGTGGTTCGTTATATCATAAAATTATATTAAATATTACATCGTTGAAGCTCATGGTATTTTGGCTTCTTTATGGGATTATTCTGTTTGTTATGCCCTTAGCTGCAGAAATTTATTTAAAATTCCTTCTCGTGTTAGCGTTTGTTTTAGGATTTATTGGTGCCTTTGTGGATATTGGTTTAGTTTCAGCTATTCAATTATATTCTCGTCGTGAAGATTTTGGTAAGAGTTTTGGAACCTTTTCAACTTTAGCGAACTCTGCGGAAGCAATGTCTGGCTTTATTGCTGGATTTTTGGCGCTTGTGGGATTGTTAAGCTCTTTTTTAGCGATGTCTGCCTTCATTATTTCCACGGGAATGATTGGCGTTGTAAAAATTAAGAAAAATAAAGAGTTAACACCCCTTAACACGACAGTCGATGACGACCATTGATATATTTGATATCTCCATGCCGTTTCTTTTTTCTAAAGACGGTTCGTTCATTATCTTATTCATGAGGTAAAAACACCGCTCTTTGAAGGGGGTGATCTGAAACGAATGAGTGGACAGTGGTGGAAACTTGCTAGGCAAGCATTTGAATTCTTTACAGACCTTTGTTTATAGAGTGGTACGGGGTGGTAAACCTTTCCTTGGCTTTGTTCTGTAATGATGTAAAAGCGTAAAAATGTGTCTGTGAGAAAGGAGTAGAGGGGTTATGTATTGTGCGTGTTTTTTGTCATGATATGGAGGGGTGAGAAGGATTGGGGAGGTGAAGAGTGTGTGAATGGAGGGAAATGAAGAGTGCTGTTCGTGTGTTGGCTAGAGAGAAGAGTTTGGGAATAGCTGTGAATAGATTGCAGGGGTGATGTTGTAAAGAGGGGATGTGTAAAGAGGTGTGAAGAGAGAAAAATCGTGGTTGGCTTTTATATTCTATGCGAAATTTAACAATTATATTTGCGTCTATATTTGTATGGGGGATATCCGTGAAATGGGTGTGAGAAGCATTGAGAAATGTTTTTTTAATAAGTGGGTGAATGAGAAATACAATAATAATCCTATTTAGGGGCACTCCTATTAGGGGCAATCCTGTTTTAGCTCTTGTTGTTTTGGACATTGTGTTTTTTATGAGAGGTGTTTTGATGGATGTGGATTCCTTAAAGAAAAACACAAAAATATCAAAAGAAAAATATAAAAACTTGACAAGGTAAATGTAAAAAGGTATCATAATGATACAATCGGAATTGTGCGTTTAAATCAGAAGAGATCTCTTGATAAAATTCTGTGAGAGGGGTGGGGATGTTTTTCCAAGGTTTTGGTGTTTGTTATCCTATGATGTTGTAAACCGGTGCTGTAAACCGTTTTTTGAGATGTGGTGGTATCAGGCGGGAAAGGCTTTAGGCAGAGGGGATATTGGCGAGGGATGTCGCTAGGTGCGCTTTTGTCTAATCTGAAATTAACCACAAAATTGCTTTTTGTTTTTTCGGCTGGAGCTCTCTAAAGTTTTTCAAAAGGGCGTGTTCTTTTTCGCTATAGGTGTCTTGATCGTGGTGTAAGGCATGTTCCTTTGTGGAAATATCTGCTGTTAAAAGGTCCGCATAAAAAAAGTTCATAGGAACCTCTAGTTTTTTAGCAATTTCGAGCAAACACCCCGCGCTTACACGATTTAAACCTTTTTCATATTTCTGGATTTGTTGAAAACTGACACCTAAATAGCTTCCTAACTCCTTTTGAGAAAGTCCCATTGAAATACGTCTGTGACGGATTTTTTTACCTATTGAAATGTCATTAAAATGTGGATTTTTTGTTTGCAATTCAAGCTCCCCTCCGGTTGCGAGCGCCCTCGCATTGGTATTCCGGGAGTAGTAAAGTACTGAGCTCTAGTCAGCATTTTTGCTTTTAGTGCTTATCACACCTGGACATAGCAAAAACTCCCGGAACTCCGGGATACCCACAAAGTGGGGTAAATTAACGTTTGAGTTTTCGGGCTTCAACTCCCTATTGATCGCTGCGTAGACGATCAAGGCACCTTTTGAGTGATAAAGTAATTTCAAGGGATTGGCAAGAACAATTAAAAGATTTGGAAAATGAGAGCATTTTTTTGTATCTTAAAAATTATCTCATTATATTCTTATGCCTTATGCTGTAAAATATTGTCATTTGAGGTAGGGGGAGATGGGGCATTAGAGGCAAAGATATGCCGTTGAGAGACCTTCAAGTACATCAATTTATAAGATGCTTTTTGTGAGAGTGTCTGGATATTGGAGGGTAGGGGTTATCTGTCCGTGTCTGGTGAAACAGCATTCTTTGAGGGGTGGTGAGAGGTGGTTGCCCAAATGCAATGTGCTCGATAAAAAGTGGGATTGTTAACAGACTCTTGTTTATTGAGTGGTGGGCTGGTTTGGAAATTTCGTTTGGCTGCTTTCTGTAAAGATGGAAAAGCGTAAAAACGTGAATCTGTAAAAGTGAAGTGAAGGATTTATGCGTTGTATGCTTTTGTCTTGACATGGAATGTGGTCGGAGAACTAGGGGACGCATTTGTGAATGGAGTGGGGAAAGTTGGGATGAAGAGGGGTATAAATCGCGTTGACTGGAGAAAGGTGTGTGAGGGAATATTTTAGGGCAGGGCTTATCTGTCTTGTCTGATAAAATTGTCTTCTTTGAGGTGTCGTGATCTGAAGCTTATATTTTAAGGATGTTGGATATATTGGCGATGGATGTTGATGGGTGTGCTTTTGTCTAATCAGAAATCAACCACAAGATTGCTTTTTGTTTTTTCGGCTGGAGCTCTCTAAAGTTTTTCAAAAGGGCGTGTTCTTTTTCGCTGTATGTGTCTTGATCGTGGTGTAAGAGAGTTTCTTTTGTGGGAATATCTGCTGTTAAAAGGTCCGCATAAAAAAAGTTCATAGGAACCTCTAGTTTTTTAGCAATTTCGAGCAAACACCCCGCGCTTACACGATTTAAACCTTTTTCATATTTCTGGATTTGTTGAAAACTGACACCTAAATAGCTTCCTAATTCCTTTTGAGAAAGTCCCATTGAAATGCGTCTGTGACGGATTCTTTTACCTATTGAAATGTCATTGAAATGTGAATTTTTAGTTTGCACTTCAAGCTCCCCTCCGGTTGCGAGCGCCCTCGCATGAGTATTCCGGGAGTTTGAAAGCACTGAGCTCAGCCAGCCTTTTGCTTTTAGTGCTGACAAGCACTTGGACATAGCAAAAGCTCCCGGAATTCCGGGATATCCGCAAAGCGGGATAAATTTATGTACTGAGCGTTCGGGCTTTCAAATCCCTATTTGACCGTTGCGTGGACGATCAAAAACACAGAACTATCAATAAAGTAGTTTCAGAAGATTGGCAAGAAAATTAAAATATTTGGAAAATGAGAGCATTCTTTGTATCTTAAAAATTATCTCATTATCTTCTTATACTGTCAAAATAGGATTGCTTGGGGGCGGTAATCTGATGTCAGTAGGGGGGTGGGGCAGAGACTGGATTATAGTTTAAAACCGGTGGGGGGGGAAGCTTTATCCAGCAGAGGAAAATTTGCTTTTTGAAGTTGAATTGTAGACCAGAGCTTATCTGGCGTGTTTGATGAAACATCATTCTTTGAAGTGTGGGATAGCCATATAAAATAATCAGCAGGGGAATCTGATAGACGAGAAATCAGATTGTTAACAGACCAGTGTTTACAAAGTGGAGCGGGGTGGTGGTTTGGGAGTTTCATTTGGCTTTGTTCTGTAATAATGTAAAAGCGTAAAAATGGTGATCTGTAAAAATGGAGATCCGTAAAAACGGAGCAGAGAATTTGTGCTTTGTGGGTGTTTTTTACCTTTTAGTATGTGTCCCATTTTTTTAAAATTGCTGGTTGCTTTTGAGGTTTTGGTTTCTCTTTAGTTGGAAGGATCATGATGATGGTAGATGAACATTGTCTTCCCTTACGTCGAAGAGGGCGGAAAAAAGGGTCTTTGAATAAAACAACAAAGCGATTTAATGAAGCTCTTCTGACTGCGGCGGAGCAGGCTGGCTATCACTATGGTGAAGATGGGCTGGTGTCTTATCTTCAATATCATGCTCTGAATAATCCTGTACCGTTTTTTTCGCTTCTTGCAAAAGTGTTGCCTCTTCAGGGGACTGGAGAAGGGCAGGTTAAAACAGTTTCGCGTATTGAGATTGTACCAGTGAATGCAAAAAATAGCGAACCGGAGAAGCATGATATCTCGGCGACGGAGGTTTGTGATATTGAAAAATGTTAGGCTGAGGTGGATGATGCGGGGTGATGTCTTGCAAGGGGGGCTGCTTTGGTGATTGCTTGTCTTGAGGGGATTGAAGCGGAGGCTATCTTGCTTGTAGGCGCTCGTGATACTTGGCTTGGGTGAATGATGCCTGAGAGCCATGTGTTGGAGGAGATTTGGTGCAGGATGTTTGTGTGGTGGATATGGGACAGTGTTTTGATGGGTGAAGGGCGTGAAACTTGAGAGAAGTATTATGCTTGCGGGATGCATGTGTTTTGGTGGGGGTATCGGGGATAGACAAGTGTGAGGATTGGGGAAGCTTGAGAGGCATGATATTGGAGGATGTTGGGCTTTGGATATGCTTGAGAGCCATGTGCTGAGGCTATGATTTGGTGGGGGGATGCTGTGCTTGTGGTTGGGGGATGACAGGCGCGGTGTTTGAGGGGCGGTTTGGGGGGGGGGAATAGGGACCCTTGTGATTTAAGGACCCTTGGGGGCGCATATCGTGTATATGCGGGGTCCAAAGTGGTTGAAGGGGGGGCTTCATGCAAAAAAGTGAAATTCATTGAGTATTAGGATGAAGGAAGGTAAAGCGCTGCTTTTGAGAAGGGCGTTTTGCGTTCAATTGCTCTTTTCTTTCAATTGTTCTGGGAGAATTAAACTTGGGATAAGCAAAAGGGTGAAGCGCAATTATTGCTAAAGTATGAAAATTTATAATGAAAATTGTTCAGAAAATTTCTCAAAAAATGGAGCAGAAAACGGCTCAAGTGGCTCTTATTCCAAAGCTTATTCCTGTTTTTACTGGAAAAGCAGATGTGCGAGCCGCTTGGGGAGGACGGGGTTCTGGAAAAACACGTTCTTTTGCTTTGATGTCGGCTGTTGTGGGATATCGCCATGGAATGGCTGGAGAACGCGGGATTATTCTTTGTGCAAGGCAATTTCAAAATTCTCTCAATGAAAGTTCTTTGGAAGAAATTAAACGCGCTATCGAATCTTACCCTTTTTTACAAGACTATTATGAAATCGGCGATAAATATATTAAGTCAAAAGATGGACGGATTGTCTATGTGTTTGCTGGGCTTGATCGCAATATCGCAAGTATTAAATCAATGGGGCGCGTTTTCCTTTGTTGGGTCGATGAAGCGGAGCCGGTCACTGAGACTGCTTGGCAAACACTTATTCCAACTTTGCGCGAAGAAGGAAAAGATTGGAATGCAGAATTATGGGTCACATGGAATCCGTGCCATGAAAATGCACCCGTGGAAAAACGTTTCCGAAATGTCGATAATCCTCATATCAAAGGGGCAGAAATTAATTGGCGTGATAATCCGCAATTTCCTGAAAAACTCAATCGTGATCGAATGGACGATTTGCAGCAAAGACCAGAGCAGTATAACCATATTTGGGAAGGCGAATATCTTCAAGCTGTCCAAGGGGCTTATTATCAGAAATGTCTTCTCGAAGCCGAAATGGAAGGGCGGATTACCACCGTTCCACGTGATCCTTTGATGCAGGTGAGAATCTTTTGGGATATCGGGGGAACAGGAGCAAAGGCTGATGCTACCGCATTGTGGGTTGCGCAATTTGTTGGACGGGAAATTCGAGTGCTCGATTATTATGAAGCCCAAGGACAGCCTCTCTCAGAGCATGTGGGCTGGGTCTTTCAAAGGGGATATGAAAAGGCTCTCATGGTTTTGCCTCATGATGGCGCAACAAAAGATCGTGTTTATAATGTGAGTTTTGAAAGTGCACTTCAACAAGCCGGTTTTCAAACTAAAGTGATCCCTAATCAAGGAACAGGCGCTGTGAAAATGCGTATCGAAGCCGTAAGGCGGTTGTTTCCTGCACTATGGTTTAATCGTGAAACGACATGTGCGGGTAGAAAAGCGCTTGCTTGGTATCATGAAAAGCGCGACGAACAGCGCAATATCGGACTAGGCGCTGAACATGATTGGGCTAGCCATGGGGCCGATGCCTTTGGACTGATGTGTGTGGCTTATGAACAGCCAAATGCTAGAGCGCGAAAAAATACCTATCGCTCGTTTCACCATTCTCAAACGTCATGGATGGCTTTTTAATGAATATTTCTACAGATTCTACTTTTAATCAAATCGAAACGCTTGAAAATCAAGCACTTTTTAAAAAACTCGTGGAGTGGTATCAGGATGATATTGCCCATGTCGAAAAATGGCGAAAAAATGCCCAAGAAGATTACGATTTTTATAATGGACGGCAATGGAATGAGCAAGACTTGGCTGTCTTGCACGAACAAAACAGACCGGTTATGACTTTTAACCGTATTGCGCCTTTAATTAATGCCGTGATTGGGGCTGAGCGCAATAATAAAAGGCAAGTTCAATTTATTCCACGACAAGAAGGAGCAGCCTTTGCAAACCAGATTTTGACAGGGGCGGCTGAGTGGTTTCGTGATGAAGCCGATGGGGAATACGAAGATTCCGATGCCTTTCAAGATGCAATTATTTGCGGAATGGGGTGGACAGATACACGCCTTGATTATGAAGAAGATCCACAAGGAAAACCAATCATTGCGCGGCTCGACCCTATGAAAATGGTGTGGGATGCAAGTGCTGTTAAGCCTAATCTTATTGATGCACAACGCTTGTGGTATATTGATGAAAAACCCCTTGCTGTGGCTGAAGAAATGTTTCCCAATGTTCATTGGAGTGATCTTAATGCTGATTGGGTTAAACATCAGAGTTTTTCACATTCAACCAGCAATGGGATGACACAAAGTTATCAGTCCGAGAGGGGATATCAGGGAGAGTGGGAAGAGGGAGGGACCTATCAACGTCCTAAAATGGTGACATTGGTAGAATGTCGTTGGTTTGAACGCGAGGTGATTTATAAAGTTCTCGAGCCTCAAAGTGGAAAGTTTATCGATTATTCAGAGCAAGATTTCCAAAATTTAAGTAAAACCTTTCCGCATGTTCAAGCAACAAGGTTGAACAGAAAAATTGTCAAAAGGGCATTTTTAGGCAGAAAGCTGCTTGAAGCGCCTGATAAGCCCTTGGTTCCACCCAATCAATTGGGATGGGAGTGTATTACCGGTACTTTTGATAAGTTAAGCCGGCACTTTTACGGACTTGTGCGCCCTACAAAAGATCCACAACGGTGGGCAAACAAATATTTTAGTCAAGTGATGCATTTGCTCAATAGCCAATCAAAAGGCGGAATTATGGCAGAGCGCGATGCTTTTGATGATGATCGACAAGCCGTCGAGAGTTGGGCTAGAGCTGATAGTATTACTTGGTTGAAAAGTGGTTCTGTGTCTGGGGGAAGAATTCAGCCTAAACCCGTGGCACAATTTCCGCAAGGGTTTTTCCAATTGTTTAATGAAGCAAAGAGCGCACTTGAACAGGTGACGGGGTTGTCTTCTGAATTTATTGGGACCCGAGCTGTCAATCAGCCTGGCGTTCTTGAACAACAACGGCGACAATCGTCACTTAATCTTTTGGCTTCCTTTTTTGATGGGTTGCGTCGATATCGGCAACGACAGGGGAAAATTATTCTCTATCTTATTCAAAATTATCTGTCCGATGGGCGGCTGGTTCGTATTGCTGGTGATGAAAATGCCCAGTATGTGCCGCTGACACGCGAAATGGTGACAAGCTTGGAATATGATATTGTCGTGGATGATGCGCCAACAAGTCTTAATGAAAAAGAGCGTACTTTTGCACTGATCATGCAATTGCTTCCTTTGATGCAAAATTTTGCAACGCCTGAAATTATGCTCGATCTCTTACGCTATTCGCCTTTACCGGCTTCACTTATTCATAAAATTGCGATAAAGGCGCAAAACTCTTTTCAAGAAGAGCAAAATGCCTCAGCGCAGATGGGGGGTAATATGGGAACAGAGCAGATAATGCAGATGTTGCAGACAGTAAAGGCTCAACAATAGGATGCTTTATGATGCGCTCTCTTGGATGAATTTCATCTATCAGAAGTTGCTTATCTAAACAATGTCCATAGTTTACCCATGTTGCTTATGTCGTGCAATGTCGCCTCTCTTTATCTCAGAAGAGCTGTTGTGTTGAGCCGTAGTGTTGGTGTTGGGAAACATCTTTAATAGAGTCTTGCTGTCACGGCGGGGATATGGTGGGAGGTGTTTTGCTGTCATGGTGGGGGAGCCATGTGAGGAGAATGCTGGAGCCTAAGTGATGATGGGTAAGTATTAAGGGGACAAATGCTTATGGGGCTGTTTTATCTGAAAAATTTGATTTTATTGTTTTAAAAAAGAGAAGGCTAATGTCATGGATCAAGAACACTTAACGCCAGCAGAACAAAACCAATTGAAACAGGATTATCTACTCTCAACACAAGAGGGAGAAGACGGTGAAATTGGAAGAGAAGAAAAAACTCTTGAAGATAATTTCCAAGGGCAAATGCATCAAAAACAGGACTCTTCGCAAAAGGCTGGAAAAGAAGTTCAAGGGGGAGAAGATGGTCCGCCAGATCCGCAAAAAGACTTTATGGGCTATATGCAATGGTTGGGAAAAACACTCCAAAAACAAGGGCTTTTACATGAAAAACAACAACCTTCTCTGGCTCGCGAAGCAGAACAGTTGCATGCGTTTTTTCAGCAGTCTGTTGCAAGTGTTAAACAAAAGCATCATGATTTTGATCAAGCCGCTGATTTTATTTATGAAACGCGGGCTAAACAGTTGGCAGCTTGTGCTTCTCTCTATCCTGAGATGGCCGATCCCAAAAATATTGATGCGTTGATTGGTGATGAGTTGAAACAGATCTTGCGCGATTGTGCGCAAAAAAATCAAAATCCGGCTGAAGTGATTTACTCTATTGCACAAAAAATTGGCTACACAAATGTTCCCAATAACATGGATGAAAATTTACAGGAAAGACACAATTCTGCACGTACACTTGCTGCTTATAACGGCTTGACGCCAAATGGGCCGATTTCTTTGGAGATGCTTGATAAAATGTCAGAAGCAGAGTTTAGCGCTTGGGTTTCTGATCCTAAAAATAAAGCTTCTTTTAATCGCTTAATGGGGGGAAGAGAATTTTAAAAAACAAGAATGTGGCAAGTGTTTTTTGCAGGAACGTGGAGAGGCTTTTAGCGCAGGAATGTGGGGGATTTCTCAAAGCACGGATGTGGTGAGGAGAGCTCTTATAAGGGGGAGGCAGACGCTAACAGAAATTAGATAAAACTCACGAACAACCTATTCACCATTTGAAATGAAATGTGGTGTTTTAATAACCGGCGCTTTGCCGGGTTTTTTATGTCAATAAAACTTTTAGAGGACAAAATGACTGTAACTTATATCGGACTTAATGACCCAATGGCAGTGCGCACATGGTCTAAATTACTAAACCAAGAAGTCTCAAAAGCACTTCCGATTGCACCGCTGATTGGAAATGATTCAAACAGTATCGTACAATTAAAAGATGAAACCACGAAAGCAAGTGGGGATGCTATTAGCTTTAATTTGCGTGTGCAGTTGCTAGGCGATGGGGTGAGCGAAGGGCAGACATTGGAAGGCAATGAAGAAGCTTTACAGTTTCTCAATGATCGTTTGGCAATTAATGAACTCGTTCATGCTGTGCGTGTCAAAAATGAGGGAACGATTGATCAACAACGAATTCTCCATGATTTGCGTACTGAGGCAAAAAATGGTTTGGTTGATTGGTATGCAGATCGTCTGAGTATGATGTTCTTCATTCAAGTGTGTGGATATACTGCAAAAGCTATTAACTTTGAGGGACGTACGATTAATCTTAAACCTGTCCATTATGGGTTTAATGCACCAACGGCACCAACCGATAAACGCGTCGTGCGCCCTAATGGAAAAACAAAAGATGAAGATTTAAAATCAAACGATGTTTTTGATCTTAAGCTCATTGATAAAGCTGTTGAACGGGCTAAATTGGCAAATCCTAAAATTAGACCCGTGCGGATCGATGGGGAAAATGTCTATGTGCTTTATCTTCATCCAACCCAAGTGACACAATTGCGAACCAACACAGATGCGGGGCAATGGCTCGATATTACCAAGGCAATCTATAGTGGAAGTCGTATCAAAAATCCGCTCTATGATGGATCTTTGGGCATGTATAATGGTGTGGTTTTACGCGAAGCTGAACATATTACCGAAGGGGTCGAATCTGGGACGGCAAATAAAGCTGTACCAAATGTGCGTCGTGCTGTTCTCCTTGGTGCGCAGAGTGCTGTGATTGCTTTTGGTAAAGATCGAGGAGCAACACGCTATAAATTGGTGGAAGAACTCTTCGACTATGAAAGAGAATTCGGGGTCGCGGCAAAAACCATTATTGGTATGAAAAAAACTTGCTTTACCTTGCCAGGAAGTACGCAAGGGGCTCAGGATTTTGGCACTATCGTCATCCCAACTTATGGAGCACCCGCTTAAAGCGAATGTTTGCTCACTTCCCCCAACAAGAGGGATCTGTTGGGGGAAAAATTTAAAATGCTTCCAGAAACAAGGACAGGCTTATGACCACTTTATCCACTGATCCCCAAAATCTAAACCTTACACATTCAGACCATTCTAAAACTTTTGCTTATATGGTCGCCCTTATTCAAGATGAAATTGATGATACAACAGCGGAATATTCTCTGCAAATTCAAGATTCAATTTTTACGGCTTTGCGTTTGTGTGAACGCGAACCCTTTTTCTTTAATGAAAAAAGAGAAAGGACGTTTAAAACACAAAGTGGTAAAACATGGTATGGGCAAGAAGAGGGAGTTTTTATTGAATCAGAAAAGAGTTTGGAGGGCGTCTTTTTAGCAACAAAGAATGCAACACCAACAAAGTTGTTCTTTAAGCCCTTGGAAGTGTTGCATCAACAATATGGTATGAATCCTGCGCTAGGAACGCCATTCTTTTATACGTGCCTTGATCAAAAAATAGGACTCTTTCCAACACCAGAACATGTGGAAACTGTACAGCTTTCTTATGCTCCTGTTCATTTTGCCGATGAACAACTAAAAGAGGATGATAATCCTTGGTTGATTTATGCTTTTGATCTTATTAAAGCACGGGCAAAATATGAACTTTATAAAAATATTCTTAAAGATCCTGAATATGCCGCCGTTTCTTTCAGAGATTTTCAAGAACAGCTTCAAGCTTTGCGTATTGAAACATCGCGCCAAAAAGGTTCTTCAAAGATTCGCCCAATGCGTTTTTAAAAGGCTTTGTTCCAAATCGTTGATGGCTGGTTTGTCCCTTATGGTTGGATGAGCGCTGGGGATTGATGGTGAAGGGCTGGTGGATGGCGCTGGGTATGCCATTATTTATGGTATCGTTCTTTCGATGCGTTGGTCAACTTAAGGTTGTGTGTTTTGTTGGATTTTATGCCTTTAGAGTTTTAAGGGCTTTTGTGGTTTCAATCAGTAAGCTTTGGTGTTTTGAATGGTACTAGGCTCTTCAAAGATTTATGGAGAGTTTAAAGGCTTTTTCCCAGTTGTTGGGGTGATTGCGGGCGGTTGATTTTGGTCGGGCGCTGGTGGATGGCGCTGGGTATGCCATTATTTATGGTATCTTTTTTTCGATGCGTTGGTCAACTTAAGGTTGTGTATTTTGTTGAATTTTATGCCTTTAGAGTTTTAAGGGCTTTTGTGGTTTTTTATCAATAAGCCTCGGTGTTTTGAATGGCACTAGGCTCTTCAAAGATTTTATGGGGGTCTTGATGGCTTTTTTCCCAATCGCTGATTATCGACCCGATGTGGCGGATATCAATGGAATTTTTACCGATGAACTTGTTAATGTGCTACCGGCTGATGGCTCCTATATCCCTATGCCAAGTTTTGAACCTTTATCAGAGCCTTGTCCTGAGCCAATTTTAGGCGCTCTTGCGGTTAAAACAAAAAATGGGGTTTCCATTATTGTTGGGACAAGAGAAAAAATCTTCTTGCTTGATAATACAACAATGAACTGGAAAGATATTAGCCAAAAAGGAAAATCTTATCTGGCTAATATCGATGCTCCGTGGTCTTTTGCTTTGTTTGGTGATTTTATCATTGCGGTGAATGCCAATGATAAACCACAAGTGATTGATATTAATCATGATAAAAGATTTAGAAATTTAGGAGGAAATCCACCACAAGCAGGGATTGTTCGAATCTGGGGAGATTTCGTTTGTTTGATGAAATTAACCGAGCATCCAAGACGGGTTCATTGGTCTGGATTAAATGATGCTGAATTTTGGACCGTGGGGAAAAAAAGTTGCGATTATCAAGATTTTCCTGATGGCGGATTTGTTCAAGGGGCAACGGAGACAACAAATCCAATTATCTTTATGCGTTCTGCAATCTATGCCGGTTCTTTTATCCCTGGCTCTAAGATTATTTTTAGTTTCCAAAAAATACACGATAAAAGAGGCGCAAAAAATGCTGAATCAATTGTTTGTCGCGGTGATTTAGCATTCTTTGCCGATGAGGGCGGTTTTTATCAAATAACAAATGATGGACAGATTATCCCCATTGGGTTCGAAAAAGTCGATCGAACGATGACCGCAAAATCAAGGCAGGATAATTTGTATACCATGTCTGCGGCTATCGATGGGGTGTATAATCGTGTTTATTGGATGGTTGATTCTGATGAGAATCTTCATAAACGTATCTTGCTCATTTATGATTGGGGATTGCAAAAATGGACAAAAGCTCTCGTCGATATCAAAATGATATTGCCTATTTTCTTAGCCGGAACAACCCTAGAAGGTCTTGATTTTGTGACTAAGAATATTGATAATTTGTCCTTTTCTCTCGATAGTAAAGTTTGGAAAAATGAATCGCCTATTCTGGGGGCATTTGATCAACAGGGCAGACTTGGTTCGTTTTCTGGTTCTCCTATGGCTTGTGTGGTGACATCACAAGAAATGGGGCAGACAAATGGCATGATAACACGGGTGAAAAATATTATGCCTCAAGTCAATAGTGGAAAGTTTTATTTGTCTGTGGGAATGCGCTTTCGACAATCTCTTGAAGAGGAAACTGTTTGGTTGCCAGAAAAACAGCCCTCTTATAATACGGGACAAATTCATTGTCGCGCAAGGGCACGGTTTTATCGCTTTAAATTGCGCATTCCTGAAGGGGTGAATTGGACTCATGTCACCGGATTTGATGTGGAATTGACGCGGGCCGGCATGCGATAGGCATGCCCTTTTGTAATACCATGCGATAGGATCACGCCCCTATTATTAAAGAATAAATGCTCATAGACCAAAGCCTTTATAAACAAAGGAACAAGGTGGTGCGTCATGCTTCATGCTTCATGCTTTTCTGCGATAAAGGAAAAATAGTCTGCACAATGGCTTATTTTTATAAAGAAGAAGTTTCCTTTTTGTTGTGACAAAGAGATGATGGGGCTTTTTTTCTTTTATTGTGCGGGGGGCATGGAACATGAGAAATGCGTAGGGGGATGTTCTTTAAGGGGAGATGAGTGATAAAGCTAAAAGAGCCAAAGTTATGATGCAAGAGAGTCAAGATTTATATTCTGCTCATTTGACAGAGCAGTGGCCATGGGAAAAAATAGCGCCCTATCAAGAGGCTCTCAATGCTGCATTGAGAAAATATGCTCGGCGCTTTCCTGATGATGTTTGTCTGGAAAAAATTGCTGAAGAAATCGTTACAGGACAAGCACAATTGTGGCTGGTCTTAAAAAATAAAATCCAATTTAGTGCTTTTGCAATCACCAAAGTTGAAAGTGCCCATACGGGAAAAAAATGCGTCGTTCTCTCTGATCTTGCTGGAGAGGGAGGGCTGAAATTGGTCAAGTTGATTGATGAAGTCGAAAAATGGGCGCGAACAATTAATGCTGAAGAAATGCACATGTTTGGAAGAACTGGATGGGCGAAAAAGCTCGCTCATCACGGATATTCTCGTAATCTTATTCAATATAGAAAGGTTCTCAAGTCATGAGTAGAAAAACCACACCTCAAGTGCAGACAACAACACAAACAAATGCTCCACCTGCTTGGGCGGCTGATATTTTTAAACAAGCCAGTGCTGATGCACTTGGACTTTATAATAAAGGGATTGGCGGAAACGTTTATCAGGGAGACAGAGTCGCTGGTCTTAGCGATATGACAAAAAATGCTCTGACCGGTTTACAACAAGCAGCAGGGCTCTATAACAATCCAACGGTAACGCAATGGTTGAATGCACCAACCAACAGCGCTACAAATCTTTCCGGTATGGCTAAGGGAAGCTGGATTGGAAGCAATAGTAAATTTAATACTGCATTGCAAAATGCTCTGAATAAAACTTCCGATGCAATTAATCAATCAATGTCTGGGGCAGGACGTTATGGCTCTGGGGCTCATACCGGTGTGCTGGCCGATGAGCTAGGCGCCTTGGCAACAAATGCTGCAGCGCAGCAATATAATCAAGATATTAACAATATGATGAGTGCAAACCAGATGATTGATCGCTCTCAGAATGATCAGGTTAATGCGGCAAATAGCTATTATCAAGGACAGAGTAACGTGCAAAGCAATGCTTTGAAAGGGGGCATGATTCAAGATGTAAATCGTCAAAATATCTTAGATGCTGAACGCCAAAAATGGTCAGAAAAAGATAATCAAGATTGGAACCGATTGCAAAGCTTGTTACAGGTCGGGACTCAGGCTGCTGGAAATTACGGAACGACTTCCGGAAAATCCACGACAATGCCTTCTGTGACAAAAGATCCATTGCGTGATGCGCAGCAAGTGCTTGGATTGGTCGGCGGAATTTTAGGGCTTTGTGATGTGAGGGCAAAAGAAAATATTATCCCTGTGGGGCAGAAAAAGGGATATCCACTTTATACCTTTAATTATAAAGGAAATCCACAACGTTATCAGGGCGTTATGGCGCAAGACGTGTTGCGTGTGAAGCCGGAAGCTGTTTATGTCAATGCAAAAACAAAATTATTGCATGTTGATTATGACAAAATAGGACTGAAAATGGAGAAAATGAAAGAGGAGAAAATACCGGCATCTAAAAATAAAATTGCGGCTTTCTTTTCTTCATTTTTTGCTCGTTTTCCCTTTTTGAATAAAGAGTATCTTCTATGAGTTCGATTTATGATTGGTCAATTATCGCATCAGAAAATGCTTATGCCGACGAGAGTATAAACTGGGCAGAAGGGCAACCTCCAAGCACAGTTAATGATAGTGCTCGCGCTATGATGCAACGCATCAAAGAATATTTGTTGGATAATGGGGGCGGGATTGAAACACAGTTTACTGTTGATGTGAAGAACGAGAGGACATCACTTCGTTTGGCGACAAAGTCTTTTTTTGAGACTTATATGGATGGCATTGTTGTGCGCTTCAAAGCACAAGGCGCCAACAGAGGAATAACAAATGTTTCTTTAAATCAATTACTTCCACGACCAACTTATATGGCAACGCCAGAGGGTATTATGCCTTTAAAGGGCGGAGAAATTCAAAAAGGGGGGCTTTATGAGATCGTCTATACGCGTGATATTGCCGGAAAAAATGCTGATGGCTGGTTTTTAACCAATCCTACTATAAAACTTCCTGAAATTCCGCCCTTTCCTCCTTTACCGGAAACGTTTTCTTCTGGATTTATCGGGACTTTTGCTACAGAAAAAATACCCTCTGGATGGTTACTGTGTGATGGTAAAGAATATTCGCGAAGGAGCTATGCCAATCTCTTTGCTGTTCTGGGAGAAACATGGGGAAAAGGAGACGGGAGAACAACATTCAATGTTCCCGATTTGCGTGGAATGTTTTTACGGGGGCTCGATAGTGGAAAAGCAATTGATAAAGGACGTCGCTTGGGAAGTCGACAAGAAGAGTCTTTTAAATCTCATACCCATGAAGGAAAAACAGATTCAACAGGCAAACACCAGCATAGTTATCCAATGATTGACAAGGTAGTTTGGGATATGAATCACGGTGAATATAATAGAAGTCTGGCTCAAGTCTACAATAAAGATCGGTTAACGAAGGCTGCAGGAGAGCATGAACATAAGGTCTTGTTGCAAAAAACAGGGGGTGATGAAACACGCCCTGTCAATATGGCGGTGATTTATGCTGTCAAAGCCTGAGAATGAAAGCTTTGAGAAAGATAAAAATGATTGCAAAATATCTGTTATGAGAAAAAGTCTTATAGAATATATTGTGCAGAAAGTTTTGAGGCGCTTTAGAAAAAACTCAACTCTCTTTATTATTTTATTTTTTGTGCTGCCTTTGTTGGATGTGTAACGGTCAGTTTGCCTATTGTTCTTTAGAGGATCAAGACAGTGATTATTGAAGGTAGGGGTAAAAGAGAACAAAAAAACTTTCTTTATTCATAGAGTTTTTGCTGAGGAATAAAGACTTTATCCAAAATGCTTCTCTCTTGTGGTATCGTGATACATTATTAAAGCGTTGGGTTTAAAGCGCTGGGTTTAAGGTGCTGGTGGGCGATGACAAAAAGCCCATGGATAAAATTTTATCTTGTTATGCCGTAAAACATCGTCATTAAAACACTATTATTGAAGCTGGTGATATAAGGAAAATAAGATATACAATACTTGATCCATTTAAGTATTGAAGAGACATCTATTCAGTGGAGGGCTTGCTTGGTTAAACCTTATGCCAATGAATCATATAAATGATTAGCAGACGGAATCCTTTCAGAGTAGTTGAATTGTTTACAAACCGATAGGGGCTAAAATCTTCGTCCTTTGAGGTGGTGGGAAGAGGTCAACGGATATGTCTATTTAAAGTGAGGAAAGGCAAAATGGTTCTCTCCTTCTTTTGGGAGTGTATGTAAAAAGCGTTTATTCTTTCAAAATGGGCGCTTTGTTGGCTAGAGCAGATTGGCGATGCGTTACATGGTGAGGCATTGAACTCTCTTAGATGGCATTTTGTGCTTATCAGGCAACTTCTTGAAACAGAATGAGAGTGATACGAGAAAATCTGTAAGACAATAGTTTATCCTGTTGTGTCGTAAAATACTATTGTTTGAGGTGCGGTTAAAATTTTATGCATGGGATGCATTCCAAGGTGCATTTGATGAGGGAAGCCAAGCCAAATCCGTTAGATAATAAGCCAGATTGTTTACAGATTGTTGTTTATCGATTGGCATTATTTAAAGACCGGTGGGGGTGGCTTTGTCCTTTTGGGGAAAGTCAACAAAGCATGCAAGGTGACATGTATTTTTCTTTGGTTTCAGGTGGTAAAATCATCATTTTAGGTGGAAAACAGAATATAATCTAAAAAAATACCTTGTAAAAATTTTCGATGAAGAAATTTTTTTCAAAAGCCTTTCACATAGTTGTCTGAGATTGTCTGAGATTGTCTGAGATTGTCTGAGATTGTCTGAGATTGTCTGAGATTGTCTGAGATTGTCTGAGATTGTCTG
>NZ_JBHIMX010000008.1:79632-98085 GCF_042194435.1 Bartonella sp. LB28NMGDW
GTCTGAGGTTGTCTGAGGTTGTCTGAGGTTGTCTGAGGTTGTCTGAGGTTGTCTGAGGTTGTCTGAGGTTGTCTGAGGTTGTCTGAGATTGTCTGAGGTTGTCTGAGGTTGTCTGAGGTTGTCTGAGGTTGTCTGAGGTTGTCTGAGATTGTCTGAGGTTGTCTGAGGTTGTCTGAGGTTGTCTTGAAGAATGCAAGAGCCGTACAACGGAAAAAGATATTCAAATGCTTAATACGCGTTTAGCTTATCAAAAAGGGGGATATAATGGCACTTTTTCCATTTTCTATTGCTGATATTGATGATCCTGAATGTATTCGTGTGGTTCTTTATGCTAGCGGAAGAATGGGACATGCTCCTTTGAATGCTCTGTTGAAGCAAACACGTCAAGATCTCCAATGTTTTGATAAAATACAGACTCAAAATATTCTCCAACTTACACAGCGTTTGGATATTTTAGAACAACAATTGAAAACGATTATCAAAGATCTTGAAGATGTGAAACACAAACAAGACGCTGAAGAAGCGGATAAAAGTAAAACGATGGGTGATTAACCATCTCGATTTGTGTCTCTATGGGATTTAGCTCCTTTAAAGCAGTGAGATAGATAGTTGTGAACAGGATAGTTATTTGCCTGTCCATAGAGCATTTATTTTTTTGATCAACCAAAAATGAAAAAGAGGTATTCTATAATGAAAAAATTGATTTTAATATTTTTAGCTTTGTGTCTTACTGGACCAGCTTCTGCACGTTTGTGGACTATTTCAGATGATTGTTCAGATATCGGCGGAACAATGGTTCGCTCACAAATCATCAATAATATTTCTGTCATTCCATATAAAAATTTGCAAGGGGTAAATATTCTCTCTGTTTTAGAAACGAGGCCTACAGAAGAGCCAGAAATGTCAAAAATTGTAGGAAGAACATTTCATATTCAAAGTCCTGAGATTGTTGAGCTGGCCTATAGAGCTTACAGTACATCGCAATTCGTTGATATCTGTTACATAAGTAACTATTCAATCAATGTTATTCGAGGGCTGAGAGTGCGTGATAATTAAGCGTATTATCTGTATTCGTTGTGACTTAAATAGGCGATGCTTGGAAAATGGTCAATCTTCTACACTAAGGCTATTTTAACCCTAGCAGTTTTCTGATTTACAGTTTTTACTCAGAGTATAATCGTTCATGTTTTACAGAATTCATGAGTTATCGGTATTGAGGATCTATCTTAAGATATTCAACTACAGTTGATTCTATTTTAAACTGAGTGATTTTGCATCAATCGTCGTTTGAGCTTAGATGGCAATTTCATTCTAGCGTTTGGTGTTAGACAGATTTAAGCTTAGTGAGGCTGTAAATACGTGTCTTAATTGTCTTTGTTGACAGTATGCCGCTTGCGATAGGCAATAAATCATAGACACATTTTGAATCCATAGAATGCACGTACATTAACAATGGCAGACATTGTCAGTGGTAGATATCGCCAATGGTAGAGCTTGTGCATGCGGTGTTTTGTTGTGTGCATGAGTCATCATTCACGCGGCATCAATAAGGGAAGGCTTTGCTGTAGAGCCTGTAAAATAAATCGTGCAACAGCGGGGATAGAGGTAAGAATAGACTGAGATGAGGCAGTCTTATCACGGGCTAAAGCTGGTTAAAATTCTCGTCTTTAAGGAGGCGAGGAGGTTAAAAATATCCATTAGATTGCATGGGGATGCATTTCATGTCCGTTGCAATAAATTTAAAAGAGGTAAATTATGAAAAGCTTTTTGAAAAAAATATCCATCGTTTTGGTGATAATAGCATTAACAACAGGTGTTTCTCATGCTGGAGTTTATGAACAAAACGGTTATCTTAATTCGGTTCAAGTCGTTAGCGCAGGAGCACAATGTCTCCTAGAGCTCAGATACGGTATCAGCCCTACTTCAGACATTCAAAAAGGTGTTTGGGGCTGTGATAACATTGTTGGAAAAAGTATTTTGGATTTGGCAAAAACCGCAGTCATTTTGAACAGAAAAGTAATGGTTATTTTTGAAGCGGGTCATGTGCCAGCAAAAAGGGTTTTAGCCATCACTTTAAAATAAGATCAATAGGGGTTTTTCTCCCTTTTTATATCTGTAACGCTTCAAGAGGTTACAGGTATAAAATATGGAGTGTATATCAAAGGTATAAAAATGTTTCAAAGAGCATTCTCAGTATTTTTAGTGACAGTTTTATTTTTTTTCTTTTCAGATGTAAATCTGTCATATGCTATTGATCCTCCCCATATGGTTTTCCGTATAGATGATCGCTCTCCATCTGTTATATTCTTTGGAGGAGGTTTTGCCCCTTGGGGGGATGATCAGGATATCATACATCATGTAACTGGGCACTCTCTTGCTCAACAGACTTCAGCATTTGTGTCTACAACTGCAAATATGGATGCAGTTTACAGAATGGCGCGGCAACAGATTGCTAATAATCCTGATGAAACGTACTGGCTATATGAAATTATTCCAGATATAAATTTTTATTATGTTCCTAACTCACTCTTTGATACAGCTATGTCTGCTGACAACGTTGTTCAACATGAACAAGTTATGGATCTTTATTATGCATATTTATGGCAGGATGAATGGGCTTCGCTGGGGGCAATCAATACAAATCATATATACTCTGCAAGAAGTATTATGCGGCAAGCGAATGGTGATATTGTCATTGGTCCTAGAACCTTTAATTCTCTTTTTGTTGCCGCTCCATCACAAGTAAATTCGGGGACACTTCCTTCACAAGATTACACTTTTTTATCAGCTTATTATTCTGATAGCGAGGATGCGTTATCTCCAATGTCACTGGCATTTCTTGTAGAATCCTGTAACAGCTCTTCATCCAGTGGTCATATGGAGCGTTCTGGGGATTCTTCCTGCAGCACATACAAACATTCTGTTGATGATATTATGTATAAAATGAATCTATGGTATGAAGCTCTTTAAAGAATTACAGCTATATCTTGCTATTTAATCAAAAACAAAAAAGTAGGAAGATAGCGCATTTCTGTTTTATTTGATTGGTTCTGATGCGCATAGTGCGTAGGGCAGAGAAAATTTTTCGGTATTATGAAGTGTGATAGGGGTGCTATAAAGCATAGGTGTGACATCATCAAAAATGGAAGCGTTGATTTAACAGTATTTGTTGATCTCGATTAGAAAATCCGTTCTTTTCTTTGTTTGGAGTTTTACATCAATAATTTCTTATCTTGTTGTCTTGCTGCTTTTTGAGAGTGCGGTGATAGAAGGCATGTAAGTTTTATATATTGAAGTGTTTGTGTGTGGTGAATATGAGGGGTGTTTTTTTCGTCATGTGATGAACTCTTCGGGCGGTGGGGATTTTGTCCATAAAGCGTCATAAAATATCGCTTTTTGTTTTATGGTGATAGAGATCCCATGAGGGGAAAAGACAAAGGGGAAAGTCAAGTGGATTTTGCGAGCCAATCATGTAAACTGGAACGAATTCCATGCGGATATAAATCAGGCTCTGTTTGTTGCATATAGCGCTATTTGTTGCATAACTTGTGATAGCCAATTCTCTAAATAAGGGGATTTGACCGGTAGAAGAAAAAAGGAATCATTACGAGACAGTAAGTGTGCTTGTTTCAGAATGTCTAATGCTTTTGCATGACATAAGGAACGCGAAACTCTGTCACGCCTTCCTTTCATATTTTCGAGTTCAGGGGTGTCCATATATTTTCTTCAACTTGATCTTTAAGCATGGGACACAAGGGAATTGAAGGCTAGGGAATTGGATGCAAGAGATTGAGATATAAGAGATTTGGATACAAGAGATTGGGATGAACATTTTTGGGATAAGCAAAGCTAATATGTTACGCTCGTTGTTTTACAGCGCGTTTGATAAAAAGCTAGGACATCTTTCCAATCCATTATGTATGTAACCTTAAGGCGTTGTTTTCTTAAGAGAGTACAGAGCTTTTTTGTTGCTTGTCAATCAACATCAAATTTCAAAGCTGTAGCATGTTTGAGAGAAAGAAGAATGAGAGCCTTACGGATTCAGAAGGGCAAAACTCTCTGGGCAACTCCAGCTTTTGTAAGCTAGATTTTATGTATAGCAGATGAGGGCTGTATTTGAGTGATTTCTGAAATAGGAAGACAACCTTATTGAGAAAAAATATAAAGGCATATCAATCACTCT
The DNA here is from genome assembly GCF_042194435.1 of Bartonella sp. LB28NMGDW. Lineage (NCBI taxonomy): Bacteria > Pseudomonadati > Pseudomonadota > Alphaproteobacteria > Hyphomicrobiales > Bartonellaceae > Bartonella > Bartonella sp. LB28NMGDW. The sequence continues at coordinate 83,816 of NZ_JBHIMX010000008.1, forward strand.
TCGGACTATCATCTTTTTCCTTTATAATTTTCAAAACTATCTATAGCAATATTATTTAAATAATGAAGATAATGCCTTATGCTTTTATGTATCGTGTGTCTTCTTGGGATCATGCCTCTCACATAAAAACAGAATGCCTCAAATATTAAAATATTATTTGTCTCCGAATATACATTTATTGCATATTCATGGACTTGTTTTTAAAGAGATATCCCACTCCCAAGTCCCTTTTACAAGAACACTCGTCAATGGTATAGGGGTAAAGCCCCTATGAAATGTATAAAACTTATAAGGTATCTCCCTCATTTTTATGCTTCATAAAAGTGCAGGTTGGTACTCTCATATATTTTTCCAGTTTCCAATGTTACGAAAGCCTTGGTTCGTGAGACGATTCATAAGAGGCATATGCCTTTTTTGTACAGTTTTTAATCCACATGCCAGCTCCGCTTGTAACTTGCAAGCGACATGGTTTTGATTGTTTCAACAGAAAACAAATTTAGGATGAGAGAATCCTGTGGTATTCGGGTCTCTCATTCAATATGAAAAAACAATAAATACTCTTTATAAATCAATGTGATGTATCTTAAAGAAGACGAATTGTTTATAAAGCCGCATGGATGAAGAATCTTCGTCTTTTAAGGTGGTGAAAGAAAATCATAATCCCTATTTTTTCATAAAGGGCGTGAGAAAAGTCTTTCACAAAAATTTTATACGATAAAAATTATACAATAAAAAAAGAGAGTCTTTTAACATAAGAGTCTTGATCGTTTGCTGCTATAACCTGTATTGTGTACACAGATACTGCTATCATTTTTTACTGTAAAAGCTTCTCTTGGGATATTAAAGGGTACAATCTTTATGGAAAGAAGAATCCGCGCAAGGCAAAAGGCTTATTTAAAAAGATTATATCGCAAGATTGCTTTTGTTTGCATAATACTTTTTTGTATAGTGATTTTGTGTTTTGTTGTTGCAAAGGTGGTCAGTTATTTTTCTTCTCATAAAAAAATAACACAACAAGCATCTGTTGAATTGGTTATTCCTGTTTTTGATCTGCGCGTATATTGCAAGGAAATTTCTGCTTCCGTTATGCCCGATATGAAAAGAGAAGTTTATCAGCATTGTCTTAATTTGGAAAGTGAGGCCTATTTTGCTATTCGTGAAATGTGGGATAAGCTTTCTGATACTGCAAAAAAACAATGTTTGACGATGGTACGACCTGGGGATGGAAATTATTTTCTCTTACGCGATTGTTTTCTCAATGAAAAAGAAAATAAAAAAGGCAAAAGACGCAATTACTTTTAAGTTTTTATACGGAAAGTTAAAAGGATGCGAATTTTGATGAAAAGATAAAAACCCCTTAAATTACGATCTGCCTCGAGACCAATAGAAATTTTATTTATTTATCTTGTTATATTGCACTTCTTATTTAAGGTGTTGCGACATAAGGCATGGATGCCTCCTTGAAATGTTTAAAGGGGCGTGGTGGAGTTTTAGGAGGATTTGTTGAGCTTTTTTAAGGGAAATAACAGGCGTGGGAAATCCATTTCGTAATGGTTCTGGTGAAGGGTATAATGGTAAAGCCTCTCATGAAGTGTATAAAATTTATAGAGCATGTTCATCTTTACGTTTCAAAAAAGAGTAAGCTCCAAGTACTATCTTACACTGTGCTCGTTCCCAATGGTGCCTCTCGACAGCCCGTAAGCCTTAGAGATGGTTCATAAGAGGCACTTTTAGCCTTTCTTTATCGTTTTTACTCTACGCAGGCTTTTCCGAGTGTAACATGCAAGAAAAAGAGATTGATTCAATAGTAAACAGATTGAGGATGAAAAATCCTACGGTATTAAGTTTTCTTACTTAATACAAAAATATGAATTATCATTATAAATTAATTCAGTGTACGAATTTTACAAGAATTTTGATTGTTGACAGAACAGTGTGACTTGAGAACCTTCGTTCTTTGAGGGCGTAAGTCAATAGACATGACAAAAATGAGTAAAAAAGAAACATTCCTTTTATAAACATTCAAGGCTGCTTCATGCGTAAAGTGCTGTGCTGGGTTTACAAATGTGCTTGTTTTATAATTCCAGTTTTCTTTATCAGAAAAGATAAGAGAGGAAATGCGTTATGCCATTCTTATTGATAGTTTTTGAGGAGAGTATCTTTTTGAGAAGAAGCTGATTTTTAGGAAAGTGTGACATATTGGTCATTTTTTTCATAATTTGATATTTTTTTGTATTTAAATATTTTGTTTTTAGGCTCAATTTGTTATAAATAAAGGCTGTGATTAACTTAAAAAATGCATGGGTAAAAATAGAAATTGATAGTATCGGGCTTATTTAGGAAAGAAGATTAATCTCTTGGTGATTATAGGGCTTGAATAATACTTCGTATTAATCTATCTATAAAGATCAAGAGGTTTTGTGAAGCGATCGTGGATTATCGCTCGCAAAGGGGTTGCTTTAGCGATGAAGAGAGGCTATATTCATAAAATAAAGAGGTTCGCGCGGTGACTCGCTGGGATGGAAGTGCTTGTGAGTTAAATGCACGAGGGGGTAGAGGATATCGGCGTTTTTAGGAGCGGTGGTTTTAGAGCAAAAAAGGAAGCTTCTAATATTCTCTGGCAGGAATTTTTCTTTGTCAGGTGTGTTGTGTGTGTGTGTTTCCCTTTTTGTTTTCCACAAGATAATTATTTTTTTAGTGAAATATGGTTTATTTTAAAAAAAACACTTGGCATTTTACGTGAACATCATTAGGTTTCTGCTGTTTAACAGAGAAAGAGGGAATTTTTAATTTACGATTTCCCTGCTGTTTTATGATTTTCAAGAAAATATATGCTTTTATCAATATCAGTAGGGTTCGTTTGAGTAAAATAAACGCGGATAGCTTGATAACCGTATGTTAAAAATGATTAGCATTATCAAAAGGTAATGCAATGAGGAAGAGTCAATTAAGACATACATATAAGACAAACACTCCAAAAAGGGATAAAGATGAGGCCACAACAAAATAGACGGGTACGCGGTCGCAACAATAACAATAATGGTAATAGCAATAATAATCGTCGCGGTCCTAATCCGTTGTCTCGCAATTATGAAAGTAGCGGTCCGGATGTTAAAATTCGCGGGAATGCTCAGCAAATTGCCGATAAATACATAAGCCTTGCGCGTGATGCACAAGGTGCGGGTGATCGTGTTATGTCGGAGAATTATTTACAACATGCCGAGCACTATTTGCGTATTATTTTAGCAGCAGCTGGACAAATGTCTCAATCGGTTCGACGTGATGAAAATCGTGGTGATGAAAATCGTGATGAAAACAACGAGCAAGAATGCGGTGAAATAAATCTTGACGGTGAAAAAAAGGATACTGTCGAGGATGATACAGATGTATTACAGATGCCGTCGCAAAAAAATGGTAATGGCCAATATGCTAAAACGCAAAATGGGGATGCGCGTGAAAATGCTTTAGAGGCTCTATCGGATGAAAAAACCGATCAAGAGCACTGTCGCTCTGAGAAAAATGTTGAACCCGTCAAAAAAACACGTCGTTCTCCCCGTCGACGTACTGTACGGACCCAAGATGAATCATCTCTTGAGCTTTCACTTACAACAGCAGAAAGCACGAGCAATGGAGATGCATCAACAGCAACAAAAGAGGTTTCTTCGTTGCCTGGATTAAGTGAGGGGATACAGAGAAAACCGCGCCGTCGCCGAGTGGTCAATCTTGAAGCAGAGGAAAATGTTTAAATCTTCAGGGATTCTGTGTAAGCGCTTGTGGTGATGTTATTGGTATCATGATAGTAAATATATATGCTTAAGAAGCTTCTTGCGCTTTGTTTGAATTTTCACGGGCAGTATTAGGAACTTAACGAAGGGGGTTGACAGAAAAGATTGCCTCTTTACTGGGATTTAAGTGAGGGAATACAGAGAAAACCGCGCCGTCGCCTAAGTGGTCAATCTTGAAGCAGAGGAAAATGTTTAAATCTTCAGGGATTCTGTGTAAGCGCTTGTGGTGATGTTATTGGTATCATGATAGTAAATATATATGCTTAAGAAGCTTCTTGCGCTTTGTTTGAATTTTCACGGGCAGTATTAGGAACTTAACGAAGGGGGTTGACAGAAAAGATTGCCTCTTTACTGGGATTTAAGTGAGGGAATACAGAGAAAAGCACATCCGTGTATTTTAAGAGGCAGTTCTTGTATGAAGAACGCAATGTCGTTGTTTTATTTATTCATACTTATATTTAATATTGTTCAATGTATTTATGCCCATTTTGCGATGGTGCTCATGAATTCTATCATGTGAAATACATCGGTTATCTTTGCTTAATAAAAGATGTAAGCTGGGCGTTATTGCGTTAATTTTCAATGTTGAAACAGTTCTTCTTTTGATATCGGATCATTCATAAGAGGTATTTTTATTCATCCATTTCCTTGCTGGGATATGTGAGCAAATGATTTTGATTCAGTTCCTTATGAACAGATTTGAAAGGGGAGAATCTTACAGTATTTGAGGTTCTCGTTTGACATGCAAAATAAATCATCACTATAAATTAATTATGTTGAATTTTTGCACTCAAGAAGATGCCTTTCTTGCATGTTCATTAGATTTTCCCAAGCGATGTCAGTTTTCTTAAAAATGGGAATGCGTTGACAGAAAGGTTTCTTCTTTTCCGAGATTAGGTCAGGAGATACAGTGAAAAATCTACCGTTTCCCAAGTGGTCGTATCTTGAAGCAGAGGAAAATGTTTAAATCTTCAGGGATGCTATGTAAGCGCTTATGGTGATGTTCGTTTGCTTAATGAGGCATTATCTTCGAACTTTCTTTTGTTGTTTCAACAGAAAGAACGGCGATTAGTGCACCGGTGTGATAATTGTAAATCATAAATTTTATCTGTCCATCAGGGGTTAAAACTTTCAGTACAATATTGTGTTCTGAGAGGCTTTGCGACAAAATCTGTGTTTTTTCCGGTAGAGAGAGCGTATGATGGATAACGTGTGGGGTTTTGCTGGGAGAGGAAGATAGCTCTGTTTGTTTTGGCGCTGATCCGGTTGTTATCACTTTATAAACAATTAAAAACAGTACAGTTAGAATAAGGAAAAGCGTTATTAAAACGGAAATAATCATTAAACCCATAAGTTTTTTTCTCACTCGTTCTACAGCAGGATCTAAAGGGAGATCTTGAGGCAGAGAATTTTGCTCTGTGTGATGGTCTTTTGAAGGTTGCATGCGCTTATTATCAATCATGTCTTTCATTGAGTATTTTTTTGAGATCTGATGGGTTTATGCTTTTAAAGTTTTTTCTGCAAGAGGTTTGTGGAAGAAGAATGCAAAAGAGGAAGCGATGTTGGTAAAATACCTTCTTTCTGGACTGTAGATATCTTGTTATTTACGTTTTGGCTTTTAAGCAGGAAATTTCCACGGTTTGTTACAGACCAGATCAATTTTACTTCTTGTTGATGTAAATCTGCATGGACGTTTATACATTGAGCAAAAATTTGTTGTCCAGAAAATGAAAACTTTTTTGTGGACGGTATCATGGATTGTTCACATGCTTGAGCCGTGGGATAGATTTTAACCATTGTATTGTTCGAATAGCAACTATTAAAATCATCTGTACATGAAACTAATAAGAGGATAAAAACAAGGGGGGTCATCAATTATTTTCCAAATGAGAGGTTGACAGAGCGGACTCCAATTTGTCAGCTTAGGGGCTTCTTCATTGTTAAACGTTTTCAAAGTTTTTTAGTTCCCCTTTGAGATGCGGGTTCCCCTTTATAGTGAATTAATCAAAGTCATTGGCTTGCACGTCATAAAAGGGTGGGTATGGGCTTTGTGTTGGTGAGAAATATTTGAAAAAAGACTAAAATGCCTCTTATGAACGCTCTCAAAGGTCAAGGGCTGTTGTAACATGAGGGACAAATGGTATGATGATGCTCGCTACTACTTTTATGAAGTGAAAAGAGGCATGAAGGTACAGAAGGATGTGGAGTAAAAAGGGGCGTGTTTGAGGGTTCACTTTACGGGGGCTATTAATTATGTTTTATTTACAGACACTGTTTTGATTTGAAATGAGCGTGGATACGCTGGCAAATATTAAAAAAGTGCGTGAATGAAAGACACAAGCGTATTCTGTTATAGGGTGTCCTATTGTACATGAAGAGAATATCTCCATTAAAGAATGCGATAAATACAAGCATAAAATGTGTAATTTTCATCAATTGATTGTCGTTGTTGTGGTTGCTTTAAGCCCGTAAAGCTGAAGAGTGATGATGGATGTTAGCTTTACTTCTTGAAATTTCATATTCTGCCAAAATGAAATTGTATGTGCATTGCGAAAATGACACAAAAAGAGGTGGGTAATAGACTCGCTTTTATTTGGCATATAAAAGCTGAAACGGTTTGCGCTTCATCGTTTTGGTTCTTGTTTTAAAATATGCGGTTATATGAGAGATGGAAGTTGGTTGGTAGCGGGAATGAATTTTATGTGGCTTTCAGTTCTCATCTTTAAGGTTTTTGGGAACTATTGGGGGACAATAGAGGTTGGTTTAAAGGGATTTGAAAATATCTTTGTGCTTAATAAAATAGAGGAGAAATTTTGCTAAAAAAGGAAAAACTTCTCCTGTTTATTGTTTGAAATGCTCTTTTAAGAAAAAATATCAAAATAAGTATCAGGAACAGAGAGGCAATAGACAATGCCTTCTTGTGTCAATTTGAGGGAAGCTGAACCATTCACGGAAATGGGAACGATTTTTTCGAGAACGGCACTACCAAAACAGGCTTTTTTATTGTTTGTGGGAGGGATGCCGGATTCAAAACTTTCATGCCAAGTGATGATAAGTTGCGTTTTGCCATTCGGTTTTGTTTCGATTTCACAACGTACACAGATGCTCCCCTTTTCTTGGGAAAGGGCTCCAAAAGAAAGAGAATTGACAATCAGTTCATGAAAAGCCAAACCAATATGCAAAGCGGCATTGGGAAAAAGATAAGGATCTACGCCTTCAAGTGAAAAACGTTTTGTTTCTTTCATAAAATAGCCTAAAGCCTGCGTTTGGACCAATTCGCGAAATTGAGCACCACGCCAATCGGAATCAGTGATCAGATCTTGAGAATGAGAAAGAGAATGAAGACGACCTTGAAATTTGCGTAAGAAAACCTGAAGAGATTCAGTATAGCGCGCGGTTTGGCTAGCAATACTTTGAATGATCGCTAAAAGGTTTTTAGAACGGTGACTGACTTCGCGAAGAAGGATTTTAAGCACTTGTTCACGGCGGCGTAAGCCGGAAATATTAACACCGGTGGTGATAATACCGATAATGTCTTCGTTATCATTGCGGTGGCAATCAATAGAAAATTTGTACCAAATCTCTTGTTTGTTTGTATCTTCAAAACGTGCTTCAACAGTTTGCATTTTGCCACTCGCTAAAACTTGCAGTTTGATGGTTTCCATATTGTCTGCAAGGTCAAGCGAAAAAAAGTCGCTGTCACGACACCCAACCCGCCATTTATTGTGCAAATGGTGCGGCAAGTTTTCAGCCCATAAATAAACCAGATTTGTTGCCTGATAGAGAACACAAATATCAGCACCACGAATCGCTTGCATGAGCGCACTCATATGAGATCTATCCATGGGAGGCTTTGAAAGAGGCGTAACGATCATAATTTTAAGATGTTACTCTGTTCTAAGCCGCTTTAGAAGCATTCTCTTGAAAAAATAAAGCTTGAGAAATAAGCGCTTTCACCATATCCGGGTTGAAAGGTTTGGTTACTAAAAAAGTTGGTTCTGGACGCTCGCCAGTCAGCAGCCTTTCAGGAAAAGCCGTGATGAAAATCACTGGTATACGGTCATTTTTCAAAATCTCGTTGACCGCGTCAATACCTGAACTGTTATCGGCTAATTGAATATCAGCCAAAATCAACCGTGGTTTTTTCTTATGATACATGATGACAGCTTCATCACGCGTGCGCGCTATTCCTACAACATGATGACCTAGGCTTTCTACCATTTGCTCAATATCAAGCGCAATAAGAGGTTCATCTTCAATAATCATTACTTCAGTGGCAATTTGTTGAGAAATATCAATGGATGCTTGGTTGAGAAGCTTGCGGAATTCTTTTGTATCCAGATTCATGATTTCGCTGGCTTCTCGTTCATGAAATCCTTCAACGGCAATGAGCAAAAATGCTTGGCGTGCACGGGGCGTGAGATAGGATAATTTGGCACTTGTTTTTTGTTCAAGACCAAATTGGGGCAGGGGTTCAGGGATGTTCGGTGTGGTTTGGTCAAAAAGATGGCAAAAAAGCCAATAGGTACCAATTCGGTCACTGGATGCTTTGGGAAAAATGGAGATATCGGCGATGAGTGCTTCCAACATCGCGGATACATAAGCATCGCCAGAGGATTGGCTACCGGTGACAGAGCGGGCAAAACGCCGAAGATAGGGAAGATGCGGGGCAATGCGCGTTGATAATGACATAATTTATAACTCCTTTGACCTTTCAAGCATTTTGTTGATTGAAATTCTCAGCCGGTAAAAAAGTTCCTTGATTTGTATGGAACTTTTTACCGACAGCTATATTTACAACCATAAGGCGAAAAAATTCTTCGCGGTGCTACTGATATTATATGGATTAGGGGGATGAAAAATGAACGACCGTGATGAAAAAAATCTCACCACACAATTTACAGTTGGAGATGATCTTCTCGGGGTCAATAGCGAAATAGCACGGAAGTTACGTCAATTTTACATGGAAATTCAAGAAGAAGCACTGCCACGGTGTTTGCTTGAGCTTTTAGAGAAGTTGGAGCGCGCAGAGCAATTTGGCTTAAACAATGTGGAAAAGGTTTGAATCCTTTATGTCAAAGTGCGCGAAAAACTTTAAACAAGAACTTCTTTTGGTGTTGCCGGCTTTACGAGCTTTTGCTGTTTCTTTAAGTGGTAAGCAGGATAAAGCCGAAGATTTGGTCCAAGATACTGTTATGAAGGCATGGGCCAAGCAAGATAGTTTTGAGATGGGAACCAATCTTAAGGCTTGGCTTTTTACCATTTTGCGCAATGAATTTTACAGTCAAATGCGTAAAAAGGGAAGAGAAGTTCAAGATACCGATGGCGTGTTTACTCAAAATGTCGCTGTTCATCCGGCTCAATATGGATCGCTTGATTTGCAAGATTTCAAAAAAGCCTTAAATTTGCTTTCTGCCGATCAAAGAGAAGCCATTATTCTCATTGGCGCATCGGGGTTTTCTTATGAGGATGCTGCGGCTATTTGTGGTTGTGCTGTTGGAACCATTAAAAGCCGTGTGAGCAGGGCGCGTAATCGATTACAAGAACTTCTCAAGGTGGATGGTGAGTCTGATTATGGTCCTGATTCTTATTCAGCTGGAAGTACATTGTGTTCATTTAACGGCTAAAAAAGCATAATAATTATGATCGATAGCCTTGTTTTTTTTATTCCCGTTATAGCTATTACAGTAAAGTCAGTATCTGAGGAAATTCAGAGTGTTTGGCGTGTATCCTTAGGAACACAAGAAAAGCCTGTATAAACTTTCCCACGGGCTTTAGGTTTTATTTTCCATAAGGTTGCCTTCCTTTGTGCTGAAAAATGACGACTTTCAAGTTCGCCAATGGACATTCTATGACAACAAAAACAAATTTGATGCCTCAAATGCCTTCTTCTGATGCAACGATATCACGCTGGCGGTGGTGTGCGATTGTTGTTTCTCTTGTTATGGCTCTTTTGGCATCGGTTTTTATTATGTTGCTTTCAAATGCCGTTGATCGAGAAGTCGCACAGTTGAATACAAGTTCAGAATTGCGTGAACAGGCTGATTTGGTCCTTATTAGCTTGATTGATATGGCTGTTGCTGATCGCAGCTATGCAAAAACGCATAAGGCGGAAGATAAAATACGTTTTGAAAATGCAGAGCGGGAGTTGGGGGATATTCTCGATTATATCGCACTTATTGTTTATGCGCATCCACAATGGGATGAATGGTTTACGGCTTTTAAAAAAGAGGTTGAAGCACGAAAAGCATTTATGAATGCCCATATGCATGCTCTTGATGCGATTCCTGAACAACCTTCTCAAGCTGCCTCTTTTGAAGGATCAAAGATTCCTGTGGCACGTTTAGCTCAATTGATGACAAGCTTTATTAATGGGGATGATGTGGTGCGACAAAAACAGCGTGAGGGTATCGCATTAATGCGGGCTGCTTTGACATTGGCGGCTATTGTTTCTGTTGTGAGTACTTTTATTTCTGCCTATTTTGTTATTAATCGTTTTCATCGTGATGTGCGCTCTTTAAAATTGTATCAATTGCTGCTTCATAGCGAAAATATCGCTCTGGAAGCCCGCGTGAAAGAACGGACACAAGAATTAGAAAGAGCACGCAATCACGCTGAAAAAGAACGCCAACGGGTTGAAATATTATTGCAGGATGCAAGCCATCGCATTGGCAATTCTCTTGGGACGGTGTCTTCTTTGCTGGGGCTCCAGTTAAACCGGAGCAAAAATGAAGAGGTACGTTCTGTTCTAGGAGCTGCGCGTGATCGTATTCAGACAATTTCTACAGCACATCGTCGTTTGCGCTTAAGTGATGATATGGAAACGACTTTATTGGCAGAGTTTCTCAGTTCTGTTGTGCATGATGTCGAATTGGCAGTCCCTTTTGAATTGCGTGAAAACATCACCATTCACACCAATTTTAAAGATTGTCGCCTGTCTTCAAGAGATGCGACAACACTTGGAATTATTCTTGGTGAACTGCTGACAAATTCCTTAAAACATGCCTTTCCTGATCAACGTACGGGTCATATTTATATCTCCTTTGGTCCCCAGAAAGATGGACAATTGATGCTCATTGTAGAAGATGATGGCGTGGGAATGAAAAGCCAAACTTTAGAACAAAAAACAGGACTTGGTCGTGTGGTCGTGGAACAGCTCTGTATGCAATTTGGTGAGAAACCTCTGTTTGAAACTTCTGCTTTGAGGGGCACAAAGATTGTCATTCCTTTGCCAAAACTCAGTATGAATAGTTCAAAAAAACTCTGATTGATTTTTTTAAGAGATAAATTCTTTACTCTCTGCTTGTTCGCTTTAATAAAAATGAGAATAAAATATGACTTAGATAACACGAACACAGCACCATTCATTTTAGCTTGTCAATTGTTTTCAAGAGAAGAAACTTTTCTTCTTCATCTTTTGCTCTCTTTGTTTTTCGCTTTGTTTACTCCGATTATCGGCTTTTAAAATTCTCTTTTTTTGTATGTTTTATAGCTTTGAAGTGCTTAAGTTAAAATTTAAATTTATTTTGAATAAGAGCTCCTTTAAGCCAATAATAATACTTATATTAGTAAGCTCTATTTCTTTGCGAAGAGATTGTTTTTTCAAGTTTTGTTATTTTTTGTAAGGCATGTAAAACTTTAAATATGGGGTGTTTTTGTAAAAGTGTGTAACGAATATTCTTAAGGATAACTTGCTCATAAAGTTTATGAAACACCGTTTTTTAGGGCTATGAACAGCATAAGCATTCAACAAGTGAAATCTCTTCAACAAGAAGTCTGGTTGTTTATAGAATGATATGGGTTTTAGAATCTTCATCCTTGAGAAAAAACTTACCTTTGATTAAAATTTTATTGCATGGAAAACAAAGGGATTTTTATCGTTTTGATAAAACAAACAAGAAGAGTTAGCCTTTTTGGATTTCATATTTTGCACTTTTCTATCGTGCATAAACATGCAAAGGGGAGGGCGTTTTATTTTTAATCATTGTTATGGCAGCCTTGGGTGGTGGCATATTTCGGCGTATTCTTTACAGATATTTAAAGTGCGGAAATCTCTTTGAGAAAAATAAGCGCTAAAGCATATTTTTTAGATGTTTTGAGTCGTAAAAATGCAGATGCTTTTATGCTTTAAGTCTCTTCAGAGGGGGGTATCGGGCTGTTGATCAAGGCATCAATATTGTTTTTTTCTTGGAGGAATGTTTGTAGGTCTTGATTGGTTAAGGCTTTGCTATCCGGTATACGGATGCGCATAGGATCAACTTTGATGCCATTGACAATGATTTCAAAATGACAATGGGGTCCGGTTGCCATGCCTGTTGATCCAACATAGCCAATAATTTGTCCTTGTCGTACTTTCACGCCTGGTTTGATGTCTGGTGCATAACGGCTTTGGTGTGAATAACTGCTGACATATCCATTGGCATGTTGAATTTCCGTGTGATTTCCATAGCCGCCTGTTACGCCTACTCTTGTGACAATACCATCTCCTACAGCAATAATGGGTGATCCTTTAGGAGCAACCCAGTCAACACCCGTATGCATGCGAATATAGCCTAAAATAGGATGTTTGCGTGGACCAAAGGGGGAGCCAAAAATCCCATTTGGTGTGGGTTTTCGCAGCAAGAAAGGCTTTGAACTCTTCCCTTCAGAATCATAATAATCAACGCTTCCATCTTTTAATTGATAACGGTAATATTTATAAGTTGTATTCCCAAAAGTTGCACTAATATAACGAATTTCTGGATCAGTGTTTTTGGATGCTTCCTTTGCTTTCAAGTTCTTTTTGCCGTTTTTGTTTTCTTTATCGCTTTGTGGTACGGCATAAAATATTTCGATTTGATCATTGGGGGTTATCGGACTTTTCATGTCAATATTGGTGGCCAGCAGACGAATGAGACGATGAGAGAGAGATTGTGATATATTATGGCTTAGCAAAGCACTATAGAGTGCATCATAAGCTGTTGGTAATTGCGCGCTATTGATATAAGAATGCGGAATACCATTTTGAAAAGCCGTTTTAAGAGCTTTAGACATTTTAGGCTCTGTGCTTTCAATGAATTGGCCTTTATCATTTAGCGCAATGGTGAGAACATGATACATCCCTTGATAGATACTTGCGCGTACGAGATGATCTTCTTCACCAGCTTGTGTCACGATGCCAATGCGTAAAAGACTTCCCTCTTTAAGGGTATCGGAAAGGCTCATTTTTTCTAGCGTTTTTACAACCTGTTCAATTTGCTTTTTTGTATAACTGGTTTTTTTGAAAGCATCGGCTATCGTTTGTTTTTTACGAATAGGAATAATATCTTCAACATAGTTTTTTGTCAGATCGATACGGTGACTTTGAGGAGAAACGGTTACATTTTCTTGCACAATGCGAACTTCAGGGGATTCTGTACCTTGGGAATCAGTAGATGCATCTTCTAACTTTAAAGGATCAATCAATGTGAGAACTGAAAGAAGTTCGGTACTTTTTTCTAACGTAAACCCAGCTTTTTGCACTTCTTGTTGTGCCTCTTCATCTGTCAGCGTATCGTTGTCATCAAAATCGAATTGATTTACCTTAAAATCATAGCTGCGTAAGGTGATTTTTGTTTCAACCTTTGCTCCATAAATCTGTCCAGAATCTTGTGGTTTGGCACTTTGATTTTTCGAATCACTGGCAAGAATGCTTAAAGAATCAAATTTTGGATAGCTATATTTTTGGGGGCGCTTTTCAGCTAAAGCCATACGAATCCATTCAAAATGTTGTGTTTGAATGACTTGTTCATCGCCTTTTTTTTGCAGAATCGATAGTTCAAATTGACGTTTGCTGTCAAAGCTTTGCCGTGCATGGGTGGGAGAAATACGATCCCCTTTATATCCATTGGCCTCAGGATCTTGTGTGTGTGAGAGATTTTCATTTGTAAACCATTGTGGAGGGGTTACCAATCGCTGTTGTTCATCAAGAGCCGTAAAAAGTGCAATACCCATAAGAATGCAGGAAGTGATTCCTGTTAGAACGGTTCCCGTAAGCCAACGGGCCGAAACTTGTCGGCGCGCAGGACGCAAGCGTTTGACGACAAGAGCAGGGTCCTGTCCGGGATCGTTTTTTTGTTGTTCGTTATCCCACATAGATTCTAAGAGTACTTTTTCAATATTAAATAAAGAAAGCTAGCATAGCTTAGCATGTTTCTACAAGAATTTGATTCTTTTTACAAATTACAGATCATACGAATTCTCTTTATACAGCAATGTCTTTATGAATCGTACCTGTGCAGAAAAATTTCCTTATTAAAGTAACATAAAACAAGCGTTATTGTGATTAATCCATTCCTAGGCGCTTCCTATTTTATGCATTGCAATGGGGTGCTATATTTTACTTTAAAGGCGCTATGCTCCCTTTAACTCTTTCTGTTTTCATGTTTTATTTTTATTTTAGTGTAATGTATTGAAATACAACCAGATGTTTATGTTATTTTATTTTAAAAAAAGTAAAAAATGATA
>NZ_JBHIMX010000080.1:0-1347 GCF_042194435.1 Bartonella sp. LB28NMGDW
TTAAATGCCTCCTTGAATGCCTATTGTGATGATTTGATTGATTGGTCAAAAGGACAACGCCCTAGCAGCGTGAATAACAGCGCCCGTGTGATGATGCAGCGTGTGCGTGAATATTTATCCGATACGAGTGGTGTGATTGAAAGCACTTTTACGGTTGATGCTGAACAGCAGACGACGTTGATAAGACTTCAAAGTAAATCGCATTTTTTAGAGTATAAGAATGGGATATCAGTTTGTTTTAAAGCGAAGGGTAAGAATATTGGGGAAACCGCAATTGCCTTGAATGATTTAGCCGGTAAACCTGTTTATAAGGCGACGGAATTAGGCATTCGTGCATTATCTGGAGGTGAACTTCAAAGGGGGTGCATTTATAGCTTGATTTATAGGGATCATGCTTGGCAAGTTTTAAATCCTACACCTCTCTCTTTATCACAAGAACCGGTTATTCCCATTTATCCTACAGGGACGATAGGGATTTTTGGGATGCAAGTTTTGCCAGAGGGCTGGTTACCCTGTGATGGGAAGGCTTATTTGCGCAGTGATTATCCTGCTCTTTATGATGCAATAGGGATCAGATGGGGTGGAGCTGATACTTGGAACAAGTTTAACGTTCCAGATTTGCGTGGTGTTTTTTTACGAGGTGTTGATGATGACCGCGAGATCGACCGCTTTCGTTATCTTGGCACTTTACAAAATGACGCTATGAGAAAGCATGATCACGGGAGGCAATCCTTTACGATTTTGAATGATGAAAATCAGGAAGAGAGTTGGCATGGTGATATGACGATCATCTGGGGATATGTGTTGAATGACCAGCAAAGGTTGAAGCTTGCTGAACGTTTGGGCGTGAGAGCAGAGGATATACGCGTGCACCATAAGCTCGCCTTTCCCCATTCCCACCTTCATATGCGTGATGTTACATTGGCAAGTTCAGGTGCAAGTGAGACGCGTCCGATTAATATGAGTGTTGTGTTTGGAATCAAGACGTGAGGTTCATATGTCGACGATTTATGATTGGTCTTTAACGGCATCTGAGAATGGTGGTGCTGATGCTTTGATTAATTGGTCAGAGGGACAGCACCCTAACACGGTTAATAATAGCGCTCGTTTTATGATGCAACGGGTAAGTGAGTATTTATCGGATACGGGTGGAGCGCTTGAAGGCATTGTTACGGTTGATAATAACCAAAAGACGAGCGTGATAAGGCTTCTAAGCCAATCGGCATTTTTAGAGTATAAGAATGGCATATCGGTTTGTTTTAAAGCGAAGGGCAAGAATGTTGGGGCGACAACAATTGCTTTAAATAATTTAGCCGGTAAGCCCGTTTATAAGGCGACAGAAACCGG
>NZ_JBHIMX010000081.1:0-1347 GCF_042194435.1 Bartonella sp. LB28NMGDW
CCGGTTTCTGTCGCCTTATAAACGGGCTTACCGGCTAAATTATTTAAAGCAATTGTTGTCGCCCCAACATTCTTGCCTTTCGCTTTAAAACAAACCGATATCCCATTCTTATACGCTAAAAACTGAGATTGACTTTGAAGACGTATTCCACTGGTCTTTTGTTTTTGATTAACCGTAACAATCCCTTCAATCACACCCCCCGTATCCGATAAATACTCTCTGACCCTTTGCATCATAAAACGCGCGCTATTATTGACCGTGTTAGGGTGTTGTCCCTCTGACCAATTAATCAAACTATCTGCTCCACCATTCTCAGATGCCGTTAAGGACCAATCATATATCGTTGACATCTTGACCTCACGTCTTAATCCCAAACACAACACTCATATTAATCGGACGCGTCTCACTGACACCTGAACGAGCCCAAACAACATCACGCATCTGAAGATGAGAATGGGGAAAAGCAAGCCCATGATGCAACCGTATATCCTCTGCACCCACACCCAAACGTTCGGCAAGCTTTTCCCTTTGCTTCTCATTGAGCATATACCCCCAGATAATCATCATATTTCCATACCAATTCTCTTCCTCATTGGCATCATTCAAAATCGTAACCGAGTGACCTCCATGATCATGCTTTCTCATAGCGTCATGCTGTAATGTGCCAAGATAACGAAAACGGTCTATCTCGCGGTCATCATCAACACCTCGTAAAAAAACACCACGCAAATCGGGAACATTAAACTTCGTCCAACTATCAGCGCCTCCCCACCTGATCCCTATCGCTTCATAAAGAGCAGGATAATCACTACGCAAATAAGCCTTCCCATCACAGGGTAACCAGTCCTCTGGCAAAACTTGCATTCCAAAAATTCCTATCGTCCCTGTCGGATAAATGGAAATAACCGGTTCTTGTGATAAAGAGAGAGGCGTAGGATTTAAAACATGCCAAGCATGATCCCTATAAACCAAGCTATAAATGCACCCCCTTTGAAGCTCGCCTCCAGATAATGCACGAATGCCTAATTCCGTCGCCTTATAAACAGGTTTAGCAGCTAAATCATTCAAGGCAATTGCGGTTTCCCCAACATTCTTACCTTTCGCTTTAAAACAAACTGATATCCCATTCTTATACTCTAAAAATTGCGATTGGCTTTGAAGTCTTATCAACGTCGTCTGTTGTTCAGCATCAACCGTAAAGCTACTTTCAATCACACCACTCGTATCGGATAAATATTCACGCACACGCTGCATCATCACACGGGCGCTATTATTCACGCTGCTAGGGCGTTGTCCTTTTGACCAATCAATCAAATCATCACAATAGGCATTCAAGGAGGCATTTAA
>NZ_JBHIMX010000082.1:0-1294 GCF_042194435.1 Bartonella sp. LB28NMGDW
TGAAGAATAATAGCCTTAACGCTTTTATCTTTAAGTTTCTTAAGCCAAGTATCAAATTCTATCGTTTTATGAATGAACACCATTAGTGCACTATACTACACAAAATATATAATATCAATATTAATAATTTTTACTGAAAGGTATTTTGATGACACGTCATTATATTCGGGTTAAGACCGGAGGACCGATACCAGTAAAGCGAGATGTTTATCGTCATAAGAGAACACTTTCGCACTTAGTGTCGGTCATTCAAGATATAATACTAAAAAATACAATAAAGTCAATAGTTTGTGTGCAATTATTTTATATGAATCCACTCAAGAATCCATCTTTTTATGCATGATTCATTTGACCATTTTTTATATAAGATTGCCATGTATGAATAGACCATAAAAAGCAAATCATAATGTAAATATTATAACGCATGTAAACGTTCATATGAAATGAAAAGCAGTTATCATTCATAACAGTTCATAAATTTTATGATACGTTTTTATCACAGCACAAATCGCATACGTTTAAAGATCCCATCTTGTTTTAATAATTGGATTGTTAATCGCATGATAAAAACAAAATTATTGGTTCCCAAAATTGGGAAGCAAAAATCTATATCCCTTATAGCAATATTTTATTACCTATTAGAGGATAATCGTTTGAAACTGTTATAAGGTAAATTGTATCAAAAGATACGTATTTATAGAAAATAGAGATCATATAGTTTTCCCAAAAATTGGGAAAAACCTTAAAATGGCATTAAAGCAATTAACTGTTTGAAGCATTCATAAGCTTATAGGTTTAATTCATAAAGATTGCACAAAGGATTTAAAGACAAGATTGATTTTATAACCACGGTATTTTTTACCGAGGTAGAAAATAAAGGTCATGAAATTTAAAACATTATATCTTATGAAATCAAAAGCTTTTTAATGAATATAGTGCATAGCTAGTTTTGAAGAACGCAACTGTATTCGCTTCCACAAAAAAATGGAAGCGAACAATGCCATGGCAGTAGAATTACTATCTACTTTAGACTTGATACTAAGAAACGTTTTAAAAGTTATAGTTTAAAAATACGCTTATGAGACCCTTTCTAAATGAACGTTTAAACGTTTGAAACTGATGTTTATAACAGTTTTTAAAGCCTTGCATTTGATAAAAGCGGTTGTTTGTTGTCTTTATGAGAGATTGTTTTAAAAACCAATGCTTGTAAATGTAAAAACCGTTTTGTTAAAGCTACCGAGCATTTTGATTTGTTTGATACGTTTGATAGCCATAACAAGCGTTTATAGGCTCT
>NZ_JBHIMX010000083.1:0-1280 GCF_042194435.1 Bartonella sp. LB28NMGDW
GGTGCTGGAGCAGCCAAGGGAGGCATAAAGCTTGGCGAAAAGGCTGTGATCAAGTTCAATGCTAGGAAAGATTTTGCTCAATTCGCTTCCAAGAAAAATCTTGCAGAACTTGCAGCTCAAGGAGATCCTGACAAACTAGCTGCTAGGAAAGAACTAACTAAACTTGCTGCTAAAGAAAAAAAGCTTTGGCTAAAAGAGAAACCCACTAAATTTACCGATAGCAAATTTGCTCAGACAAACAAAGCCTATAAGAGAAATGACCTGTTTGATCCTAACAGAATTTCTGAGTGGAGAGAAAACAAAAAAACGGTGTGGGGCACCAATGTTGAAAGGATGGAAGCAGGAAAAGCACCTATAGGTTTTGATGGTAAGCCTGTTGAGTTGCATCACCTAAAGCAAACGCATGAGGGGCCCATAGCAGAAATGAGCAAGGAATCTCATAATAAATATAATTCCGTGATTCATGCTCCTTCCAAAACACATCAATCACTTATAGAGAGAAAAAAGTTTAAAAAATGGAGAGAGGAATATTGGAAGGAACGCGCTAAAGGGTATAGAGAACAAAAAAACAGTAATTTAGGAGGAATAATCAATATGAAATGGAGTATTATGAGTATAGATTTTGACAGATGGGGACAGGAGCATCGGTAGTAATGCTCTACGGTTGATGAAAAGAGAAAAAAGAAATTTGGAGAAATAATTGATGAAAACCTATACCTTAGATGATGTTTTAGAATTAGTTGATAAATATAATGGTGATATTATCAATTTTGGTACTGAAGATGATGCAGTTGGTGATCTCGTGATTGAAAAGGCGGAGAAAGCTCTCGGTTTACAATTTACATCGTCTTACAAGAGTTTTTTAGAACATTGTAAAGGCGGGGACATTGGTGGTGAAGAAATCTATAGTCTTTATGATAATCCTATGGGTATTCCTGCTGGTGATATTGTTTTTCAGAACTTAAATGATAGAAAACGTGGTTTTGTGACAGCAGAACAGCTTATCGTGTGTGAAGCTGATTTTGATGAAACCTTTTATTTTGATTATACGCAGTTTCGGGATGGAGAATGCCCAATCTATGTTATGTTTCCATTGGATAATCGCGAATATTACGCTAGCAATTTTTATGAATTCCTTTGCAAAAGAATTAAAGTACACGCGGGAGAAGAGATACCTGATGGTGACCAACCAATTGAAAAGACTGAGCACACTCCCACTCCGCAACCCGTACCTTTTTACAAGAGTTTTTGGAAAAAACTATGGAAGAGGTGAAATTGAT
>NZ_JBHIMX010000084.1:0-1262 GCF_042194435.1 Bartonella sp. LB28NMGDW
TATGATAATGCCCATGTTTTTTGTAATGCTTGGATTAAGGATTATTCAAGTATCTATGGTCATGCCAAGGTTTCTGGATCGGCTCGTGTTGGTTGCTTTGTAAGGATTTATGATCATGCCAAGGTCTATGGCAAATCAAATATTGATCATCATGTGCAAATTTATGGCAATGCTGTTGTGAATAGCCGTGCAAAAATTCGTAATGATATCTGTGATGATAATCTGTCACTAAAAGACGCTGCTTAAATAACGCGGGGGGCTGCTTTATAGCAAAAAAGCCGCGTCCTTTAAGACACGGCTTTTATTATCAAAACAGCTAGCGATCTAAATAAACGATTAAAAGAAATAACCGAAATATAAAAGAACATCTCTTTATTGCACAAAACGTATCAAAATGCAAGCTGTTAAGTAAAATAAAAATGGGATTCACACTGTAGATTCAGTGATTTATAATTATCATTTATCAAATCAATTTAAATCATAATGAATAAAATGAGCGCTGTTAAATTACCTTCTTTTCAAACAGAAGAACAATCTTCTTTTCGTCAATTTCCCCATAATATTGAAGCAGAACAAGCTTTGCTTGGTGCTATCATTATCAATAATAATGCTCTTGATAGCGTTTCTGATTTTTTAAAAGCAGAGCACTTTTTTGAACCGTTGCATCAAAAGCTTTTTGATATCATTTCAAAAATTATTCAAAATGGAAAAGTTGCAGATCCCATTACTATTAAGCCCTTTGTTGAAAATGATGCGAAAATTGGTGACATCACTGTATATAATTACGTGGTGCGTTTAGCTACAGAGGCAGTCACAATCATTAATACTAAAGATTATGGAAGCGTCATTTATGATCTGTTTATCCGACGCTCTTTAATTAACCTTGGCACTCAAGTTGTGAATAGAGCTTATGATGCTTCTGTAGAACTTACAACATCACAACAAATTGAAACTGTTGAAAATCAGTTGTTTGAATTGGCAGAAAAAGGGAAATATGGAGGTGGATTTGAAAATTTTAATACAGCCATTACAAAAGCACTTAACATGGCAAGTGCAGCGAAAAAGCGTTCCTCAAGGCTCTCAGGGATAGCTACCCATATCAAAACACTTGATGAGAAAATGGGAGGGTTACAAGCATCTGATTTGATTATCCTTGCGGGGCGCCCTGCTATGGGTAAAACCTCACTGGCGACCAATATTGCTTTTAATATTGCCAATGCTTGTAAGCGTGATAACAGCCAAGAAAATGAAGGGGGCGTTGT
>NZ_JBHIMX010000085.1:0-1260 GCF_042194435.1 Bartonella sp. LB28NMGDW
TGTAAGGACCATGTTTCTTTAGAGCCTTTGTTATCATCAGAGCAGCAAGGAACGCCGGTTTGTTACAGTTATTTTGATAGGAAATTACATCTTTATCCCACGCCGGATAGAGCCTATCAGATTCAACTCATTCTCTCTCCATTGCGTTTATCAGAGATAGAGAGTGTCGATGAGGAGCACCCATGGTTTGTGCACGCGTTTGATTTGATTAAGGCGCGTGCAAAATACGAACTTTACAAGAATATCCTTAAAGATCCCGATTGTGCAACGGCAGCTTACAATGACTTTAACGAACAGTTGCATGAATTGCGTGCAGAGACGTCTCAACGTCATAACGTGACCAGAATAATACCAACGGATTTTTAAGATGGTTTATTTTCCAGTAGCCGATTACAGACCAGATGTTGCGGTTGTCAACGGCAGTTTTACGGATAGCCTTGTGAATGTTTTACCGGCAGATGGTGGTTACATACCCATGCCTAGTGCAATGGTTGTTTCTAATCCTTTGGAAGAAAAGCCCTTGGGTTCAATCGCCTTTAGAAGCGGTAATGGTGTTAAGATAATCGTAGGAGGCAAGCAAAAGCTTTATAGTTATGATAGCCAAACGAAGGGTTGGAAAGACATAAGCCAAAGTGGTGTGACCTATCATGCGCATGAAGATAATCAATGGTCGTTCGCTTTGTTTGGTCAAAGAATTATTGCGGTGAATAAAAATGATAAACCACAAGTTTTTAATACCCATAGTTCTGAACGATTTGAAGATTTAGGAGGCAATCCCCCGAAAGCAGGCTTGGTGAAGGTTTGGGGACCTTTTGTTTGTTTGATGCAATTGACAGATCACCCCAATCGCATTCATTGGTCTGGTTTGGAAGATGCTACTCATTGGACAGTTAAGCAGAAAGATTGCGATTTTCAAGATTTTCCGGATGGAGAATATGTTCAAGGGGCAACAGAGTCCACCAATCCCCTCATTTTTATGCGTTCTGCTATTTATGCAGGAACCTTTGTTGCGGGTTCTAAGATTGTGTTTACGTTTCAAAAGATACAAGACAAGCGAGGAGCCCGCAGTGCAGCCTCTATAGCATGTCGAGGGAGTGACGCTTTTTTTGCAGGTGATGGTGGTTTTTATCAGATGAGTTTAGATGGTCAACTTTTACCGATAGGTTTTGAAAAGGTTGATAGAACGGTTTTTAAAACATTTGATAAGTTTGCTCTTGATGAGATGCAAGGAGTTATAGACCCCATTGATAACCGGATTTA
>NZ_JBHIMX010000086.1:0-1247 GCF_042194435.1 Bartonella sp. LB28NMGDW
TTGGAGCCTGCTCTGTATTTTCTGACGTCATAAAATACGCCCTCCAGATAATAAAAAACCCCGCATTTGCGGGGATTTTGAACTGTACATCACGCTCATTTAGATACAATACGACTAGTGCCGTAATTGTCATTAAATACGATTTGCATCACTTTGTCAACACAAAAATAACACATATTGATATATTCAAAGGGAATCGGTTAGATAATTAAGATGTAAATTAAGGTAGAAAACAATGTCTATAAAAAAAACTCTCTTTAGAAGAGTATTAATTATCACACTTTTTACAACGTGTTTTATATCCACTTCAAATGGATATGCTAATTCTGAAGAATCTTCTTCATTTTTTAATAAGTTATTCTGTTCAAAAGTAACCACAGAATTAAAAACCGAACTTCATAATCACCTAATTCATGGAAACGAATGGTGGGAAAAAAGATTCAAAGAAATTAGAATGATAGAAGAAGTATATTTCTTGCATAACATGTCGACTTTATCAAAAGAACGTTTTGAACAACATGTAAATATGATAAGAGAATGGCATGATATACTGTGGGAAAGAAACAATAGTTTTAGCGATTTAACCGGCAGTATGCTACAAAAAATAAGTGTAATAGAGGATCTAAATAAAGCAAAACAATCTAAGAACCATATGGAGGAATCAGAAATTCTGAAAGTCCTTCCTATAATTGAAAAGCGGATAATTGAAAATAAAAGAAAACTTCATAAACTAGATTATGAAAGTGAAGCGTTATATAAGTTTATCATTCACTTTTATTGATAGTTACATAATTTTGCGAAAAATACTTTTGAAGCGCATTAAGAGCAACCTTTAGCGAACTCACAAGATGTAGTAATTCTTGATCTTCACTAACAAGGTACTGTAGCGCTGCATAAAGATTGTACTGTCTATAGAGATGTTGCGCCTCTTTTATTGCCTCGTGAACAGATTGATAATGACGCGTTGCTTTTTCAACCCATTGCTCAAAGCTATCTGGGTCTGAATTTGTAGACACATCATCATAAACAGCGCTTGGCAAGCCCTTTGCACAAAGGTAATTATTCCTTATCTGTAGATATTGCTGGGCGGCATCATATTGCTCTTGAGTAAGCACGCCTTGCAAGCAAAGCCGCCCTATGTAAGACCCAGAAAGTGGATTTTTTGCCTCCTGTAGCGTTAAACCGAAGCGCTTTGCACGCATTTCTATTGCCAATTTATCAACGGCTTCACGCGGTGCTTTTGCACG
>NZ_JBHIMX010000087.1:0-1241 GCF_042194435.1 Bartonella sp. LB28NMGDW
ATAACACCAGTTTCCTCTCCCTTTATAATGGAATCCTGATTGAACCATGCAAGCATAAATTGTTGCATCCTCATTAACACTAAGCTTTCTATTTTCTGAATCAGCATCAATAAGACTCGGCATTCCACATTCTAATAAGGCTTTTCCTACCTCAGTAGAATCTGCACCTGCCTTCTCCCACATACTCACGTACTCTGGAGGACTGCTGTCAATTTTTGATATGTCACATCCAGTCACACTTAATAGGACTATACCACTCAATAATTTTAAAATTTGTCTCATTTTTTCTTCCATAAATGATCTAAAGTCGAATAAATTGAATGAATTTGTTTAGTAGGAGATGTTCCATAATTAGTTATACACGCTTTACTTGCATCACCATAACAATTATGGGGACTAGGATCATAACCGCCTAACGCCCTCCCTCCCTCTATCAATGGAGAGGTTGCTGTAGTCAATAAACTGTTTCCTACAAACAGCGTCATATATAAAGGATTTTTTATACCTTTCTCCAAAAGTGAAAAATCTAGATTTAAAGGTACTTTATAAAAAGTAGGTGCATTGTAACCAAACAACGTACTAATAGGGTCAGATGCATGGCTTTGTAAGTAAACATGATCATTTTTGCCATCGCTTACGACATATAATGCATTCGCTATCGATTGAGCATGATCCGCTGGTCCATAAAGATAAATATCTGTTTTTTCTGCTATACCGTGAATGCCATGCTGTTCAAAGTCACGCATTCCATTGCCTACTGTTAAGCTACCACGACTATGCGCACTAACAATCGCCCCTGTATTACCATAACGATAGACAAAATCTTGTAACTTCTTGGTCGAATTACTCCATCTCCCAAAATACTCATAAATCGCTACTCCGATCTCTACGAGCCTGTCTTTAGCTTGTGGGTGGTAGGTAAAATAAAGGGGTTCATGCGCATTATCAGCCATTTTGACGGCATTACGGGCTGCTTCATCAGATGAATTAGAAATACCATTATAGAACATACGCCTGTTGCCATCAGAGCCTTTTTGTAAATTCTGTTGTTCTTCATCCGTTAAATAATGTGCGTGAGGAAACAATCCCGCCGTTCCAAGCAAAGGCAAAGATGGCGGATTGTTGATTATCACTTAAGGCTTGCATTCAGATGCATTTTTATACCTTTTACAAAACGGGCTGTTTAAGCGCTTTTCGACACTTCTCTTCGGGATGACAGCACCAGGCTGACAAATGGGCAA
>NZ_JBHIMX010000088.1:0-1231 GCF_042194435.1 Bartonella sp. LB28NMGDW
GATCCCGTTAGAGTATCACTATTGGGACGCTTGTGAGAAAAATGATACGGACTACCATCCATGGAGCGCTGATAGCTCAACGACCATTGATCATTGATCCCTAACAGATCATCAAAAGAAAGGCTCAAGCGCGTTTGATAAATTCCTGTTGCTTTAGCACCAAGATTATCGCTGGAAAGCGTAATAAGCCAAGGTTTCTGTTTTTCAATATGAACATCGAGTATCGAACCACCCGAATTGCTCCCCGCACCAAGATTAATGGTGGCTTGGCGTGAGAAAAGCCGATTGATTTGATCAAGCCCTTGCTCTATCTGGCGCAGATTGGTCGGCTTCCCAATAAGGTTTGGAAAAGCCGTGGTGATTTCTCCTTGAGATTTCCTTCCAACTTTATGCCCATCAAGAGTGATATCTTCCATCACACCTTCAACAACAACAATCTTGAGATGACCGCCGCTTAAATCCTGCTCAGGCAAATAAGCCCGCACCGCAATATAGCCGCGCTTCATATAAAGCTTGGTTACCGCTTTGAGCACTTTATTGATTTCGGCAATCCCCAAGCACCGTCCTTCCCAAAGAGAAATGGCTTCATGAAGGTCGGTATGAGAAATCAACTGAGCACCAACAAATTCAATACTTTTGATCAGCAAACAGGTTGTACCAGACGAAGCACCATAGGCAGATGTGGTATCATCGTCTGGCAAAAAGACCCCATGGGTTTCGTTTCTACGGTGTAATTGCTGAAAACGTTGTTGTTGCGTTTGTTGTCGTTGGATGCTCTCTGATTGATTAATCGCTTTCTCACGAATGTTTTCGGCAAAACTCGGCAAAGAAAAAAGGCACAAAAAAGCCGCAAAAACAAAAGTGAAAAAAAATCTATGCATTCATTGTGCCCTCAAAGTGAGCAACAAAATGAACCATATCGTCAGCGTCACAGAAAAAATCGCCAACCGCGTAACAATTCTTTAATTTTTTGATGAGAATAATACTTCTAAAATCTAAGAGAAAAGCATAGACTGTACTGCATATACCTGCTTTATGTGTTGTGCAAACCATATCATTTCCCCCGCTTTTGAAGCTTGTATAATTACACTGTTAAATGACAATCATATGCTCTATATGCTTCTTAATTTTAAGGTGTTGCATGTAATATAATCTTGAGCTTCAAGTAAAGACTCTTATTCATAGAATATACCAAATTTATTGGAACTGTTACATATTAGAGACAACAAGA
>NZ_JBHIMX010000089.1:0-1211 GCF_042194435.1 Bartonella sp. LB28NMGDW
ATGGAACAAAGAACAGCAGAATGGTTTCAAGCGCGCTTGGGTAAAGTCACCGCATCAAACATTTACAGCGTACTCAGTAAAACTACAAAAGGATTGCCTACGAGCAAATATGAAGACTACAAAATCAAACTCATAACAGAGCGCTTAACAGGCGAAACAAGCCCCTATTATGAAACTGAAGATATGAGATGGGGTATTGAGCATGAAGATGATGCCTTGAGAGAATATGGCTTCATTTATGATGCCGATATAACAAAATGCGGCTTTATCCAACACCCCACAATAGAAATGGCGGGGGCTAGCCCCGATGGTCTCATTGGAGAAGACGGTTTAATCGAAGTTAAATGCCCGAGATCAGTAACACATATGCGCTTTTGTATAGGTGACGAAATCAAACCAGAATATCACGCACAAATGCAATTCCAAATGGCTTGTACAGAACGAAAATGGTGTGATTTCGTAAGCTATGACCCACGTTTTACGGGGGAATTCTTTCACTTACGCATGAAAGTCAAGCGTATTCTCCGTGATGATCAACAAATTGAACAGATCAATCAAGCTGTTGAAACCTTTTTAGCAGAGATAGAACGAGAGATAAAACAACTCTCAACAAAAGCTGCTTAACCTTATGGGGGTGTTTTGTTCCCCGCATATCTACAAGCACCCCCACCCTTCTTAACACTTTCAAGTAATGCGTGATTCACGCCACACGTGAATTGCATCTCAATGTAAGGAGAAAAGATATGGCGCCTCGTCCAGCTGCTATAACGCAACCAGCCATTGCACGCGCTTTAAGAGAAGCTAAAAAACAAGGTTGTGAACTCGTAGAAATCAAACCTACCGGTGAACTGCTTATCTATCTTAAATCCGATATTCCAATACCAAATTCAGTTAACCACCCAGACAAACTTTTAGATTTGTCAAAGAATGAATATTACGAAACCGCACTCTCTAAGATGTAAAATACCATGCCAAAACCACGTCCTCCTCATCTCGTTAAACAAATTACTCAACATGGCAAAATTGTATGGTATGTACGTATTGGTCATGGCAAACGCATTAGAATACGCGGTACCTATGGAACGCAAGAGTTTGTTGATAACTACAAAAGCGCACTTGCCGAGTTACAAGGGCTTATACTTCCTAAATCAAAAACCGGTAAACTTGTTGAAGGTTCATTTGCATGGCTGCTTAAACAATACTTTAACAGC
>NZ_JBHIMX010000009.1:0-73153 GCF_042194435.1 Bartonella sp. LB28NMGDW
ATGGCTTACATCAAGAAGCGTTAGCAGATTTCAAAGAAACATTAGAAACATTGTGCGAAGCGTGCTTTATAGAGAAACGTTAGAAAATCCTATTCCCTAACTTTTATTTACGCGTCCCTCACTTAAAAAAACATATGAAGAATCAACAGCTTAATAGGAATATAAAGCTATATGGTGGGCGATGAGAGACTCGAACTCCCGACATCCTCGGTGTAAACGAGGCGCTCTACCAGCTGAGCTAATCGCCCAATGCAATGACCAGCAATTGAATGGAGATTCTTTAAGGAAAAATTTTTCTAAACGCAAGAATAAAGATGGTATTTGATAATTTTTTTTAAAAATGCATAATCCTTCTTGACATAAACGCATGAACCCCTTACACGACCGCTTGTACCAAATTAAATTGGTTCGAAAAAAATGCGCGGGTGTAGCTCAGTTGGTTAGAGTGCTGGCCTGTCACGCCGGAGGTCGCGGGTTCGAGCCCCGTCACTCGCGCCATTTCATGATTCCTTATGAAATTTTCTTTTTTAAATATCCATATGCTATGAGTGAGGTGGTGGAGTATTCGATTGGGGGATAAATGTGTTTTTTCTTCCTTTTTATATGGTTTATAAGAATAGGGCTTGCGTCTTTCTTTGCTCTGCGTTACCTATGCCGATAAGAAAAGTATCGCTCTGTATGCCTTTGAAGCAGTATGAATAGAGTTAATAGAGCGATTGTTAAATTTGTCTGTTTGGTTTCGCAATATTGAATCATTGTGTTAAACTCAGGTGTTTCGTTACGATGGAAGAGGGTTATGGCTTATTTATTGAGCTCTTATTTGCCAGTCTTGATTTTCATTATTGTGTCAGCGGTTATTGCTGGAGTTTTGTTGATTACACCTTACATTGTAGCATATCGTTCCCCCGATCCTGAAAAGTTATCGGCTTATGAATGTGGGTTTAATTCATTTAGTGATGCACGCATGAAGTTTGATATTCGTTTCTATTTGGTATCAATTTTATTTATTATTTTTGATCTTGAAGTTGCTTTTCTTTTTCCTTGGGCTGTTTCATTCGAATCGATAGGTATGTTTGGCTTTTGGTCGATGATTGTGTTTTTAGCGATTTTGACTATTGGATTTATATATGAATGGAAAAAAGGAGCCCTGGAATGGAATTAAGATCTAATAATTCAACGATTGCAGCTCCAAAACCAAAAGGAATCATTGATCCAAATACTGGTGGGCTGATAGGATCTGATGATAAGTTTTTTCGTGATATTAATGCTGAATTATCAGATAAGGGTTTTTTAGTTACCTCGGCAGATGCTTTGATTACTTGGGCTCGCACCGGTTCTTTAATGTGGATGAGTTTTGGTTTGGCTTGTTGTGCTATCGAAATGATGCAATGCTCAATGCCTCATTATGATAATGAGCGTTTTGGCTATGCACCACGAGCTTCACCCCGTCAGTCAGATGTAATGGTGGTGGCAGGTACTCTAACAAATAAGATGGCTCCTGCTTTAAGAAAAGTGTACGATCAGATGCCAGAGCCACGTTATGTGATTTCTATGGGATCATGTGCAAACGGTGGGGGATATTATCATTATTCCTATTCAGTGGTGCGTGGATGTGATCGTATCGTGCCTGTCGATATATATGTTCCAGGGTGTCCACCTACAGCAGAGGCATTATTATACGGCATATTGTTGCTACAGAAAAAAATCCGTCGTACCGGATCCATAGAGCGATAGAGAGTTTTCTTGTCATGATGGATGAAACTTTGGTTGAACTTGCTGCTTATTTGGAAAATAAGTTAAAAAATAAGCTTGAAGAGACTGTTATTGCTTTTGGTGAATTGACCGTTGTGGCACGTCTTGATGCAATTGTCGATGTCTTAATGTTTGTTCGTGATGATTCGCGCTGTCAATTTATTAATCTCACAGACATTAGTGGTGTGGATTATCCTTCTCGCGATAAGCGCTTTGATGTTTCTTACCAATTGTTATCTCCTCGTGAGAATTTACGCTTACGTGTAAAAGTTCGTACGGATGAAAATACTCCTGTTGCTTCAGCTTGTACGGTTTATCCTGGCGCAGAGTGGTATGAACGTGAAACGTATGATATGTATGGGATTTTATTTTCAGGACATCCGGATTTGAGACGAATTTTAACAGATTATGGGTTTGAAGGATATCCTTTACGCAAAGACTTTCCTGTGACAGGATTTGTTGAATGTCGTTATGATAATGAAGCAAAGAGGGTGATTTATGAACCTGTTGTTTTGCGCCAAGAGATGCGTAATTTTGATTTTCTTTCTCCTTGGGAAGGGGGCCAGTATACTTTGCCATGTGATGGAAAAGCGGATGAAAAAAAATAATATTGGTTTTGATAAGGCATTATATTAGAGTACTGTGTTTCTTAAATAATTAAATATTTTTTAGTATGATAGATTTTTTTGATATTTGATATGAAGTTTTTTAAAAGGCAAGGGGTTGATTGTGGCTGAGGTCAATGTTCGAAACTTTAATATCAATTTTGGTCCGCAGCATCCTGCCGCGCATGGGGTTTTGCGCATGGTTTTGGAGTTGGACGGCGAAGTTGTTGAGCGTGTGGATCCACATATTGGGCTATTGCATCGCGGTACCGAAAAATTAATGGAAACAAAAACTTATCTTCAAGCGGCTCCTTATCTAGATCGTTTGGATTATGTTGCTCCTATGAATCAGGAACATGCTTTTGTTCTTGCTGTTGAAAAGTTATTGGATATTAAAGTTCCTAAAAGAGGGCAATTAATACGTGTTTTGTTTTCTGAAATTGGGCGTATTCTTAATCATTTGCTTAATGTAACGACACAGGCAATGGATGTTGGTGCTTTAACGCCACCGCTTTGGGGATTTGAACAGCGTGAAAGATTGATGATTTTTTATGAGCGTGCCTGTGGCGCTCGTCTTCATGCAAATTATTTTCGTCCCGGTGGCGTGCATCAAGATTTACCAGAATCTTTAGTTGAAGATATTGGTGATTTTATTGATCCATTTCTTGTTTCTCTCGGAAAACTTGATGCGCTTGTGACCCCGAATCGGATTTTTAAGCAGCGTAATGTGGATATTGGCGTTGTAAGTATTGATGAAGCTTGGGCACGTGGTTTTTCTGGGGTTATGATTCGTGGAGCTGGTGTTCCATGGGATTTACGTAAAAGTCAGCCTTATGAATGTTACGATGAAATGGAATTTGATATTCCTGTAGGTAAGAATAGCGATTGTTATGATCGCTATCTTATTCGTATGGAAGAAATGCGTCAATCAGCAAAAATTATGCGCCAATGTGTGGAGCGTTTGCTGAGTACTGAAAAAAATGGACCGGTTTCGAGCTTGGATCGCAAAGTTGTACCACCGAAACGGAGTGAAATGAAAAGTTCGATGGAAGCACTAATTCATCATTTCAAGCTTTATACGGAAGGTTTTCATACGCCTCCTGGAGAAGTATATGTTGCTGTGGAAGCTCCGAAGGGTGAGTTTGGTGTTTATCTTGTTTCTGATGGAACCAATAAGCCTTATCGTGTCAAGTTGCGTGCTCCTGGGTTTGCGCATCTCCAAGCTATGGATTTTTTAACCAGAGGTCATATGCTGGCGGATGCTACAGCTATTTTGGGTTCGATTGATATTGTTTTTGGGGAGGTTGATCGCTAATGTCCGTACGCCGTCTTGCAGATGAAGTTTATCAGCCCGCTGAGTTTTCTTTTACAAAAGAAAATCAGATATGGGTAAAAAATACTATAGAGAAATATCCTGTAGGGCGTGAGCAGTCTGCTGTAATTCCGTTATTAATGCGTGCTCAAGAGCAAGATGGTTGGGTGACACGTGCCGCGATTGAGCATATTGCTCAGATTCTTTCTATGGCTTATATTCGTGTTCTGGAAGTTGCAACTTTTTACACTCAGTTTCAGCTTAAGCCTGTTGGAACAAAAGCGCATATTCAAGTTTGTGGTACAACCCCTTGTATGTTACGTGGATCTGGTGAATTGATTAAAGTTTGTCAGAAAAAAATTCATCATGAACCTTTTGTTACCAATCAGGATGGAACCTTATCATGGGAAGAGGTAGAATGTCTTGGTGCTTGTGTGAATGCTCCGATGGTTATGATTTTTAAAGATACTTATGAAGATCTTACAGCTGAGCGTCTTGAAGAAATTATTGATGCATTTGAAGCTGGGAAAGGTTCTGAGATAACGGTTGGTCCGCAAAGTAGCCGTAAGTCGTCGGAACCGATTAGTGGTTTAACTTCTCTTATTGATGATGAGAAGGAAAAAAAGATCTCTTAAGTCTTCACCCAAAAAGGATAAGGAAAGAGTGGGAACATAATTAAGTATTTTTCTTGAGAAAATATTTTATTATTCTACCCATGATGGCAACATTTAATGAAAAGTAAGAAGTTTTGAAAAGATATTTAAAAATTGCATTTGAGGAAAAGCGGAAAATGCTATGGGTAATAGAAAAAAAGGTGGGGTATGCTAGCTGATAAAGATCGTATCTTCACCAATATTTATGGTTTAAAAGACAAATCATTAAAGGCTGCGATGTTGCGTGGGCATTGGAATGGTCTGAAAGAGATGATTGACAAAGGTCGTGATTGGATCATTGATGAGGTGAAGGCATCGGGTTTACGCGGTCGTGGTGGTGCTGGTTTTCCTACCGGAATGAAGTGGTCCTTTATGCCAAAGCAGAATGATGGGCGTCCTCATTATTTGGTTGTCAATGCCGATGAATCTGAACCTGGAACTTGTAAAGACCGTGATATTTTACGTCATGACCCCCATACTTTGATTGAAGGATGTGCAATTGCTACTTTTGCTATGGGAGCCAATGTTGCTTTTATTTATATTCGTGGTGAATATATCCGTGAACGTGAAGCGCTTCAAGCTGCCGTTGATGAATGCTATGATGCAGGTTTACTTGGCAAAAAAACGAAATATGGGCATGCTTGTGATATTGTTATTCATCATGGAGCTGGTGCTTATATTTGTGGTGAAGAAACAGCTCTTCTTGAAAGTCTTGAGGGGAAAAAGGGACAACCTCGGCTTAAACCACCATTTCCTGCCAATATGGGGATTTATGGCTGTCCAACAACAGTAAATAATGTAGAGTCCATTGCTGTAGTTCCAACGATTTTGCGGCGGGGTGCTTCGTGGTTTTCATCAATCGGACGAGCAAATAATGTTGGAACGAAATTATTTATGGTTTCAGGGCATGTTAATGCACCTTGTACATTTGAAGACGCTCTTGGTGTTTCATTCCGTGAATTAATTGAAAAACATACGGGTGGTGTTCGTGGTGGATGGAATAATCTTTTAGCAGTTATTCCAGGGGGAGCTTCTTGTCCAGTTGTCCGTGGTGAGGATATGATCGATGCAATCATGGATTTTGATGGGATGCGAGATGTTGGGTCTTCTTTTGGCACGGGGGGAATGATTGTTATGGATAAATCAACCGATATTATCAAGGCAATTTGGCGTATAGCTGCTTTTTTCAAGCACGAGAGTTGTGGTCAGTGTACACCGTGTCGTGAGGGGACGGGGTGGATGATGCGTCTTTTAGGGCGTATGGTTGAGGGAAGAGCGCAAAAACGCGAGATTGATCTTTTGTTTGAAGTGTCGAAACAGGTTGAAGGACACACTATTTGTGCGCTTGGTGATGCTGCCGCATGGCCTGTACAGGGATTGATACGTAATTTTCGTCCGGAAATCGAGCGTAGAATTGATGAATACACGCGAAATGTAGTCCAAAGCAAAAATATTGCTTTAGAAGCTGTAGGATAGAAGATTTTTTAAAGAGCAGCCGAATGCAAATTTTAAGTGGGTTATCCGCAGGTTGGATGGGTGATGATAAATATCAAAGTTGATGGCAAAGAGATTGAAGTTCCTGATTACTACACGTTGCTTCAGGCTGCTGAGGCGGCTGGGGCAGAAATTCCACGTTTTTGTTTTCATGAATCTTTGTCAATTGCTGGAAATTGTCGTATGTGTTTGGTTGAGGTTAAGGGTGGTCCTCCGAAACCTCAGGCTTCTTGTGCTATGGGGGTTCGTGATTTACGATTGGGGCCTAACGGTGAAGCACCTGAGATTTTTACCAATACGGCGATGGTAAAAAAAGCACGTGAAGGTGTTATGGAATTTCTTCTCATTAATCATCCTTTGGATTGTCCTGTGTGTGATCAAGGGGGAGAATGCGATCTTCAAGATCAAGCAATGCTTTATGGGCGTGATTGTTCTCGTTATAGTGAAAATAAGCGTGCTGTAGAAGATAAATATATTGGGCCACTTGTGAAGACAGTTATGACACGGTGTATCCATTGCACACGCTGTGTTCGATTTACAACAGAAGTCGCAGGTATTTCTGAGCTTGGTTTGATCGGTCGCGGCGAAGATGCTGAAATTACGACATATCTTGAAAAAGCTATGACATCTGAATTACAGGGAAACGTTATTGATCTTTGTCCGGTGGGAGCTTTAACTTCAAAACCTTATGCGTTTCATGCTCGTCCGTGGGAATTGGTAAAAACGGAATCAATTGATGTGATGGATGCGCTTGGTAGTGCGATCCGTATTGATAGCCGTGGCCGTGAGGTTATGCGGATTATGCCGCGTACGAATGAAGATGTAAATGAGGAATGGATCTCTGATAAAACGCGTTTTATTTGGGATGGATTGCGCACTCAGCGGCTTGATAGGCCATATGTACGCAAAGATGGAAAGCTTCAGCCTGTCAGTTGGACAGAAGCTTTTGCAAAAATTAAAATGGTGGTTTCTAAAACCTTGCCAGAAAAAATTGGAGCGATTGCTGGAGATCTTGCGTCTGTTGAGGAAATGTATGCCCTTAAAGCATTATTGAGTTCTTTGGGCTCAACGCTTTTTGATTGTCGCCAAAGAGGGGGGGCTTTATCGCCTGAGTTTGGGCGTTCGAGTTATATTTTTAATCCTACAATTGCAGGTATTGAACAGGCTGATGCACTGCTTATTGTGGGATCTAATCCACGTCATGAAGCGGCTGTTTTAAATGCGCGTATTTTAAAGCGCCAACGGATGGGAAATTTTCCTATTGCATTAATTGGAGAGAAAGTCGATTTACGTTATCCTTATTCTTATCTTGGATCTGGGAGTGATACATTAACGACACTTATTCGTGGAGAGGATGTTTTTTTAAATGTCTTAAAAGAAGCGAAGAGGCCCCTTATTCTTATCGGAGAGGGAGCTGTTTCAGGAAATGAAGGTTTATCTGTTTTAAAAAGTCTTGCTAAATTAGCTGACAATATTGGTGCTCTTAGTGAAGAATGGAATGGGTTTGGGATTCTTCATAATGCAGCATCGATTGTTGGAGGATTGGACATAGGCTTTACTTCTAAGCTTGGGGTTGCAAATATTCTTAAAACCTGTGAAGTTTTATTTTTACTTGGTGCTGATGAAGTAGAATTAGCCAATACAAAAGCTTTTACAGTTTATATTGGTAGCCATGGTGATAATGGTGCACATGCTGCTGATGTTATTTTGCCTGCATCTGCTTACACTGAAAAATCAGGGCTTTATGTGAATACAGAAGGACGTGTCCAAATGACAAATCGGGCTGGTTTTGCTCCAGGTGAAGCAAAAGAAGATTGGGCTATTTTGCGTGCTTTATCGGATATTTTAGGACAAAGGCTCCCTTTTGATTCTCTTTCTCAATTAAGACAATGCTTGTTTAATGATTATCCACACCTTTGTGCTGTTGATGATATAGTACCTTCTGATATAAGTGGTCTTAAGGCGCTTGGTTCAAAAATGGTTTCTCTAGAGAGTCACACCTTTACTTCTATGGTTAAAGACTTTTATTTAACAAATCCGATAGCACGTGCTTCTGCTGTTATGGCTGAATGTTCATCTCTTGCAAAAAACCGTGCTACGCAAACTATAAAGTAAGGCAAAGGAAAAGGAATAATGATGTATGATTTCTTTATGACTTGGCTATTGCCATTACTGATTATAGTTGGAAAAACACTTCTTCTTTTGGTCGTTCTTTTGATCTTAGTTGCTTATCTTCTTTACGCAGATAGAAAGATTTGGGCAGCGGTGCAATTGCGTCGTGGACCAAATGTTGTTGGTCCATGGGGTTTGTTACAGTCTTTTGCAGATTTAATTAAATTTGTTGTTAAGGAGCCTATTATCCCTGCAGGTGCAAATAAGGGTGTTTTTCTTTTGGCTCCTTTTGTTTCAGCGACACTTGCTTTATCAACTTGGGCTGTTATTCCTGTCAATGAGGGCTGGGAGGTTGCGAAGATTAATGTTGGCTTGCTTTATATCTTAGCCATTTCATCTCTTGAGGTTTATGGTGTCATTATGGGGGGATGGGCATCGAATTCAAAATATCCTTTCTTAGGAGCCCTTCGTTCGGCGGCACAAATGGTTTCTTATGAAGTTTCCATTGGTTTTGTGCTTGTGACTGTCATTTTAATAAGTGGTTCGTTGGATCTCACAACAATTGTTCATAAACAAAGTTCTGGAATTGGTACAACTCTTGGTCTTCCTTTTAACAGCTTTCTCGATTGGAATTGGTTGGTCCTTTTTCCAATGTTTATTATATTTTTTATTTCTGCGCTTGCAGAGACAAACCGTCCTCCATTCGATTTGGTGGAAGCAGAATCTGAACTTGTAGCTGGTCATATGGTAGAATATTCTTCAACGCCTTACATGCTTTTCTTTCTTGGTGAATATGTTGCGATTGTTTTAATGTGCGCATTAACAACTATTCTATTTTTAGGCGGTTGGCTGCCACCTTTAGATGTTTGGTGGCTTAATTGGGTTCCTGGTATCATTTGGTTTATTTTAAAAGTCTGTTTTGTATTTTTTTGGTTTGCTATGGTTAAAGCATTTGTTCCACGTTATCGCTATGATCAGCTCATGCGGCTTGGTTGGAAGGTTTTTCTTCCTCTCTCACTAGCAATGGTTGTGATAACTGCTGCTTTTTTAAAGTTTACGGATTTCGTTTAAGAGGAGATTTTACGATGTCAGGTTTTATTCAGGCGGCAAAGTCACTTCTTCTATTGGAATTTGTGAGTGCTTTTTTCTTAGCCATGCGTCAATTTTTTTCACCAAAGCCCACGATTAATTATCCTTATGAAAAAGGCTTTGTATCTCAGCGTTTTCGCGGTGAGCATGCATTGCGTCGCTATCCAAATGGTGAAGAAAGGTGTATTGCTTGTAAATTATGTGAAGCAATTTGTCCTGCTCAAGCGATTACAATTGAAGCTGGACCACGGCGCAATGATGGTACGCGTAGAACTGTTCGTTATGATATCGATATGGTTAAATGTATCTACTGCGGTTTTTGTCAAGAGGCTTGTCCGGTTGAAGCTATTGTCGAAGGTCCAAATTTTGAGTTTGCGACGGAAACACGTGAAGAACTTTATTATGATAAAGAAAAGCTTTTATTAAATGGAGATCGCTGGGAGCGAGAAATTGCTCGCAATATATTGATGGATGCGCCTTATCGCTAAGTGTATCGTTAAATGAGGTGTCGGATATTTTCCGATAAATTGTAATCTGGTATGAAGTTTATACCAATTGTTTGAATAATTAAGGAGAAGCCTATGCTAACAGATCTAGCGGCGGCATTTTTCTATTTGTTTGCTTTTATTATGCTAACAAGTGCAGTTATTGTTATTACAGCACGCAATCCAGTGCATTCTGTTTTGTTTTTAATTCTCGCATTTTTTAATGCAGCAGCTTTATTTTTGCTTGCAGGAGCAGAATTTTTAGGGCTTATTCTGCTTGTTGTGTATGTAGGAGCTGTCGCTGTTTTATTTTTGTTTGTCGTTATGATGCTTGACGTTGATTTTGCTGAGTTAAAGAGTGGAACTCTTCGGTATGCTCCTATTGGAGCTCTTATTGGTGTTATTATCGCTGTAGAATTGATTGTTGTTTTTGTGAGTAGCTATTTTTCTCCAGTTTTGAGAACACATGTTACGCAACCAATGCCAGATTTAGCGCAGCGAACAAATACACAAGCATTAGGAGATATTCTCTATACGGATTATGTTTTCTATTTTCAAATTGCTGGAATGATTTTATTGGTTGCAATGATTGGGGCTATTGTTTTAACACTTCGTCATAAATTAGGAGTAAAGCGGCAATCTATTGCGGAGCAAGTTTCTAGAACGGTAGAAAGTGCCATTGAAATCAAACAAGTTGAATCAGGTAAAGGTATGTAAGGGGGGGCTATGTAGATGTATATTGATATTACACATTATCTCACTGTTTCTGCTTTGATGTTTACAATTGGTATTGCTGGAATTTTTCTCAACAGAAAAAACGTGATTATTATCTTGATGTCCATTGAGCTTATATTGCTTTCAGTTAATCTCAATTTTGTTGCGTTTTCAGCATTTCTTCATGATCTCGTTGGTCAGATATTCGCTTTATTTGTCTTAACCGTAGCAGCTGCTGAAGCTGCCATTGGTTTAGCAATTCTGGTCGTTTTTTTCCGTAATCGTGGTTCCATTGCGGTTGAAGATGTTAATGTAATGAAAGGCTAACCAGTGATGTATTATACGATTGTCTTTCTTCCGCTTTTGGGTTTTTTAATTGCTGCACTGGGTGGAAAAACGATAGGAGATCGTGCGAGTGAATTGATAACATGTAGCTTTATGGTTGTTGTTGCCATATTATCGTGGATAGCATTTTTCAGTATTGCACTTGGTCATATTCCAAAGATTGACGTATTGGTATTACATTGGATGACTGTTGCTGACTTAAGCTTTAACTGGGCTTTACATGTTGATGCATTAACAGCTGTCATGCTTATTGTTGTGAACAGTGTTT
Organism: Bartonella sp. LB28NMGDW; assembly: GCF_042194435.1. Classification (NCBI taxonomy): domain Bacteria; kingdom Pseudomonadati; phylum Pseudomonadota; class Alphaproteobacteria; order Hyphomicrobiales; family Bartonellaceae; genus Bartonella; species Bartonella sp. LB28NMGDW. The sequence goes on from NZ_JBHIMX010000009.1 coordinate 10,830, forward strand.
CGGCATTGGTGCATATTTATTCAATTGGTTATATGCACCATGACCCTTCAAGGTCTCGTTTTTTTTCTTATCTTTCTTTGTTTACATTTATGATGCTTATGTTGGTTACATCCAATAATTTGATTCAGATGTTTTTTGGATGGGAAGGTGTAGGACTTGCTTCTTATTTACTCATTGGTTTTTGGTTTCAGCGCGATTCTGCTAATAAGGCTGCAATGAAAGCTTTTGTGGTCAATCGTGTTGGAGACTTTGGTTTTCTCTTAGGAATCTTTAGTATTTTTGTTTTATTCCAATCGGTTGATTTTGCCTCTATTTTTGCAAAAGCTGCAAACAATAGCTTTATACAAAATATGACATTTTTAGGTTGGCAATTTGATGGGCAGACGGCAATTACCATTACATGTCTTTTATTATTTATTGGTGCGATGGGAAAATCAGCACAATTTCTTTTACATACTTGGCTGCCTGATGCAATGGAAGGGCCAACCCCTGTATCAGCGCTTATTCATGCCGCTACAATGGTAACGGCTGGTGTTTTTATGGTTGCGCGTATGTCGCCAATTTTTGAACTTTCTTCGACTGCTTTGACCGTGATTATTATTGTTGGTGCAACAACAGCGTTTTTTGCAGCAACTGTGGGGTTGGTGCAGAATGATATTAAGCGTGTTATTGCTTATTCTACATGCTCTCAACTTGGTTATATGTTTGTGGCATTAGGTGTTGGAGCTTATGGCGCTGCTGTCTTTCATCTTTTTACGCATGCTTTTTTTAAAGCCTTATTGTTTCTTGGTGCAGGTTCTGTGATTCATGCTGTATCTGATGAACAAGATATGCGAAAAATGGGTGGGTTACGCAAACATATAAAGGTCACCTATTGGATGATGATGGTCGGGACCATTGCATTGACCGGTGTTGGGATTCCAGGAACACTTTTCGGGACTGCAGGTTTTTTCTCGAAAGATGCGATTATAGAGTCTGCTTTTGCATCCCATAATATTGCTTCAGGATATGCTTTTTATCTTCTTGTTTTTGCCGCCTTTTTAACAAGTTTCTATTCATGGCGGCTTATCTTTATGACATTCCATGGTAAACCACGGGCAACAGTTGATGTTATGCATCATGTTCATGAATCGCCTCCAGTTATGTTGATTCCACTCTTTCTTTTATCTATTGGAGCAATATTTTCTGGTGTCGTTTTCCAACCTTACTTTTTTGGTGACTTGTATAATGCTTTTTGGAAGGGAGCATTATTTACAAGCAGCCACAATCACATTCTTCATGATTCCCACCATGTTTTTAATTGGGTAAAATGGTCGCCATTTATAGCGATGGTTCTTGGGTTTATTTTAGCTTATTTATTTTATGTTTCTATTCCATCTCTTCCTAAGAAAATGGTTCGTATTATGCCAAGAGCATATAATTTTCTTTACCAAAAATGGTATTTCGATCAATTATATAACTTTTTATTTGTTCGTCCTACCTTTAGAATTGGTTCTTTTCTTTGGAAAGTGGGAGACGGTAAAATTATTGATGGTTTAGGTCCTAATGGTATCGCAGCGCGTGTTGTTGATATTACAAATAGAATTGTTCGATTGCAAACAGGCTATCTTTACCACTATGCATTTGCAATGCTTATCGGCGTTGCATTACTCATTACATGGATGATGATCGGGGGCGTAAACTAATGACCGATTGGCCTATTCTTTCTACGGTTACATTTTTGCCACTTATTGGTGTGCTTCTGATTTTGTTTATCAAAGATGATAGTGAAGTAGCACGCCATAATATACGTAATGTCGCATTTTTTACGACTCTATTTGTTTTTATTATTTCTTTAATTATTTGGATAGGATTTGATTCTAGCAACCCAAATTTTCAAATGGTTGAAAAGTCCAGTTGGTTAGGGGGGGGCATTAGCTATCATATGGGGGTTGATGGTATTTCTATTCTTTTTGTTGTTCTCTCGGCTTTTCTTTTGCCTTTTTGTATTTTAGCAAGTTGGGAAAATGTTAAAGAGAGATTAAAGGCTTATATGATTGCATTTCTTCTTCTAGAAGTTGCGATTATTGGCGTTTTTTGTGCTCTTGATGCAATGCTATTCTATGTTTTTTTTGAAGGTAGCCTTATTCCAATGTTTATCATCATAGGTGTATGGGGTGGAGCACGTCGTGTTTATGCAAGTATAAAGTTTTTCTTATATACTTTACTTGGTTCAGTGCTTATGCTGGTTGCTCTTATGGCTATGTATTGGGAGGCTGGGACACTTGATATACCAACTTTACTCAATTACCAGTTTCCTGCTCATATGCAAATATGGTTATGGCTTGCATTTTTTGCTTCTTTCGCAGTTAAAATGCCAATGTGGCCGGTTCATACATGGCTTCCTGATGCTCACGTGGAAGCACCGACAGCGGGTTCCGTTATTTTAGCTGGTGTCTTACTCAAATTAGGTGGGTATGGTTTTCTTCGTTTTTCTTTGCCTATGTTTCCTATCGCTTCAGCAGATTTTGCACCTTTGATTTTCACATTATCACTTATCGCTATTATTTATACGTCGTTGGTTGCACTTGTTCAAAATGACATCAAAAAGCTTATTGCTTATTCTTCAATAGCTCATATGGGGTATGTGACAATGGGCATTTTTTCTGCGAATGAACAAGGGATACAAGGGGCTATTTATCAGATGCTATCCCATGGAATTGTTTCAGCAGCGTTGTTTCTTTGTGTTGGGGTTATCTATGATCGCTTGCATACACGTGAAATTTCAGCGTTTGGTGGTTTAGTGAATAATATGCCTAAATATGCTGTTGTTTTCTTAATTTTTACTATGGCAAATGTTGGTTTGCCTGGAAGCTCAGGATTTTTGGGTGAATTTTTAACCTTAATAGGTGTTTTTCAAGTAAATAAATTGGTTGTTGTTTTAGCAACAACAGGTGTTATCTTATCGGCAGCCTATGCCCTTTATCTTTATAGGCGTGTGGTTTTTGGTTCCTTGGATAAAGAGAATTTAAAAGTATTAATAGATCTTTCTTTAAGAGAAAAATTCATCCTTTATCCAATGGTTGTTCTTACAATATTCTTTGGTATCTATCCAACGCCTATTCTTAAAGCAACGGCGTTTTCCGTAGAAACCCTCATCAATAAACTGCACTAGATAAGGGAAGAATGCACATGCAAACTGAAATAATAGCGCAATTAGTCTTAATTCTTCCGGAGCTTTTAATCGCATTAGGAGCTGTCGTGTTGCTTATGTTTGGTGTTTATTCCAATACACGTGCTTCTTTAACAGTGACAGGTTTAGCCATGGCACTTCTTGTGGCAACTATTATTATTCTTATAGTTTTTCCGAAAAATGGTTCATTTCAAACCAATGCGCTCGTTATCGATTCCTTTAGTCGTTATATGAAAATTTTAATGCTTATTGGTGCACTCTTTTCTCTTATCATGTCTGTTGGTTTTGCCAATGCACAAAAGTTTAATATATTTGAATTTCCAGTGCTTGTTCTTTTAGCAACCCTTGGAATGATGTTTATGATTTCAGCTGGTAATATGCTGTCGCTTTATATGGGGTTAGAACTGCAATCTTTAGCTTTATATGTTTTAGCAGCGATTAATCGTAATAATGTAAAATCTTCTGAAGCTGGTATAAAATACTTTGTTTTAGGAGCATTATCTTCAGGATTGCTGCTTTATGGTATTTCTTTACTTTATGGTTTTACCGGTCAAATTGGTTTTCACGAAATTGCTCTTGCTTTAAAAGGTAAAAATTTACAATTGGGGGTCATTTTTGGAATTGTTTTTATTTTAGCTGGTTTGGCTTTCAAAATTTCTGCTGTTCCATTTCATATGTGGACACCTGATGTTTATGAAGGAGCGCCAACACCGATTACGGCATTTTTTGCTGGTGCCCCTAAAGTTGCTGCAATGGCTTTAATCATCCGTATTATTGTGATGACCTTTATTCCCCTAGGGCGTGTTGATAATGTGATGCCTGCATGGCAACAAATTTTGGTCTTCATGGCGATTGCATCAATGATACTTGGTGCATTTGCTGCAATTGGTCAAAATAACATTAAGCGCTTAATGGCTTATTCGTCGATCAGTCATATGGGCTATGCACTTGTTGGTTTATCTGCTGGAGATATGCTAGGAATAAAAAGTGTTATTCTTTATATGACGATTTATCTTGGAATGACGATTGGCTCATTTGCTTTTATTCTTGGAATGCGCTCTCAGAATGGCAATGTTGAAAATATTTATGATCTTTCAGGGTTAGCAAAGACAAATCCGTTTATGGCTATTGTTATGACAATACAGCTTTTCTCGTTAGCCAGTGTACCACCTATGGCTGGTTTTTTTGGGAAGTGGTATACATTTTCTGCTGCTGTCCATGCTGGTCTGACGCCACTTGCAGTCGTTGGGATGATAGCGTCTGTCGTTGGAGCTTTTTACTATTTACGAGTCATTAAAATTATGTGGTTTGATGACGCAAAAGCGCATTTTGTTGTTTTATCGAATGAGCTTCAATTTTGTCTTGGTCTTTCTGCATTGTTTATTTTATTTTATACACTTTTTGGAGTTTGGTTTGCTGAATTAGCAGAAAAAGCAGCAGCTGCATTGTTTTAATGAATATGGTTTATATTTTATCAGATTTTGCTCAAGAACAAGGATACACTATTGAAGCGTACGATAGTGTTGACTCAACAAATCTCACTGCGCAACGAAAAGCGCAAACTGGTCATCAAGGTAATCTTTGGATTGTTGCACAAGAACAATCACAGGGAAGAGCAAGAAGAGGGAGGACTTGGTCTAGTCCCAAAGGGAACCTTTATTCTAGTCTTTTATTAATTGATGATATTGTTCATCAAACTGCAGCTCAACTTGGTTTTGTTGCTGGAATAAGTGTGGTAGAGGCAATAAAACAATTGATAAAAGATGAAAATCAGACAAACAATATTGTGAGTTTAAAATGGCCAAATGATATTTTGTTACAAGGAGCTAAAAGCTCAGGAGTTTTGCTTGAGATTTTAAAGTTGTCATCACAACAATATGCATTGGTTATTGGTATTGGAATAAATGTGAAATATAATTATGAAGATGCACCTTATCCCACTTCAAGCTTAAAGAATATCGGTTTGCATATTGAAGCAGAACAATTATTTACGGTTTTGACGGAGTGTTTTTCTAGAAATTACCTTCTTTGGAAACAACCAAAAGGATGTGAAATAATCCGAAAAAAATGGCTTTTATATTCTGCTCACCTTGGGAAACATGTCAAAGTGGTGAATGATGAAAAAGTCATTGAGGGTGTTTTTGATGGTCTTGATAGTGATTTTAACTGCATCATAAAGCAAAAAAATGGTCAGACAGCCATTATAACAGCTGGAGATATTCATTTTGGTTCGGCTGCTTCTATTAATGCAGGTTGTTATTAAAAAATTATTTTACCATCAGATACCTTAATGATTTTGGGAGATGTTTATGGTTGCAGCTAATAAGAATGAGTTTGTTTTTTTACCTCTGGGGGGGGTAGGTGAAATAGGGATGAATTTAGCTGCTTACGGATTTGGTCCCCAACATCTTCGTGAATGGCTGCTGGTTGATATGGGAATTAGTTTTGCTGGTTCTGAATTACCAGGAGTCGACCTTGTTTTTCCTGATATTCGTTTTCTAGAAAGTGAAAAACATAATATACGGGGTCTTGTTTTAACACATGCACATGAAGATCATTATGGGGCCGTTCTTGATTTATGGCCAAAGCTACAAGTTCCAATTTACTGTACGCCTTTTACAGCAGGATTATTGGAAACTAAAAAACAATTAGATTTTGAATCTCAAAAAAATTTACTCAATATTTTTCAAGCTGGTGATTGTTTTCAGGTAGGTTCCTTTACTGTAGAGGCTATAGCTGTTAACCATTCAATACCAGAATCTGTATCTTTAGCAATTACAACCTCTTTGGGGACTGTGATTCATACTGGTGATTGGAAAATTGATCATACTCCTTCACTTGGGGCTGTGACGGATGAAAAAAGATTTCGTGCGTTAGGAAAAAAAGGTGTTTTAGCATTACTTTGTGATTCTACAAATGCGTGTCGGGATGGTATATCTCCATCAGAGCAGCAGGTTCAAGCCAGTCTTTCTGAGATTATTTCCAAAGCTGAAGGGCGCGTTGCAATAGCAACTTTTTCTTCTAATATTGGTCGGATACGTTCTATTGCTCTTGCAGCTGAAGCTGCTGGACGTAAGGTGCTTGTCATTGGGCGTTCCCTTAAGCGAAGTATTATGGTTGCACAAGAGCTTGGTTATATGAATGGTTTAGCACCATTTGTAACGGAAGATGATTATGGTTACATTTCGCGAAAAGATCTTGTTTTAATTGTCACAGGGAGCCAAGGTGAGCCATGTGCTGCTTTGGCTAAACTGTCACGTGATGGAATGAGAAATATTACACTTTCTGCTGGTGATACCGTTATTTATTCATCACGAAGTATTCCAGGAAACGAAAAAGCGATTATTGAGGTACAAAATCGTTTCATTGATTTGGGTATTGAAATTATCACGAATGAAGATGCACTTGTTCATGTTTCCGGTCATCCCCGTCGTTCAGAACTTTTACAGATGTATGATTGGGTAAAGCCACAGATACTTGTTCCTGTACATGGGGAAGCAATGCATCTTAAGGCTCAGGCAACTTTAGCGCGTCAAGCGGGTATTAAAATTGTTACAGATATCAGAAATGGACATATGTTACGTTTTGCACCGGAGCCTGTAGAAGTTGTTGATCAAGTTCCTGTTGGCCGCATCTATAAGGATGGTTGCCTAATTGGAGATGAAAATGAACTAGGGATTCGTGAACGTCGCAAACTAAGTTATGCTGGTCATGTTACTATTTCTCTCCATATAAATAGTAAGCATGAATTATTAGGGGATATAGGTCTAACAACATTCGGGTTACCTGAAAGTAATGGAAAGGGAGAAAGTTTAAAAGATATTCTTTTAGATATTATAGAAAATACAGTTTATAATATCCCACGCATGAAACAGAAAAATAATGAACTTATTCGAGAGGCAACACGACGTGCTGTGAGGGCGGCTGTTCATGAAATTTGGCAAAAAAAACCTATCTGTACAGTTTTTTTACATCGGTCAAAATAAAAGAGCTTTCATATTACGTTATTTAAAAAGAGAAGAGCATTTTTATTTTATTGCTAAATAAGAAAAATAAAGAATAAAGCCTGGTAAATTTTTAAATAGTAAGATCGTTATATTTGCAAGTATTCAGAATGCGGCTATAGATGAATAGAGGGTGTGATAAATTGTTCCGATATGATAGGTGTGATTAGGAGTTAGTTATTTAATGCGTCTTACTCAATATTTCCTTCCACTTTTAAAAGAGAATCCTAAGGAAGCAGAGATTGTTTCTCATCGCTTCATGTTGCGCGCTGGAATGATTCGCCAACAAACATCAGGAATTTATTCTTGGCTTCCCTTAGGAAAAAAAGTGCTTGATAAAGTTTGTAAAATTATTCGTGAAGAGCAAGAACGTGCGGGTGCAATAGAAATATTGATGCCTACAATTCAATCTGCTGATCTTTGGCGTGAAAGCGGTCGTTATGATGATTATGGTTTGGAAATGCTTCGCATTAAAGATCGCCAAAAGCGTGATTTACTTTATGGTCCAACCAATGAAGAGATGGTAACAGATATTTTTCGCTCATATGTTCGTTCTTATAAAGATCTTCCACTTAATTTATATCATATTCAATGGAAATTTCGTGATGAAATTCGCCCACGTTTTGGTGTGATGCGGGCACGAGAATTTTTAATGAAAGATGCTTATTCTTTTGATCTTGATTATGAAGGTTCTAAAACATCTTATAATCGTATGTTTGTTGCTTATTTACGCACTTTTTCTCGTCTTGGTTTAAAAGCAATTCCTATGCGTGCAGATACAGGTCCAATAGGGGGGGAACTCAGTCATGAATTTATCATTTTGGCTGAAACGGGAGAGAGCGCTATCTTCTGTGATAAACAATTTCTTGAACTTACTGTTCCTGATAGTTCAATCGATTTTAGTGATAAAGCTGTTTTGGATGATATTGTTAAACAATGGACATCTTTTTATGCAGCGACGGAAGAAATGCATAATGAAGAGGAGTGGGCTAAAATTTCTGATCATAATCGTCTTTCAGCGCGTGGTATTGAAGTCGGGCATATTTTCCACTTTGGCACGAAATATTCTGCTCCAATGGGAGCAAAAGTTATGGGACAAGATGGAAAAGAGCATGTAGTCTCTATGGGATCTTATGGTATTGGACCTTCGCGTCTTGTTGCGGCCGCTATAGAGGCTTCTCATGATGAAAATGGTATTATTTGGCCAAAGTCGATGGCACCGTTTGATTTTGGAATTATCAATATGAAATCCGATGATGAAAAATGCACAAAGACATGTGAGTTTCTCTATCAGGGATTAAAGGAGGCTGGTTTTGATCCATTATTAGATGATAGAAATGAACGTCCTGGATCAAAATTTGCAACAATGGATTTGATTGGTTTGCCAACGCAAATCATTGTTGGTCCTAACAGCATTGCACAAAATGAAGTTGAAATTAAAGATCGAAAAACAGGTGTAAAAAAATCTCTAAAGGTTGAAGATGTACTCAGCCAACTTTCTATAAATTAATAGGAAATGTTATGAAGAGGCTGAAAGACAAATGGTTTTCATCTTATGAGTGGATGATCGCTTTTCGTTATATGATTCCCAATAAAAAACATGTCGTTGCATCTGTTATTTCAATTATTTCTCTTATTGGGATTATGTTGGGCGTATTTGCTCTGGTTGTTGTTATGGCGGTGATGAATGGCTTTCGTACAGAACTTCTCAATCGTATTCTTGGTATGAATGGGCATCTTATTGTTCAAACTGTTGATTCTGGTTTTTCTGATTATAAGACTCTTATTTCTTCTTTAGAATCTACAAATGGTGTGAAGTTTGCTTTGCCTGTTATTGAAGGTCAAGCGCTTGTTCAAGGTGAAGTTCAAGGTGGCTCTGGCGCATTAGTTCGTGGTATGCGCAAACAAGATCTAGAAAAGCTTAAAACAGTCTCTCAAAACATTAAATTAGGATCGATTTCTCGGTTTGATGAAGAAGAAGGTGTTGCAATTGGAAGTGGCTTAGCAGAAAAATTGGGACTGACAGTTGGAAGAGATATTCGTATTATTACTCCAGATGGTGATGAGACTCCTTTTGGCGTTACCCCACGTGTGAAAGCTTATAAAGTCGTTGCTATTTTTGAAGTTGGTATGTCTGAATATGATTCAATATTTATCTTTATGCCTCTCCATGAAGCACAAATATTTTTTAATTTGGGAGATAAGGTTCAGTCTTTAGAATTATTTCTAAATGATCCTGATGCTGTTGATCAAATAAAACCTATTGTAGAAAAAACAGTTGATCAACAGGTCTATTTAATTGATTGGCGTACACGCAATCAGGCTTTTTTTTCAGCCTTACAGATTGAACGAAATGTTATGTTTTTCATTCTTTCTCTGATCGTTCTTGTTGCTGCTTTAAATATTATTTCAGGGCTGATTATGCTTGTAAAAGATAAAAGTCATGATATTGCGATTTTACGCACGATGGGGGCTCAGCAGAGTGCGATTTTGCGTATATTTATCATTACAGGAATGATGATTGGTTTTATTGGAACTATATTGGGTTTAGTTTTAGGTGTTATCGCGACCGCTAATATTAATCATATCCAAGACTTTATATCTTGGTTATTTAATGTCGACGTTTTTAATCCTCAACTTTATTTTTTAACAAAATTGCCTGCACAAATTGAGTGGAAACAGACCATCTTGGTTGCTATGATGGCTTTATTTTTGTCGTTTCTTGCTGCTCTCATTCCGGCATGGCGTGCTGCTAAGCTAGATCCCGTACAAGCTTTGAGGTATGAATAATGACAGCTATTTTAGAGCTTGTAGAGATTGAAAGACACTTTTTCGAGAGTCATAAGCCGCTTATTGTTTTAGATAAAGCGAATTTTATTCTTAATCGTGGAGAGCTTGTTGCACTTGTTGCACCATCTGGTGCTGGAAAATCAACACTTCTTCATATTGCTGGATTATTAGAAAAACCAACAGCTGGTGATGTGATGTTACGGGGTATTTCTTGTGCAAAGCGCTCTGATAGTGAGCGAACAGCTATAAGACGAAATGATATTGGTTTTGTTTATCAATTTCATCATTTACTTCCAGAGTTTACGGCGTTAGAAAATGTTATGATACCGCAAATGATAGCAGGATTAAAAAAATCCATAGCAGAAGATCGTGCGCGCAAATTATTGACGTATCTGCGTGTTTCTCATCGTGCTAACCATCGTCCCTCAGAGTTATCGGGAGGAGAACAACAACGTGTTGCTATTGCACGTGCAGTAGCAAATGGCCCTTCGGTTCTTTTGGCTGATGAACCTACAGGAAATCTTGATCCCGTAACTTCAGCTTATGTTTTTCAAGCTTTATCTATCCTTGTTCGCCAGTCGGGTCTTTCTGCTCTTATTGCAACACATAATTACGCTTTGGCTAAGCAAATGCATCGTCGAATTACACTTAAAGAACAAAAGATTATAGAACTTCCTTAAAAGCAAGGTACAAATTTTATACGACTAATTGAATAGTTTATATTACTTTATTCAAGGAGATTTTTTATGACAGTTTTTGTCGTTGACAAAAATCAATTAGATGTGCGTCGTCGTCGATTGATTTTTCGTGCATGGCATCGCGGTATTCGTGAAATGGATCTCATTTTTGGACATTATGTCGATACTCATATTACTGAAATGAATGATAAAACGCTCTCTGAACTTGAATATATTATGTCTTTTGATGATCGTGATTTACTCACATGGATTACTGGAGAAGTTTCGCCACCCTCTGAAGTTGATAGTCCACTTTTTCGTGATATTGCCAATTATCGTACTTGCTTAAGTTATTAATCCCGATGCCTATATTTAAAAAAATTGTTATTCCAAAAAATAATTCTGTTCGTATGATTTTTGATGGAGTTCCTGATGGATTTGAAGCCTTTGCGCTTGCGAAATTAAGTTCAGAAATTGCACAAGGTAAACCGCTCATCTATGTTGTCCGCGACGGAACAAAAATTGTTCATTTACAACAAGTTTTAAATTTTATTGAGCCCAATTTACCCATACTTCAATTTCCTGCATGGGATTGTTTGCCTTATGATCGTGTGTCACCAGGAATTTCTGTTATGGCACGTCGATTATCAGCATTGGCACACATAGCAAATTTACGTAAAGATCCGCATCCTGCAATTATATTAACAACAGCAAATGCGATTATGCAAAAGTTACCTCCTCGTGAAATGATAGAAGCTCAGCTTATTCACGCACGTGTTGGCCAGCGCAATAACATGGGAAATCTTATTCAGTTTTTAGAAACCAATGGTTTTGAACGCGTTACGGTTGTCCGTGATGTTGGTGAGTTTGCTGTAAGAGGAGGAATACTTGATATCTTTTCTCCCATGGATGTTGAACCTTTACGTCTTGATTTTTTTGGAGATACCCTAGAAAGTATCCGCATATTTGATCCAGAAAGTCAAAGGACAACAGGCCAAAAAACTGAACTTTTATTACAGGCAATGAGTGAGGTTGTTCTCACACCAGAACGCATAAGCCGTTTTAAGAGCAATTATACCCGTACATTTGGTGTATCACAAAAAAATAACATGCTTTATGAAGCAATTGCTCAAGGTCGGCGTTTTGCCGGTATGGAACATTGGCTTCCATTTTTTTATGAAAACCTTGATAGTTTTTTTGACCATTGTGGTAACTTACCGATAGTTTTTGAGCATCTCATAGAAGAAGCCTTCATTGAACGCTATCGTCTTATTGAGGACTATTATAACGCGCGCAAAGAGCGCGAAAATGATGAAAAAAATTCTACTTCTTATCATCCAATAGATCCTAGTCTTTTCTATTTAACTCCAGAGCGTGTTTTGGAAAGTGTGCAACAATCTTCACAGCGTATTGATTTTTCGCCTTTTAATATTCCACAAAGTTCGGAAAAAACTGTTATTCACACCAATGTTAAACAGGGATATGATTTTGTAAAAGAGCGTAATGCGCAGGAAAAAAATGTTTTTTCAAGTGTTATTGATCATATCGCATCTTTACGCACTGCTGGTAAAAAAGTGCTTTTAGCGTGTTGGAGTGAAGGATCTCTCAATCGTTTGTTACAAGTTCTCGATGAGCATGGATTGAAAAAAATAGATGTTGCAAAATCCTTGCAAACTGTCAAAGCAACACCACGAGATCGCATATTAGCAGCTGTTATCATGATAGAACATGGTTTTGAGGCTGAAGATTTGGCTGTTATAGCAGAGCAAGATATCCTTGGCGATCGTTTTATAAGATCGCCAAAGCGGCGTAAAAATAATACAAATTTTATTTCTGAAATTTCTGCTTTAAATTCTGGTGATATTATTGTGCATATCGACCACGGTATTGGCCAATTTGTTGGTCTTAAAACCATCAAAACCACTGGAATTTTACGAGATTGCCTTAAAATTAGATATGCTGGAGGTGATTTACTCTTTTTACCTGTTGAAAATATTGAGCTTCTCTCACGTTATGGCTCAGAAGGAACAGAGGTAACTTTAGATAAATTAGGGGGTGTTGCTTGGCAAGCACGTAAAGCTCGGCTTAAAAAACATTTATTGGAAATGGCAGGGCAATTAATTCGTATAGCTGCAGAACGTATAACTCGTGCTGCGCCTGCTTTACTTCCACCAGTTGGACCATTTGATGAGTTTGTTGCTTGCTTTCCCTATGAAGAAACGGAAGATCAAATGAATGCAATTGATGCTGTTTTAGACGATTTAGCCTCAGGAAAGCCTATGGATCGCTTGATATGCGGTGATGTTGGTTTTGGAAAAACCGAAGTAGCCATTCGAAGTGCTTTTGTCGCAGCATTAAATGGATATCAGGTTGCTGTTGTTGTACCGACAACTTTGCTTTCACGTCAACATTACAAGACATTTATTTCGCGGTTTCAAGGATTACCGGTTAAAATTGGACATGCTTCAAGGCTTGTAAAAGCAAAAGAACTTGCACAAGTAAAAAAAGGTGTTTCAGATGGTACAATCGATATTGTCATTGGAACCCATGCATTGTTAAGTGGTGCAGTTAATTTTTTACGATTAGGCCTTCTCATCATTGATGAGGAGCAGCATTTTGGTGTCAAACACAAAGAGCGTTTAAAAGAGCTTAAAAGTGATATTCATGTTCTCACACTTTCAGCAACTCCCATACCACGCACTTTAGGGTTAGCATTATCGGGTGTACGTGAACTTTCATTGATAACAACGCCCCCCATTGATAGAATGGCCGTTCGTACTTTTATTTCACCCTTTGATGCACTTGTTATACGAGAGACCCTGCTTCGAGAATATTATCGTGGCGGACAAAGTTTCTATATTTGTCCTCGTATTTCTGATCTGACTTTTGTAGAAGAATATCTCAAAACACATGTGCCAGAACTGAAATTCGTTGTGGCTCATGGACAAATGCCGGCTGGACAACTTGATGATATCATGAATGCATTTTATGATGGGCAATATGATGTTTTGCTATCGACAACCATTATTGAATCTGGTCTTGATATTCCAACAGCCAATACCCTAATTGTGCATCGCGCTGAGATGTTTGGTCTTTCTGCACTCTATCAGTTACGAGGGAGGGTAGGGCGTTCAAAACAACGTGCTTATGCACTCTTTACATTTCCTGCTGGTAAAGTTTTAACAGCTGCTGCTGATCGTCGTCTTAAAGTTTTACAATCTCTTGACACCTTGGGGGCTGGTTTTCAATTGGCAAGCCATGACATGGATATCCGTGGTTCAGGCAATTTTTTAGGTGAAGAGCAATCGGGGCATATTAAAGAAGTTGGATTTGAACTCTATCAAAAAATGCTTGAAGAAGCTGTTGCTGAATTAAAAGATGGAGAGCTAAATGAAGATAAGCAATGGTCTCCTCAAATTTCACTTGGTACAACAGTGATGATACCAGAAAGTTTCGTGCCTGACTTGCCATTACGTATGGGGCTTTATCGTCGTTTAACAGAACTTGATGATTTAGAACAAATTGATGAATTTGCAGCGGAGTTAATTGATCGCTTTGGTCCTTTACCGCTTGAAGTTCAACACCTTCTTAAAGTCTTTTATATCAAAACATTGTGTCGAAAAGCGCATGTAGAAAAATTGGATACTGGACCAAAGGGGATTGTTATACAGTTTCGCAATAATTATTTTGCAAATAGTGTTGCTCTTGTTCAGTGGGTTGGAAAACAAGGTTCGATGGCAAAAATTCGACCAGATCAAAGTATCGCTCTTATTCGTGATTGGTCCACAGCGGATGAAAGGCTTGTTGGAGCAGCGAATATTATGACACAGCTTGTCGAAATGGCAGAACAACATTCTGGTTAAAAACTTCTTTGTTGTTTCAGAATTGTTACTCGTTTTTATAAAATTATTATATAAAAACAAATAGTTATTAATTTTTTATAAGAATAAAATTTAAGTTTATAATAAAAGAACTTCTTACATATTCATTTTGCGTTCTTCATCATAAGATATATTGATATAATGAAGAAAATAGCTTAGACGGTGTAACCGCAATAAATAGAACGTGCATATAAGTATCTTCTCTAAAAAGCAAAAACTTAAGCCAAGATAACATGCTTTCTTCATTACAAAAGTTACTAACGATAGTTTTTACTCCCTGTAATATATGGCATAAAAACGCTCACGCTGATTTATCTTCTAAGGAACAATACCAACATTAAAAAACAAAAGAAAGAATACTAAAGATAGCATATAATTTATTGAAGATAAGTATTTATCATTTAGATATTTTGGGAAAAAATTTTCTAAAGCAGAATACTAGAAGCTTTTGCAGGAACGAAATAAGTTTTTAAAAGAACTGAAAAATCTGAAGAATAAATATTATAATCTTGGTTCGAAATTACAGGATCTATTTGAAAAAATAAAAATTTATCTCTAGGGTAGATATAGCGAGAGAGTAC
The DNA here is from genome assembly GCF_042194435.1 of Bartonella sp. LB28NMGDW. Classification (NCBI taxonomy): domain Bacteria; kingdom Pseudomonadati; phylum Pseudomonadota; class Alphaproteobacteria; order Hyphomicrobiales; family Bartonellaceae; genus Bartonella; species Bartonella sp. LB28NMGDW. The sequence continues at coordinate 25,935 of NZ_JBHIMX010000009.1, forward strand.
GAAGTAGGAGAATACGAAGAAAAGCTGAATTATTTAATAAATGGAAAATTATCCTCATATTTATTATTAGTTGCAAAGTTTTAGTGGATATATTGCAGAGTGATATAGGTGCTATTTTACGCAAAGATTTTGATTGGAAAGATAAAGATTTTTATTGAGTAAAAGACGCAATTAATTCGATAAGCCCCAGTTTCTAGCAATATAAAAGAATTGCTAACAGAAGGCTCTTAATAGCTATGAAAAACAAACATTTGATGATGTAAAAGATAAATTATTATTATAAATTAATATGTTGTTATATTTTAAGGAAGTTTATTATAAATAAAATATTTTCAACAGTTATAAATTTTCTCTCTAAGAAAATATGTTTTTTAATTAAGAAAAAAGCACTTCTTTAGTAGCGTATTTTTAAATTAAACTTTTTGGTTAGGAGCTGTAAAATATAAAACTTTTATTACAAAAATGTATCGCCATTGTTTTGTAAACAAGGGCAGAAAATTGTCCATTAGGAAAAAGTTCTCTTACAATTATGCAGAAATTTTAGACAATCAGTGGTTTTAATTTATGAAATGTTTCAATAATACAGTAAATGATTTTATTTTTTCGTATCATACGAATCACATAAGGAAAAAAGTAAAATTTATCTGATATTTCGGAGCTTCATGCATTACAACAGCTGTTGCTAAGGCTCCACGAACTTAACATGAAGAGTAACAAATGTAAAAAGTTTAATTAGTAAGATTTTTAGAGTAGCATAGGAGTTTATTCTAATTAATATTGCAATATTGATTCGTTTGTGTAATCTTAGCTTAAATGCACAGAGGTGTTTTATGGATAGATTGCATCAAACACCAATATGATAAAGAGGGGAATTATATGGGTGTATAAAAATTAGAATAGCTCGTCGTATTTTTTCTCTAAATTTGACTTTTTTTTTTATATTGAAGTAAAAATAGTAAAATTAAGTGTTATTTCATTATAATTTAATAAATTTAAGTTGGAATTATATTTAATATTTTTTTGAAGTTACTTAAGAGCGCGTTGAAAGGATTAACTTAATCATGTCGCATAAAAATGTTTATTCTGCTGTTTCAGTATTAGTTGGAGCCGCTGCCCTTTTTCTTATAGCTGGTATTTCTGCAAATGCGCAAACTTTATCACAAGGTTGGTACAAAGTTTGCAGTAAGCAGCATGATGTTGATATTTGTAATACAATGAATACTGTATTATCGAATACGGGACAACCTTTGACGGCTTTTAATCTTGTTGAAATAAAAGGGAAGCAAAATGAAAAACGTATAGGTATTCAAGTACCTACAGGTCGTTTTTTGCCAGAAGGTGTTCACATTAAAATTGGTGACGACTTCTCTAAAAAAATTCCTTATATTATTTGTAATGGACCAAGTTGTATTGCCAATGATGTCTTAGATGATAAGCTTATAGCAGCTATGAAAAGTGGTACAAAAATGGTTGTAACCACAGTTAATTTCCGTGGTTCAGCTAATCCTATTGAATTTTCTCTTAATGGGTTTACAGCAGCCTATACCGGTCCTGGTATGGAGGAAAAAGATTTCCAACAAGAACAAATAAAGATGCAGCAAGCCATTCAATCAAAGCAAAAAGAAATTGAAGATCGTATGCGGGCTGAGCAAGAAAAAGCAAAGCAAAATTGATAAACCCACACCATAGAATTGGTTGAAACGTTTTCTATAATTGTTTATTTAAACCGCCACAGTTTTCTGTGGCGGTTTTTTTAAATCTTTAATTTTTCGAAAGAATTCTACGTTTCCACCAACCAATACGTTCAGTTTTGGAAGAATTGTTAGGCGTTGATGAAACAACAACGGGTTGATTAATTGTTTCTTCAATTTTGGAAGGAGAAGTTTGGACAACTTCCTCCATCTCGATTATAGTTTCTTTCTCTAATATTTTTTGTATTTGCGTTGTCTCTTTAGAAGATGATTTTTTACGTGTTCCACGTGTTGACTTTTTACTATTTTCAAGAGTTTTATCTTCTACTTTATGAATAGATTTGTCTGCTTTTTTTGTTTTAGCTTTACGTACTGAACTAGTTTTAGGTTTTTCTTCAAGAGATTTTTGTTCTACGACATTTTGATCATTCTCTAAAGAAAGTTGATTTTCTACTACTTTTGAAGAACGTTTTTTAGGTTTAATACTTGTATCAATTTTTTTAGATTCACCCTGTTGTTGTATATCTAGAGCTTGCGTATTATTTTTTGTTTCTTCAAGTTCAAAAGATTTAGCAGGTGAAACACGATGTTTGCGGTGTGCTGCTTTAATTTCTGCTAAAGCCTGCTTAGCAAAATCTCCCACTGGTTCTGCGTAAGGAATGCGAATCTGATGAAAATTATTATCTTGATTGCGTCGACCACCACGACGTCCTCGACGACGTCCTCGACGATAAGAATCATCACTCAAGGTATCTTCTTTTTTATGAACGTTGGAAAGAGAATGATCAGTAATTTCATCGTGACGATTTTTGCGCCGACGCTTTTGGTTTGTTTCAATGGGAGAAGGATTTTCAATAGATTCACTTTCTATGAAAACAGAATCTCCAATTTCTTGCTTATTAACATCTTCCAATGAAGATCGAGAAATTCTCTCTGCTATTGAGCCTTTAGAAATAACAAGATGTTGCGTTCCAATACTATCATCTGCTTCAATACTAATATTAAGCTTAAAGCGAGTTTCTAAATTAACAAGAATGTTGCGTTTATGATTTAATACATAAAGCGCTGTTGCTACAGGTGTGCGTACGATAATATTATATTGCGAATTATGAAGAAGATATTCTTCAATTGAGCGCATGACATGTAATGCAATTGATGATTCAGAACGTATATTTCCTGTTCCTGCGCAATGCGGGCAGGGCTGTGTTGTACTTTCTAAAACCGATATGCGAATACGTTGACGACTCATTTCTAAAAGGCCGAAGTGTGAAATATGACCTACTTGAATACGAGCACGATCATTTTTTAAACAATCTTTTAATTTTTTTTCGATCAGCTTTACATTGCGTTCTTCAAGCATATCAATAAAATCAATCACAATTAAACCAGCAAGGTCACGCAAGCGTAATTGACGCGCTACTTCTTCAGCAGCTTCAAGGTTAGTTTGTAAAGCTGTCTTTTCGACAGAGAATTCTTTCGTAGAGCGGCCAGAATTCACGTCAATAGCAACGAGTGCTTCTGTTTGATTAATAACAAGATAACCACCAGATTTTAAAGAAACCTGTGGTTGCAACATTTTATCAAGTTGAATTTCAATATTATTTCTTGCAAAAATGGGTGTAGGATCACGGTAAGGTTGCACAACTTTTGCATGACTTGGCATGAGCATACGCATAAAGTCTTTCGCTTCACGATATCCTTGCTCTCCAGAGACAAGAATTTCACTAATGTTCTTATTGTAAAGATCTCGTATAGAACGCTTGATGAGATTACTTTCTTCATGGACAAGGCATGGCGCCGTTGACTCGAGTGTCAAAGTGCGAATAGTATCCCATAACCGCATAAGATATTCATAATCACGTTTAATTTCAGCTTTTGTTCTATTGGCACCAGCTGTTCGTAAGATAACGCCCATACCTTTTGGAACGGCTAATTCTTTTACGATTTCTTTAAGACGCTTACGGTCTTGTACGTTCGTAATTTTTCGTGAAATACCACCACCACGTGCTGTGTTGGGCATTAGAACAGAATAACGACCTGCTAAAGACAGATATGTTGTAAGGGCAGCACCTTTATTACCACGCTCTTCTTTGATGACTTGTACCAACAAAATTTGACGTCGTTTAATGACTTCTTGAATTTTATACTGGCGCCCTTGTTTTCTTTGATAAATTGGGAGCTCTTCACGGATGTCCTCAGCACCAACCATTTCGATCTCATCATAAGAGATATCGGTATTTAATGCTTCTTCTGTATTATCAATTATTGTTGATTCAGATGTGATATCATTTTCAATATCGGCTGCTATGACATTGTTTTTTCCATTTTTTTTTGTTCTTCTGGAGCGTTTTTTATTTTTAGTTGCTTCTTCCGTAAAGGAATCTACAGAATTTTCTCCTACAGCTGCTTTTTCCTCTTCTTCAAGAAGAGCAAGGCGATCAGCAATAGGAATTTGATAATAATCAGGATGAATTTCAGAAAATGTTAAAAAACCATGTCGGTTTCCACCATATTCAACAAAAGCTGCTTGGAGAGACGGTTCTACACGCGTAATACGTGCGAGATAAATATTCCCCTTGAGCTGTTTTCTATGTTCTGATTCAAAATCAAGTTCTTCAATTTTGTTGCCGTGAACAACAACAACACGTGTTTCCTCCGGATGGGAGGCATCTATAAGCATTTTGTTTGACATAAGCTAATATCCTGAAGGCGACATGCACAATTTTATTCAAACGAACGCTATAACTATTCGTAAATATAAAAGGCTGTCTGCCATAAAAGGGAGATACCAGAAAAACAGGACGGAACACCACGTGCAAAGGCATGACTGCATTTACACCATTTCTCATCATTATCTCCATCTGTTTTTTATGACTCATATTTCTTAAAAGTCTCCGGTAAAATAATCTTTAAAACAGTTCGGATATCCGAACCAACGAATCTTAAGTAATGCAATCCTAATGTTATAACATAGAATTTTTTCATCCATAAACAAAGTCTCAATGCATAATAGGCAAAAAACCTCTAAAGACAACTTAATATGAGTTACAGATAATTTAGATGACTATTATCAGCTAGGAAGCATAAATATTCTTTTATGTTGATATCATGCGTTTGGCAAGTAACAATGTAAATCATGTATAATGATAATGTCTTTAATGACCTTAATTTCGTTTTTGGGTGTTTATTTAGCTTTTATTGAAAAATAGAGAATAAATTGGTGTATCGTTTTTATATAACCAAGATAAGTTATTCAAATGTAATGTAGAGTATTTTGCTTATGATAAGAGTTTTCTTTACCAAAAAGCTGAAAATAGCTTATGGGAATGTTATTGTGCTTGTCACATACTTTTTATTATTATTTTTGCTATTCCAAACCAGTGTTCAAGCCGCAGATCCTCTGAAACTTATTAATTTTCGAACCATTGGTGATAGTGTTCATACGCGTATTATTGCGGTTTTCAATTCAAAACCAAATGTTCGTTTACAGATTTTGGACAGGCCAGCACGGTTGGTGATCAATTTACCTACAATTGACTTTTCGATGCAAAATACGCCTTTAAAGAAACAGAATACATTATCCGTTATGCTTTCAGATGTGCGTTATGCTTTTTCTGACATGCAGACTTCACGCATTATTTTGACAAGTAAAACGGCCTTTGTAATTGAAAAAAGTGTCGTAAAAAAATTAAATAATGGTTTATGGCAGTTGCTGATTGATATTCGTAAAACTACACTAGAAAAATTTGATGAAATATTAAAAAAACAGCAAAAAACCAATTTTGATACAAAAACGCAGTTAATGCCAGCATATAATTTCCGTGTTGTTCTTGATCCTGGTCATGGTGGTATTGATGGCGGTGCACGGGGTGTTACTGGAGTTTTAGAAAAAGATGTGACTTTAGATTTTGCGCGTGCATTGCGAGACGAATTACAAAAGGATTCTCATATTACTGTTGCTTTAACACGAGATTCCAATATTTTTTTAAGACTAAGTGAAAGAGTTAAAAAAGCGCAAGAGTTCGATGCTGATCTTTTTATATCTATTCACGCAGATACGATTGATCTACATTCTCTTCGCGGTGCCACAGTGTACACCATATCAGACAAAGCCTCTGATGCCATTGCAAAATCTTTAGCTGAAAATGAAAATAAAGTTGATTTGCTGGATGGTTTACCTGCAGATGAAACGCTTGAAGTTACAGATATATTGATGGATCTTACACGACGTGAAACACATACATTTTCGGTTAATTTTGCAAATAGTGTTATTTCAAGTTTATCAAAGAATCATATTAACTTGATTAATAATCCACATCGGTATGCTAATTTTCAAGTTTTAAGAGCTTCAGATATACCCTCCGTCTTGATAGAGATAGGTTATTTATCCAATAAAGAGGACGAAAAGTTATTAAATGATCCTCATTGGAGAAAACAAATGGCAGCCTCTATTGCTCATTCTATTCGTCAATTTGCTCATTATAGGCAGAAAATGATACAGCCTCTTTAAATTTGTGAGAAAATAGAGTATCAATATGGGGTTCTAGTATACCCTAGTATAAATAAAAGATAGAAAACAATTTCTCTTGATCTCAATCTTGTGGTGATATCCGCTTGGTGTGTTTGAGGTAACGTATTTTTTCTTTGATTAATTCTTAAGAAAGCGATAGCCGTTTTTATGATGATTTTTTTAAGATATCTTCTTCGTTTTTTTGTTGCTATTGGACTTTGTGGAGCAATAACGTGGGGTGTTGTGACCAGTGGTCAAGCAAATGCACTCCCTGATTATGAAGTTCTTTCACTTTATGAACCGCCGGTAATGACCCGCGTTCATGCTTCTGATGGCCGTCTTATGGCAGAGTTTGCAACAAAACATCGCCTCTATTTACCGATTCAATCAATACCAAAGCTTGTTATAAATGCTTTTATTTCGGCTGAAGACAAAAACTTTTATCATCATTTTGGTTTAGATCCCGAAGGACTTTCTCGAGCTTTGATCAATAATATTCGTAATATTGGTTCTGGAAGACGTCCAGAGGGTGCATCAACTATAACGCAACAAGTCGCTAAAAACTTTCTTTTAAGTTCAGAAACAACGTTAGAGCGTAAATTTAAGGAAGCTATTTTAGCAATGCGTATTGAGAAAACTTATTCAAAGGATCATATTCTCGAACTTTATCTCAATGAAATTTATCTGGGTCGTGGTACTTATGGTATAGCAGCTGCTTCTTTGACCTATTTCAATAAATCCGTCAATGATCTGACGCTAGAACAATGTGCTTATTTGGCTGCTCTTCCAAAAGGGCCAGCAAATTATGATCCATTTAAGAATACACAACGTGCTATTGATCGGCGCAATTGGGTTATAGATCGGATGATTGCAAATGGATATGTAACGCGTGAACAAGGTGAAAAAGCGAAAGCTAAACCTTTAGGAGCGACAATACGTGGGAGTGATAGCTATGTTTTTGCGGCTGATTATTTTACTGAAGAAGTGCGACGTCGTTTAATACATCGCTATGGGGCTAAGACACTTTATGAAGGTGGGCTTTCCATTCGTACAACGCTTGATCCGCATTTACAACTTATTGCGCGACGTGCTTTGCACGCTGGATTAATTAAATTTGATCATTTGCAAGGATGGCGTGGAGCTTATGCGCATATCGATGAAAAAGGTGATTGGGGGATAGAACTTGCAAATATCACGGGGCTCAGTGATGTTCCTGAATGGCGTTTAGCTGTTGTTCTTTCTACTAATCCCAATAAAGTAGAGATTGGTTTACAGCCACAGCGTGAAGCTTCGGGTATATTATCAAAAAAACGGGAAATTGCTGTTTTATCTGAATCTGATTCAAAATGGGCCCTCCATGTTGTAAAAGAAAACGGTTATCGAAAAACTGTTCAGAACTTATCTCATGTTCTGCAAGTTGGAGATGTGATTTTTGTTGAAAAACTATCCAATGCAAACAACACTTATCGTTTACAACAAATTCCAAAGGTTGAAGGTGCGATTGTTGCTATGGAACCTCATACAGGGCGCGTTCTTGCTATGGTGGGAGGATTTTCTTTTGCTGCATCTGAATTCAATCGTGCAACCCAAGCTTATCGCCAACCGGGGTCTGCTTTTAAGCCTTTTGTTTATGCAGCAGCCCTTGATAACGGGTATACACCAGCATCTGTTGTTTTAGATGGCCCCATTGAAGTTCGTCAATATAATGGTGAAGTTTGGCAACCCAAAAATTATGGTGGTACCTTTGCAGGACCTTCAACGTTGCGTTATGGTATTGAGCGTTCTCGTAATCTTATGACAATACGGCTTGCCAATGATATGGGAATGCCTCTTGTCGCTGAATATGCAGAACGCTTTGGCATAGTGGACAAATTGCAGCCTTATCTTCCCATGGCTTTAGGGGCTGGTGAAACAACAGTATTACGAATGGTTACAGCTTATTCAGTTATTGCCAATGGGGGACGCTCTATTAAGCCTTCTCTGATAGACAGAATTCAAGATCGTTATGGAAAGACAATTTATCGTCATGATGATCGTATTTGTGAAAATTGTAATACGCCTTCATGGAATAATCAACGTGAACCCACATTGATTGATGAAAGAGATCAAGTTCTTGACCCTATGACGGCTTATCAAATTACCTCGATGATGGAAGGGGTTGTTCAGCGTGGTACTGCAGCACGTTTACGTTATCTTAATCGACATATTGCGGCTAAAACAGGAACAACCAATGACTCTAAGGATGTCTGGTTTATGGGATTTACTCCTGACATTGTCGTTGGTATTTTTGTCGGTTATGATCAACCAGCTCCGTTAGGATATAATGGAACAGGAAGTTCATTAGCTGCACCTATTTTTGGTGATTTTATGGCAGATGCTCTTAAAGGAAAGCCAGATGTTCCCTTTAAGATGCCAAAGGGCATGATTTTAATGCCAATTAATCGGAAAACAGGAATGCTTGCCGAAAGAGGAGATCAAGATGTTATTATAGAAGCATTTAAACCAGGGACTGGTCCTGCTGATATATATCAAGTTATTGGGAGTACAAATTCTTTTCAAGAAGGTGTTCCTGCAGTAACTACTTCTCCACAAGTCAATAAAGCCCTTGAAAGTGGGACAGGTGGGCTGTATTAATCAACAAAATCTCCTTTCGCCATGAGTCTATAGTTTTTATTTTTTACAGTGTCGGTCCTGTAAATAGAATGATAAGTCCGTGCTATTTCCTCACAGCAGCTATCAGATTTGTATAAAATTCTAGAGACATAACCAGAAAGAGTGTTAAAAAATACGGTGTTAAATTATGCGAGCAGAAATAGAAACATTAGTTGATGAAATCCAGAAAGCAATTCAATTGCTAAGGGGGCATCTTTGACTGGGATCAATCACTAAAGCGTCTCGAATATCTTAATCAAAAAGCGGAAGATCCGTCATTATGGGATGATGCACAACAAGCACAGGATATGATGCGTGAGCGTCAACGTCTTGATGATTCAATCAATGGTCTTTTATCATTTACAAAAACACTTGAAGAATGCATTGAGCTTATCGCGATGGGCGAAGAAGAAAGTGATGTTGAAATTATCGCTGACGCAGAAAATTCAATACGTAATCTTAAAAATGAGATAGATAAAAGGCAAATTGATGTACTTCTTTCAGGAGAGGCGGATCCGAATGATACCTATTTAGAAGTTCATGCTGGAGCAGGGGGAACAGAAAGCCAAGATTGGGCTTCTATGCTCTTACGTATGTATATGCGCTGGGCTGAGCAGCATGACATGAAGGTTGAAATTTTAGAAATTCATGATGGAGAAGAAGCAGGAATAAAGTCAGCAACTATTCTTGTAAAAGGGCATAATGCTTATGGAATGTTAAAAACAGAATCAGGCGTTCATCGCTTGGTTCGGATTTCTCCATTTGATTCGAATGCAAAGCGCCATACCTCTTTTGCAAGTATTTGGGTTTATCCAGTTATTGATGACAATATTGAAGTTGATGTTTCAGAGGCAGATGTGCGTATTGATACATATCGTGCATCAGGAGCAGGAGGACAACATGTTAACACGACAGATTCCGCTGTTCGCATCACACATATAAAAACGGGTATTGTTGTTCAATGTCAAACAGAGCGTTCTCAACATAAAAATCGCGCTACGGCTTGGTCGATGTTGCGTGCACGGCTTTATGAAGAAGAGCTTAAAAAAAGAGAAGAAGAAACCAATGCTGCTGAATCTTCTAAAACAGAAATCGGATGGGGACATCAAATTAGATCTTATGTTCTTCAACCCTATCAGCTTGTCAAAGATTTGCGTACAGGGATTGAAAATACGGATCCACAATCCGTACTGAATGGTAATTTAGATGCATTTATAGAGGCAGCACTCGCACGGCGCATTTATGGACAAGACAAAGAAATTGAGGATATTCGTTAATTATATATCCTTCCTTCAAGCTATGTAGATTTTTTTCTTAAGTTGTTTGTTTTATTGATGTTGTGATATTACGATATTCTTGATACTTTAAAGGTTCAAAGAGGGATTTTCTTGTTCCTTTCTTCAATTTTTTCTCACACACCAATCCTGCTTATGATATTGCAAGTGATAGAAAGCTGAAATAAGAAAAATTTGCGATATTCGGAGGACTAATATAAATATAAAACAATTCATTATCCTTATAAATCAATATATTGTAAAAATTGAATCCGTTGAAAAACTAAAATCAATTCGGGGGATGACTTTTGCTTTTTAAGGTAAATCAAACACTCAATTTATAAGTTACCGTTATGATGTAAAAGTGTTGCAGTAGCTAAAACATTTTCAGCATGCCCAGATACGCTTACTTTGCGCCATTCTTCTGCTATTATTCCATTTGCATCAATTAAAAAAGTGCTCCGTTCAACGCCCATATATTTGCGTCCATACATGCTTTTCTCAACCCAAACACCATAAGCTTCGAGGGTTGTTTTTTCTTCATCAGAAACCAAGATGACATCAAGTTCATATTTTACTTTAAATTTATCATGTTTTTTTACATTATCTGGAGAGATTCCAATAACAGCAACACCGATTTCATCAAATTTCATCTTTAATTTTGTGAAATCAAGTGCTTCGTTTGTGCAACCGCTGGTGTCATCTTTTGGATAAAAATATAAAACAACAGGTTTTCCTTTAAAGTCAGAAAGACATACTGTCTCTCCTCCATCGCGAGGCAAATTAAAATCAGGAGCAAGAGCACCTTTCATTGATCTTGTCATTGTTTTCATCTTTCTTGTGTAATAAGTATAAGATATCAAAGTACACAGAAGAAAAGAACTATTCAACTCTCTAGAATATTATTATTTTGAAGAGACCTTTATTTTCTTAACAAAACTCGCTCTATCACAACGATTGGATTGAAAGAACAAGATCGGCGTGAACAACATAAACAAAACAACAAAAGATTATACTGGTTTTATCACAACATGTTTTTTCTTACCGAAAGAAAGCTTAATGATTCCTTCTGCACTGACATCCCCTTCAATAATAAGATGTGTTTCATCCTCAATAATTTGATCATTTACACGGACACCTCCACCTTGAACGTGTCGGCGTGCCTCACTATTAGATTTAGCGAGTCCTGCTTGTACTAAAAGGGTGAGCAATCCAACACCTTTTTTTAATTCTGAGGCATTAATTTCAACAGTTGGAAGATTTTCTCCCAAAGTTTTTTCTTCAAACGTTTTGCGAGCAGTTTCTGCTGCAGCATTGGCGAGAGCACGTCCATGCAACATTGCTGTAACTTCTGTTGCAAGAATTTTTTTTGCTTCGTTAATTTCTGTCCCTTGTAATACAGAAAGTTTAAGAATCTCATCCATTGGCAATGGGGTATAGAGCTTTAGAAATCGTATTACATCAGCATCTTCTGTATTGCGCCAATATTGCCAAAATTGATAAGGTGAAAGCATATCCGCATTCAGCCATACAGCTCCATTCAATGATTTACCCATTTTGGCACCGGAAGAGGTTGTCAGTAATGGTGATGTTAACGCATATAATTGTGGTGTTCCTAAACGATGCCCTAATTCGATTCCGTTAATAATGTTACCCCATTGATCAGAGCCCCCCATTTGCATACGCAACCCATAACGTTTATAAAGTTCAACAAAGTCATAAGCTTGCAGAATCATATAATTAAACTCTAAGAATGACAAAGAGTGCTCACGCTCAAGTCTCAGTCTGACAGAATCAAATGATAACATACGGTTGACAGAAAAATGTTTTCCTACATCACGCAAAAATTCTAAGTAGTTTAAATTGCATAACCATTCAGCATTATTCACAATACAAGCATCAGTTTCTCGGTCACCGAATGTCAAATAGTTAGCAAATACCTTTTTAATACCATCAATATTTGCAGCAATATCATCTTGTGTCAGAAGACGTCGCGCTTCATCTTTGAAGGAAGGATCACCGATCAATCCGGTTCCTCCGCCCATTAAAGCAATGGGGCGATGACCAGTTTTTTGTAACCAATAAAGCATCATAATCTGAAGAAGACTTCCAGCATGTAAACTCGATGCTGTTGGATCAAATCCAGTATAAGCGCTTACGGTTTCTTTTGAAAAAAGATCATCTAAGCCTTTTTCATCTGAAATTTGGTGGATAAAACCACGTTCGCTCATAATGTGTAAAAAATCAGATTTAAAGGCAAACACAGATTCAATTTCCTAATTTAAGAGTGCATTCATTTCATATAATAAGTGATTATATAACGGAGCGTTATCTATCATAACTGATGCACACATCACAAGAAAAAGAGACATATTGATAATATAAAGATAACAATACAGGTATTATTTCCTTTTTACGCTAAAAAGAGAGACCTCTCAGTGAGAGAAAAAAGGCATTTTGTTATTCTCATTTCTATCCTGAAATAAAATTTAGAAAAGTTTTAAGTACGGACTAAAAAAATTACTTTCTTATGATCGGAGACGACTTTTGCTGATTTTTATAAATCTATCGTGTTTTCCTAAGTTAGTGAAAGTATTTCAGGAGGAGGAGCGAGAAATTCATTGGTGATATGGTTATCCAAATAGTGGGCACATCGTTCAATAAGTTCTTCATGACATCCACTGAAAAAGTGATTAGCCTCTTCCAATATTTCTTGTGTGATGATGATTCCTTTTTGTGTTTTCAATTTATCGACAAGTATTTGAACATCTTTTGGGGGGGCAACTTTATCGATACCGCCATGAATGATAAGTCCAGAGGAGGGACAAGGTGCAAGAAATGAAAAGTCATAAACATTAGGCTGAGGGGCAACAGAGATAAATCCCTCAATTTCCGGTCGGCGCATTAAAAGCTGCATACCAATCCATGCTCCAAATGAATATCCTGCTACCCAACAATTTTTAGAGTCTGGATGTTGTGTTTGCACCCAATCGAGAGCAGCAGCAGCATCTGAAAGTTCTCCTATTCCATAATCAAATTCACCCTGACTACGACCAATACCACGAAAGTTAAAACGTAAAGTTGTAAAGCCACGTTGTTGGAACATATAAAAGAGGTCATAGACAATTTTATGATTCATAGTTCCACCAAATTGGGGATGAGGATGCAAAATGATCGCAATGGGTGCATTTTTTTGTTGTGAAGGTTGATAACGCCCTTCGAGCCGACCCGCGGGACCGTTAAAAATAATTTCTGGCATAAAATGCTCCTTAAATGCAATAAAAGGCTCTCATTGACCTTGGTCGACTTTTACCATAGAATCTCTTAAATAATCATTAGATATTCTTTTTTTAGTGCACTTTTCAAGAAAATTGCGCTATTTTTTTAATCAATTCATAAGATTAATGATTGCGATGTAAAATGGTTATAAAACGCCGATATTTTGATCATAACGCAACAACACCGCTCAAAAAAGTGGCACGGATGGCGTTACTGGAATCTTTAGAGATATTTGGTAATCCATCATCGGTTCATAAGGAAGGGCGTGCGGCTAAAACCTTGTTGCAAAAGGCTCGTCGGCAAATCGCTGAAAATCTTAAAACAGATCCAGATCACGTGGTATTTACCTCTGGTGCGAGTGAAGCAGCAATGACTTTGCTAACGCCCTTTTACAATATGGGGAATGCAAAAGTTCAATTTTCTCGTCTTTACCTTGGAGCAACTGAACATCCCTCTGTGGCAGAGGGAGGGCGTTTTTCTAAAGAATTGATAAGCGTCATTGCTGTTAATCAAGATGGGCTCATACAACAAGATAAATTAATAGCACTCTTAACGGTTCACGATAAAACAAAAGGTTTACCTCTTGTTGCTATTCAAGCTGCAAATAGTGAAACGGGTGTTATTCAACCGTTAACAGAAATCGCCGCTATTGTTCGGGATTTAGGAGGCACTCTTATTGTTGATTTGACACAATATGTCGATAAGAATTTCGTGGATATTAATCAGTTAGGAGGAGATTTTTTTATACTGTCTGCACATAAAATTGGCGGTCCTAAAGGAATCGGTGCTTTTGTTTCATGTGGCAATCTTCTTATGCCACACCCTCTTATTATTGGAGGAGGACAAGAAAAAGGTCTCCGTGGAGGAACAGAAGCATTGCCTCTTATTGCTGCTTTTGGGGCAGCAATGGCTGATTGTTTCACACAGGAGGAAATAAAACAGTTAATATATTTACGCAATAAATTAGAAGATGGACTACAAAAAATAAGTAAAAATGTTGAAATTTTTGGCAAAAGAGTTCAACGTTTGCCAAATACAACTTACTTTACCGTGAAAAATATAAAAGCTGAAACGATGCAAATAGCTTTTGATTTAGAAGGGTTTTCTATATCATCTGGCTCTGCGTGTTCTTCGGGAAAAGTAAAACAGAGCAAAGTGTTGGAGGCAATGGGGTATCATGTTCCAAATGGTGCCATTCGCATTTCGCTAGGGCGGGACACAACTTCTGAGGATATTGATGATTTTCTATCGTTTTTTTCTCAAATTACAAGCAAGAAAAAAGGGTAAAATTTATCATCAGAAAGTTATAAAAATTAGAATTATTTTAAATAATAAGATAAGTTTGATTGAAATTTTTGCACTTTACCTATAGCCTAGGAAATAACTTGCTTACTTTAATCTTGGAAAAAACAAGACTTTTAGTTACCGGTTTTTGACGCCAAAAAATGGAGAAAATTTATGCCGGCAGTACAAGAAACAATACGCCAAGTACGTGAAATAGATGTTGACCAATATAAATATGGTTTTGAAACCAATATTGAAACAGATAAAGCTCCAAAAGGCTTAAATGAAGATATTATCAAATTCATTTCTGCTAAAAAACATGAGCCTGAATGGATGCTAACATGGCGCTTAAAAGCTTACCGCCGTTGGCTGACAATGCAAGAGCCTCATTGGGCGCGTCTTGAATATCCTAAAATTGATTTTCAGGAGCTTTATTATTATGCTGCTCCAAAAAATCATACAGGACCAAAATCTTTGGATGAAGTGGATCCTGAGTTATTAGCAATGTACGAAAAACTTGGCATTCCCCTTAAAGAACAAGAGATTTTGGCAGGAGTAAGAAAACAGTCTGATCCCTCTACTTTTGATGACAGTATGTCTGTATCGGGGCAGGTGGCTGTTGATGCAGTCTTTGATTCTGTTTCTGTTGTAACAACATTCAAAAAAGAGCTGGCACGTGCTGGTGTGATTTTTTGTTCTATTTCAGAGGCGATTATTGAACATTCTGAGCTTATTAAGGAATATTTAGGAACAGTTGTACCTATAAGTGATAATTATTATGCAGCCTTAAATGCAGCTGTCTTTACAGATGGTTCATTTGTTTATATTCCCAAAGGGGTTCGTTGTCCTATGGAGCTTTCAACTTATTTTAGGATTAATGAACGCAACACTGGCCAATTTGAACGAACATTGATTATCGCCGCTGAAGATTCCTATGTTTCTTATCTTGAAGGATGTACAGCACCCCAACGTGATGAAAACCAACTTCATGCTGCTGTTGTTGAGCTTATTGCCCTTAAAAATGCAGAGATTAAATATTCTACAGTACAAAACTGGTATCCTGGCGATAAAGATGGAAAGGGCGGTATTTATAATTTTGTGACGAAGCGTGGAGATTGTCGAGGTGATAACTCTAAAATTTCATGGACACAAGTTGAGACTGGTTCTGCGATTACTTGGAAATATCCATCCTGCTTACTCCGTGGTGATAATGCGCGTGGAGAATTTTATTCTATTGCTGTTGCAAATGGTCATCAACAAATTGATTCCGGTACAAAAATGATTCATTTGGGAAAAAATACATCCAGTCGTATTATTTCCAAAGGCATTTCCGCAGGTTTTTCAAATAACACTTATCGAGGACAAGTTACAGCACATCGAAAAGCACAAAATGCGCGTAATTTTACGCAATGTGATAGTTTGTTAATCGGGAATGATTGTGGTGCGCATACAGTTCCTTATATTGAAGCAAAAAATGCAACAGCTCAGTTTGAACATGAAGCCACAACATCAAAAATTTCTGATGACCAACTTTTTTATGTTATGCAGAGAGGAATTCCCGAAGAAGAAGCTATCGCATTAATTGTAAATGGTTTTGTAAAAGAGGTCATTCAAAAACTTCCCATGGAATTTGCTGTCGAAGCACAAAAGCTTATTGGTATCAGCCTTGAAGGTAGTGTTGGATAATTTATTGAATTAGATAAATAGAAGACTTGATGTAAAAAGGCTGTAACAGTAGCAAATCATGCTAAAAATGACCTCTATGGTAATTACAAAAGTAGATGGATGCTAAGGCAAAATAATATGCATTGGTATCTGAAAAACAGCCAAAACAGGATTAAATTATGCTAGAGATAAAAAATTTGCACGCCCGTATTGCTGGAACCGATACAGAAGTTATTCGTGGTTTAAACTTGACAGTTCAAGATGGAGAAGTTGCCGCTATCATGGGACAAAATGGAGCCGGAAAATCAACTTTGTCTTATTTGCTTGCTGGTCGTGATGATTATGAAATAACAGAAGGAGATATTCTCTATAATGGACAATCACTTTTAGAAATGGATCCAGCAGAACGTGCTGCATATGGTGTTTTTCTTGCATTTCAATATCCAATGGAAATACCAGGGGTAGCAACGATGGAATTTTTAAAAGTTGCGATGAATTCTCAACGCAAAGCACGCGGTGACAGAGAGCTTAAAATTCCTGAATTTATAAAATGTGTTAAGGAAGTTTCAGCCAAACTTGAAATAGATATGGATATGCTAAAGCGTCCATTAAATGTGGGTTTTTCAGGTGGAGAAAAAAAACGCGCTGAAATTTTACAAATGGCACTTCTTGAACCTAAACTTTGCATTTTAGATGAAACGGATTCTGGTTTAGACATTGATGCACTAAAAATTGTTGCAGATGGTGTTAATAAACTTCGGGATTCAAAACGTTCATTTTTGGTGATTACCCATTATCAACGGCTGCTTAATTATATCATTCCTGATACTGTACATGTTCTTTATAAAGGACAAATTATCAAAAGCGGAGATAAATCCTTAGCGATTTATTTAGAGCAAAATGGGTATGCTGATCTTATCAGGGAAGCAGTTTGAGGTTATTGAATATGAATACACAGCAAAACTTGTTAGCAATTGAAGAAAATATACTCAGTAATTTCAATCAGTATGTAAACGACTTACCTGGTGATAAAGCTATACGGGAAATTCGCAAGAAAGCTATTGAGCAGTTTCAAACGACACAGCTTCCTTCCCGTAAAATCGAAAGCTGGCATTATACCAATCTGCGTACCTTACTGAAGTCTATTAGCAATTTTTCAAAAGTTCAAAACAATCAATTGATTGATGCTTTGCTTTCAGAAAGTGCTGTTTTTTCTATAAACAATGGAAAAACATCAATAGAGTCAAAGGTAGATAACATTACAGTAAAACGCCTTTCAGACGCATTAAAAGATAATTCTGTACAGGTAAATCAAAACATTTCTGATGAGGATTTTATTGGACAGTTGAATACAGCTTTTGTTACAGATGGTTGGCTTTTTCACATCCCTGAAAATACAAAGTTAAATATTCCCATTGAATTACAAAATATACAAATGGGGGGACAATCTCATATTTTTTCGGATATAAAAGTTGATAAAAATAGTCAAGTTATATTTATTGAACATCAGGTTGGCAATGATAAAGATACCTTTGTCAGTTCAATATTTTCATTAAATATTGCTGCTGATAGTGATGTTACGTGGATTCTCATTCGCAATCGTGATTTTAATTCTACACAATTTGGTCGATTTTGTGCTGTTCTTGCTCAAAGAGCGAAGTTATCACTTTATGTCATTAATATAGGGAGCCAATTAAATCGCCAAGAAATCGATATTGAATTACAGGGAGAAGAATCTAATTTTCAATTACGTGTCATAAATTTATTATCAGGACAAACACATAGTGATCTTACAATGACTGTTCGTCATGTGGAAGAAAAGTCAACATCAACCGAAATTATACGCAATGTAGTTACAGATAAGGCTGTTGGTGTTTTCCAAGGAATAATACGTGTGTCTCAAAAAGCGCAAAAAACAGATGCACGCATGGCTTGTAATAGCCTTATTCTTTCAGATGATGCAGAATTTAATGCAAAGCCTGAACTTGAGATTTTTGCGGATGATGTTGCATGCGGTCATGGTGCAACAGTTGCTAATATTAATCATGATTATCTTTTTTATCTTATGGCGCGTGGTATCCCATTTAAAACGGCTCGTGCACTTTTGATTAAAGGATTTATCTCTGAGCTCATTGATGACATCAAGCAGGATAAGATTCAAATCGTTTTGGAGAATATCATTAGTAAATGGCTTGAAAAAAATGTTTAAGGTAGAAAAAATGGAAAATAACGTACAAACATTTACTTATAATGTCGAAGAAATTCGGCGTGATTTTCCTATTTTGCACCATCAAGTTTATGGAAAGCGATTAGCATATCTTGATAGTAGTGCTTCTGCCCAAAAACCAGTGTCAGTACTCAATGCAATGAATAATTATTATCACTATAGTTATGCTAATGTGCATAGGGGAATGTATTTTTTAGCCAATATAGCAACACAATCCTATGAAAATTCTCGTGAAACCGTTCGTGTTTTTCTAAATGCTCAAAAAGCTGAAGAAATTGTTTTTACGAAAAATGCAACAGAAGCTATTAATACTGTTGCTTATGGTTGGGCGATGCCCAAACTCAAAGAAGGTGATGAGATTGTTCTAACGATCATGGAACATCATTCAAATATTATTCCTTGGCATTTTCTCCGTGAACAAAAAGGTGTTAAACTTATTTTTGTTCCTGTCGATGAAAATGGTGTTCTGCACATTGAAGATTTCCAAAAGGCTTTAAGCGAAAAAACGCGGCTTGTTGCTATAACGCATATGTCCAATATATTAGGAACTGTGCCTCCTGTTAAAGAGATTATTAAACTAGCTCATCAAGATTCTATTCCGGTTCTTGTTGATGGTTCTCAAGGAGCAGTACATTTAACCGTTGATGTGCAAGATCTCGATTGTGATTGGTATGTCTTTACAGGTCATAAGCTTTATGGTCCCACCGGTATTGGTGTTCTGTATGGTAAGAAAGATAGATTAGAAGAAATGCGTCCTTTTCAAGGGGGAGGGGAAATGATCGAGGAGGTAACAACCGATAAGGTTTTCTATAATGCTCCTCCTTACCGTTTTGAAGCAGGCACTCCTCCTATCGTTGAAGCTATTGGATTAACTGCGGCTATTGATTATATACAAGAGAAAGGTCGTAGCACGATTCATGCCCATGAGAGATCCCTTTTAGCTTATGCGCAGGAAAAACTTAAAATGGTTGAGTCATTGCGTATTTATGGTCATTCTCCCAATAAAGGAGCTATTATATCATTTACAATTGAAGGGATTCACGCCCATGATATCGCTATGTTTATTGATAGAAAAGGAGTTGCAATACGCGCGGGAACCCATTGTGCACAGCCTTTATTACAGCGCTTTGGTCTAACATCTATTTGTCGGGCATCATTAGCCATGTATAACACTCAAGAAGATGTAGATCAATTAGTAGAAGCATTGAAAGAAACAAGGACATTTTTTAATGGCTGAATCAATTGAAGAGCGTCATTCTACAGAATCTGTTGAAACTGTAAGCGAAAATAAAAAATCTTATATATCAGCAATTCCAGCAGATGAAATTGATCGTATGACGAATGATATTATTGCTGCTCTCAAAACAGTTTATGACCCAGAGATTCCTGCTGATATTTATGAGCTTGGACTGATTTATCGTATTGATATTGAAGATGATCGTTCAGTAAAAATTGAAATGACTCTTACAGCACCGGGATGCCCTGTTGCTGGTGAAATGCCGGGGTGGGTAGAAAATGCAGTCAGTGCAGTTGAAGGGGTTTCGTATGTTGAAGTCACTATGACTTTTGATCCACCATGGACACCTGATTGTATGTCAGAAGAAGCTCAAATTGCTGTCGGATGGTACTAAAAGTATTGTTAAGAGACTCTAATTTAGCCATTCATGAATAAGCTGTTTACTTTTCACAAGCATTTGAATTTAAAGACGATCGCATGAGTTATAATAAACAAAAATTAGAACTTAACTGGATTGGAAAAGAAAAACGCCCAAAACTAGAGCCTCGTATCTTATTAGAAGATCTTGAAAAATCTTATCACGCTTCGCATCAAATATCATCTCAGGACATTTTTGATAATAAACTTATTTTTGGTGACAATTTGCTCGCACTCAAAGCACTTGAACAAGAATATATGGGGAAGGTAAAATGTATCTATATCGATCCGCCTTATAATACAGGCAATGCCTTTGAACATTATGAAGATGGTTTAGAGCATTCTATATGGCTAAGCCTTATGAGAGACAGGCTAGAATTGTTACATCATTTACTGGCAGATGATGGAAGTATCTGGATATCAATTGATGATGACGAGCAAGCTTATCTTAAAGTGTTAATGGATGAAATTTTTGGTCGAAAAAATTTTATAAACAATATCATTTGGCAAAAAAAATATGCTCCACAAAATGATGCAAAGTGGCTTTCAGACAACCATGATTTTGTAATGGTTTATGCTAAAGATAAAACTGTTTGGCGCCCTCAATTGCTTCCTCGTTCAAGCGATATGGATGCGCGCTATAAAAACCCTGATAATGATCCTCGCGGTCCTTGGCAATCTGGAGACTTATCCGTAAAAAGAGTAACACCTAAGGATATTTACGAAATCATCACACCTTCTGGACGCAAGGTGATGCCTCCTGCTGGAACGAGTTGGCGGGTTAGCAAACACAAATTCTCTGAATTATTAAAAGATAATCGCATTTGGTTTGGAACAGATAACGGTGGAGTGCCAAGGATTAAACGTTTTGTTTCTGAGGTTAAGCAGGGCATAACCAGTATGACGATTTGGCCCTACACAGAAGTGGGACACAACCAAGATGCCAAAAGAGAAGTCAAAGTTTTTAATTCTGATAGTGTCTTTACAACTCCCAAACCTGAGCGTTTAATGGAACGCATTATTCAACTTGCCACTAATCCCGGTGATCTTGTACTGGATTCTTTTGCTGGTTCTGGCACAACCGGTGCTGTTGCCCATAAAATGGGAAGAAAGTGGATTATGGTTGAGCTTGGTGAACATTGTCATACCCACATTATCCCTCGTTTAAAACAAGTCATTGATGGAACTGATCAAGGGGGAATTTCCAAAAGTGTTAATTGGCAAGGTGGCGGTGGATTTCGCTATTATCGCCTTGCACCTTCTCTGTTACAAAAAGATCCATGGGGACAATGGATTATTAGTCGCGAATATAATGCTGCGATGCTTTCAGAAGCAATGTGCAAACATATGGGATTTACCTACGCACCTGATGAAAATCATTATTGGATGCAAGGGTATTCAACCGAAACAGATTATATTTATGTCACAACAAGCGCTATGACCCATGAACAACTCCGTATAATGAGTGAAGAGGTAGGCTCTCATCGCACGTTGCTGATTTGTGGCACAGCCTTTGATACAAAATCAGCATCCTTTGAAAATCTGACACTCACTAAAATCCCCCGTGCAATATTAGAAAAATGCGAATGGGGAAGGGACGATTACAGTTTAAATGTAGCCAATCTTGAACCAGTGATTGTAGTAAAAGAAAACAACAAAAATAAAGATATTGCGCAAGCAGAATTAGATCTATTTGAATAATATATAAAAAGCGGAGTTTTTCATGAACACTGTTGAAAAAAGGATTTCTGCTCGCTTATCGTTACGTGATCCTCAACGTGAATCTTTAAATATTTTGGTAAAAATCTTAGAAAATATAGAGCTTTCTAAAAATGCTGATTTGGTTGCAGAGTTAGAAGTGATAAAAAATCTTTATCCTTCTGTGCAAGATTTTGAACGAAACTTTCCCTCTTTTTGTTTTGCCTTAGCAACAGGTGTTGGGAAAACGCGACTTATGGGGGCTTTTATTAGCTATCTTTATTTAACAGGTCGCAGTCGCCATTTTTTTGTTTTAGCGCCAAATTTGACTATTTATGAAAAGTTAAAACAGGATTTTAGTCCCCAAAGTCCGAAGTATGTTTTCAGTGGAATGAGTGAATTTATTGCCAATAGACCCGTTATTATTACAGGTGAAGATTATGAAAGTGGTAAAGGTATTCGCACTGATGAACACTATTTTCAAGGACAAAAGCGTTTGTTTGAGAATAGAGATACGGCCTTTATCAATATTTTTAATATTTCTAAAATTAATACAACAGATAATAAAAAAGGCGCACTAAAATCTAGTATTCCGAGGATTAAACGCTTACAAGAGACGATTGGCGAAAGTTATTTTGATTATCTCGCAAATCTTCCTGATTTAGTTTTATTAATGGATGAAGCACATCGTTATCGTGCTTCTGCTGGTGCAGCGGCAATTAATGAGTTAAAACCTGTTTTAGGAATAGAGCTTACAGCGACACCAAAAACAATAGGTGCAAAACCCGTAGATTTTAAAAATGTTGTCTATAGTTATTCACTTGCAGAGGCGATGAGGGATGGTTTTGTAAAAGAACCTGCTGTTGCTACACGTAAAGATTTTCAACTTCAAAATTATACATCTGAGCAATTAGAACATATCAAATTACAAGATGCAATTCATGCCCATGAAAATGTGAAAGCAGATTTAATTGTCTATGCAAAAGATTATAACAAAAAGTTCGTTAAGCCTTTTATTTTAGTTGTTGCTCAAGATACAAATCATGCACAAAAACTACGGAATTTATTGGAATCAGATGAATTTTTCGCAGGGGCTTATAAGGGAAAAGTTATAGAGATTCATACAAAACAGTCGAATATAGAAGAAGATCAAAATATTCAAAAGCTTATTGCAATTGAAGATTCTCATGACCCAACAGAAATTGTTATTCACGTTAATAAATTAAAGGAGGGGTGGGATGTTACGAATCTCTATACTATTGTACCGTTGCGTGCATCGGCTTCAGAAATTTTAACAGAGCAAACAATTGGGCGTGGATTGCGTTTGCCTTATGGGTATAGAACAGGCGTGGAAGCTATTGATCGTTTAACAATTATTGCGCATGATCGTTTTCAAGATATTATTGATCGTGCAAACGATCCAAACTCAATTATAAAAAAGCATATTGAGATTGGAAGAGAGGGGGATGTACCCTCTGAAAAGTCAGATATTGTGACGGTTCCATGTCAAGTAGAAGCTTTATTGATGCAAACGATGGTAACACGTAATTCCGATATAAATGGAGCATCTGATTTACAAGGTATCATATTACGTAATCCAGATTCCCCTACATTAACGCCTGAAGAGCGAGATATTGCAGCGATCGCGTGGGATCTTATCAAAGAGAATGATAAATTGCCAAGTTCTCAAATGCTTTATTCTGCACCGATACAAGAAAAAATTGCTAATAAAGTTATGAATATTAAGCCTTCATCACAAAAGTCTCTTGTATCAAAAGTGGTTACAATTTTGACAAAAAAATTAGCAGAATTGATGATAGATATTCCCAATATTGTACTCATTCCTTCGCGTGAGGTTACTTATGGTTTTTCTGATTTTGATTTGGAAAATTTAGAAAACTTAAATTTGCAACCTGTTAGTAAAGAACTTTTAATTCGAGAATTGCGTACCCATAAAAGCATTTTTCTCACTTCTAAGAATGAATATGTCAAAGAGCCTTATCTCGAAAATTACATCATTCGTGGTTTGATTGATAATGACTTTGTCGATTATGATAACCATACGCTCTTATTACGAAAATTAGCTAGTCAGATAGTAGAACATTTCCGATCTTATTTACCCAATGATGCAGCCGTTGAGAACGTATTAATTCACTATCAGCATAAGCTTATTAGTTTTATTGTTGCGCAATTAAGAGAACATCAGTGGGAAACGCAAAAAGATTATGAGGTTAAAGTGACACGGGGTTTTACAACTTTATCGCCTATCCATTATGTATTACCGCAGGGGACGTCTCCTCTTGATTTTCGTAATATTCCTGCCATTAAAAGCGATATTAAGAAACTTGTATTCAGCGGCTTTAGAAAATGCTGTTATCCTTTACAAAAGTTTGATTCAGTAGAAGGGGAGTTACGATTTGCTCAGATATTAGAGGATGATGCACAAGTATTGAAATGGATGAAACCTGCTCGGGGGTTTTTCAGAATAGAATATGATAAAGGATCAACTTATGAACCGGACTTTGTTGTAGAAACGGAGGATGCCAAGTATCTTTGTGAGCCTAAAAAAGCCTCTGAAATGCAAAATCCTATTATTTTAAAAAAAAGAGAAGCTGCAGTTCAATGGTGTTGTCATGCAACGCGCTACGCAGCTACTTATGGCGGTAAAAAATGGTATTATGTTCTTATTCCCCATGATGCTATTAAAGCAAATAATAGTTTTGAAGGTTTATGTGCAGAGTTTACCATTTCAGAATCTATACTTGAGAGCTCATAATTTATTTTTTTCAAAAATAAAACACATAAGTTTTTTAATTGACGGATGTGAGGTGCAATCAAATGTTTGGATAATTATTTTTAATTTTTTGCACTATCGCATCATTAACTTAAAAATATTAGGGATTTTTTAAATCAAAAAATTAATATTTTTTTCTAACAACATTAAAATAAAAGGAAAAATGTATAGAAAAGTTACACAAGATTATGATTTTTTATGGGAATTTTTAGCACATTTACAATTTTTGATAAAAGTACAATCTTACTTTCCTTATGTGAAAAGATCTTTGAATTTATAGTCACAAATTCAAAAAATATTTTAATTTTATTGGGTAATTTTATAAATATGCTTTCTTTAAAAAACTTAAATAGTTTATTGTTCTTTCATTTAAAAAGCCTGAATATAATGAAATATCCAGAGGGTGAGAGGGGAGAATTTTTCATATGACTTTGAATTTAATAAACACTGTTTTTAATTTTTTAAAGAAAAACCCGACAACAAAATTTACAGCTCGAGAAATTGCTCAATGGGTATTTGAAAATTACCCAGATAAATGCCGTCAAAAACAAAAGCATTCAACGGCAATAATTACTCCTCTTAAGAGTGATGCAGCCCTTATTCAGCAAATTGTTGCTGAAATAGGAGCAAGACGCCCTCAGTTACAAAAGCGTTATTCAGAAATTAAAACCACTGAAGGACGACCACGGCAATATTATTTTACTAAACAAACAGATAGTGCTGAAATTGATGCAGTAGAGGACAATGCAAAGAGTAGAACAGAAGATTCTATTAAAGAGCATGATCTTTATCCGTTATTATCTAAATTTTTATGGTCAGAGCTTGCAGTTTACAGCAAGCGCATTAATGAGAAATGTTCTCGTAATAAACATGGTGCAGGCGGAAATAAATGGCTTTATCCAGATCTCGTAGGAATGCAAGATTTAAGCAGTGAATGGAATCGTGAAATCAAAGATTGTGTTTTGCAATATTTTGATAAAAAAACGAAGCTTTGGTCTTTTGAAGTAAAAATTCTCATCAATCGTTCAAATTTACGAAAAGCATTTTTTCAAACAGTTAGTAATTCTTCATGGGCTAATTTGAGTTATTTAGTTGCTAGTGAAATTGAAGGGGTTGATACATTAAAAGAGCTTCGAATGCTTTCAAGTTTGCATGGAATTGGATTTATAAGACTCAATAAGGAAAACTCTTCCGAGAGTGAGATCTTAATTCCAGCCAAAGAACGTAGTGATATTGACTGGGATACTGCTAATAGATTAGTGGAGGAAAACAAAGATTTTCTTGATTATATTAAACTCATTCGTCAATTTTATCAAACTGGTGAGATGCGTCCACTAGATTGGGATCATATGTATCCATGAGGGGATGTTTTAAAAAGACTCTATTGTTTAAAAGCCCTTTTTTCAGAGTGATAAAAAATTACTCTAACTATTTTATTTGACTTATTATATTGATATAACATATTGATTTGTAATGATAATTAGTCTTTTTTTAACTTAAATGAGGGAGGGAATATCCTAGCATTCAATCCTTTCAAACGATCTTATATTGATATTGTATCAATCAAAATTGTTTGCGTGCATCTCATGAGTAGGGTTGAGTAGGGGAAGAGTAAAAATTCTGTTTTAGACCCGTTCTATTTTGTGCGTGGGGCGTGATTCCATTAGATACTAGTTTTAATGATTATAATTTATTACAAATTTTCTATTGTAGAGAGTGAAATTCAACTTTTTTTCTTTTTTTACATCAAGCATTGAAAATATTACTTCCTCATATTGAAGTCTTCTTTATGGAGAATTTATAATACTATTTTTTTAATTTTCATTGCTGTTCGCTTTGATTATTATTAAGTTTTTTGTTATCCGAAGTGGACATTCAAAAAAACATTGATTTTATAAAACACCCACACAGTTTACTCAATTTCTTGCAATAGATTTAAAAAAATAAATTTCTCTCACATCTTATGGTAAAGGGAGTGTGTACTGTCACAGTTTGCCATAATACTCTCTTTATTTATCAATAATACCGCACGCCAAACGCGCACCACCTCCGCCAAGCGGTAATGGTTTATCTGATTGATTATCTGCCCCTAAATGAATGACTAAAGAGCGCCCTTTAATTTCAGAGATTTTTTTTAATCGTGGAGCAAGAACGCTCATCGTGGCATATCCTTGCTTATCAACATAAAGTGCTGGTAAATCACCAAGATGACCATTGACATTATAAGGTCCTAAATGTTTTCCGGTATGTTCTGGATCATAATGTCCACCTGCGCTTCCACCAATGATGCCATCTTTTGTATCACATGAAGGATTTACATGCACATGAAAACCATGCATCCCTTCTGATAAAGTAGATAAATTAGGGATGAAAATCAAACCGTATGTGGTTTCTTCAATTTTAATGCTACCAATAGCCTTTTTTGAATTATTATCTTCTAGTTTATAAATATTTACTTGTGTTGATAGTGCTAATGCAGAATTTTTATGAATTAAAAATGCCATAAAAACCAATAATGATAATAATATTTTTTTCATAAAATACCTTTATACTTATCTTTAAATAAATTTTATCTATAAAAATATTTATAATTTTCTTAAATTGAAATTTAAGTAAAATAATTTACATAGAAATATTAGTTCTTAGAAAGAGCAAATAAATTAAATTATATATATGTGCTCTGAACATAACTCTCATTTTTTGATCTATAAAAAATGTAGCTTTCATAGATTGATAATTATATCTCGCTGACATTTCTTCAAGAGATGCTTTAAAAAATCTACTTTTTGAGGTGTAATAAAGCAATTTTAATAAGTTAGATATTATTTCATTTATAATAGATAACTATTTTATCAAAAAACAGAACATATAATTTGTTGATGATTTAATTGTTTTTCATAGAAAAAATGATAAAAATTTCTATTCATTATGAAATTTATAAGAGAAAGAATTATTATGATTCATATAAATTTCCCATAAAATACAGCATATACCAACACTCCCTCCCATTCCTGATCCTATCAGTGCTCCTATTATCATTCCAGCAGAAAGTGCTACTCCTATACCCATTGCGATAACTGGACCAAATCCTGGAAGAGCAATATAACCATAAGCTGCAAGAGTTGCTGCGATAGCTCCAGATACGCTACCATTTAAACCGCCAATGAAAGCAAATTCTTTCATAGAATGGCAGTACTTTTTTAATTTTCTTTTCTTACAGCTATGAAAAGAAACGTTGCTGTAAGTTTTAAAATCAATCATATTTTTTTCTTTCATTTTGAATGCTAACTGTTCCTGAATAGTCAACGGATACGAAAAAATGGGACTTTTTAAATTTTACTAAAGCACGCCAGATGCCTTTGTCATCTAGACGTAATCGTTTAATATTCTCAAAACCGTTTTGCATAAGACAATTTTTAACTTGTGAAGCAGTAAATGAGTTCTGACCTATTTTAGTGACATTTTGAGTAGAGGTATAGGTAAAGGTTTGACAATAAGGAAGATGAAAAACTTCACTGATTGAAGTAGTGACTGTCAACGAGAAACATAAAATCATTATAAAAAAAATACTTAATTTCAAAAAATTATTTATTTTCATCTGGTCACCATTTGTTGAAACAACACTTTATTAACCTCTGTGTTACTAACAAGTTCCCAAGATGATTTTATTTTTAATATTATACTTAACAATAAAAATTTTTGAAAATCTATTTATTAAATAAAAATGTTTTTTATTATTTATTTTCTTGTTAAAATTAATGTTATAAAATAACTATTTCAAAACGGTATTATTTTTTATTTGCTTTATATTGCAAAATTTAACAGATATGATTTAGCAAGATATCTTTACAATTTCAGCTGTAGTCTATAATTAATTTTCTCTATTTCATATCAGTATGCTAAATATATATAATATTTTTTACATCAGTAATAGATATTATTCAAAATGCAATATTAAACCATAGAGCGATTATATTACTTATTATTGCTCAGTAGAGCTGTTTAGATGATTTTGTTGGAAATATTTGCATAATTTCCTTGAATCCGTAACCGGGATACATTCCTTCGCGCATAAATAAATTACGTAATGGTGAGAAACTATGTAACAAACCAAGCCCAACGCTTCGTATGATATGAACAGGCAACATGTGAGAAAGTAGAGCAGAGTTAAGTGTATGAACAGCTCCACTTCGGATTAATATATCTGGTTTGCGGCATTTGTTATAATGGGCAACAATCATTTCAGAGTTAGAATTGGATATTTTGTTAGGTAAAATATCAATCAAAGTTTGGACATCACGGAATCCTAAATTCAATCCCTGTGCCCCAATAGGGGGGAAAACATGAGCGGCTTCACCCATTAAAATTGTTCGATTAGCAGCAAAATGATGAGAAAGAAGTCCTGAAAGCGGCCATGCTTGAATTGATGTTTCTAAGCTTAGCTTTCCAAGCATTGATTGCATTTTGTTTTCGATCATTTTTGCAATTGCTTTTGGTTCTATATTCAATAATTCCTCAGCACGAGAAGGACGAACGACCCATACAAGACTAGATCTTCGCCCTGGTAGAGGAACCTGTGTAAATGGACCATGTTCTGTATGAAATTCGGTTGATGTATTTTGATGAGAAAACTCATGAGAAAAATTGAGAACAAGTGCTTTTTGTGGATAATTCCAATGTTTGACACTTATCCCTGCTGCGGCACGTGTAAGAGAGTGACGTCCATCAGCTGCAACAACAAGTGGTGCTTGAATGACTCTACGATCAACAAGAGTAATACATACATGGTCTTTTGTATGATGAAAAGATTTGGCTGCAGAAACAAATCTTGTAATATTAGGCGTACGTGTAACCGCATCGACTAAAGCACTGTTCAATTTTACATTAGGTATATTATAGCCAAAAGCTTTTTCACCAATTTCAGCAGAAGAAAAATGCACCGTAGGAGCATGCACAATTCTAGAAGTTATATCTATAATTCTCATGGATGATAAAGCAGCAGCATGTTGTCGAAGATTATTCCAAATATTGAGTTTTTGAAGCATGCGTATTGCAGGCATCATAAGAGCAGTTGTCCGCAACTCATCTGTATGAGCAGGGGGACCAACAAGAAAAACAGAAAGCCCCTCATGTGCAAGATTCAGTGCGGCTAACATTCCGACAGGACCTGCACCAATAACAGCAATATCTTTATGCTCTTTCTTTTCAAAGATCACAACGGTTTGAACCTTTCTCCATTGAGAAAATATTTTAACATTTCCAAATGATCACTCTCTTTTTATTGTATGAAGCTCTTCTATTATAGTATGTAATAAATAATTCGATATAAAAAAGTAACCTTTTTATGATTTTTTTAAATGCTGAGTTATATCATCGGTAAAAAAATGGCGTATTGATAGATGGTTGAAGACTTTAAAAACGAGGATAAGAAAACCTTGAAACGTAAACTAACAAAGAAAATCAAAACAAATGCTAAATTATTACGCCATAAAAAAGTAACAATGCCACAAGCAAAGGCCTTTTCCGTTCATTTACTAACAGCTTCGGGATCATTCTTAGCGTTTCTTTCTCTTATATCAGCCTCTCAAAAAGAATGGACAGCTATGTTCTGTTGGCTTGGGCTTGCACTTCTCGTTGATGGTATAGATGGACCAATTGCACGTAAACTTGATGTTAAATACGTTCTTCCAACATGGTCTGGAGAGCTGTTAGATAATATTATTGATTACGTGACTTATGTTTTAATTCCTGCCTTTGCACTCTATCAAAGTGGTTTCATGGGGGTAGGGTTATCATTTTCATTGAGTGCAATTATTGTTATTTCATCTGCTATTTATTATGCAGATACTAGTATGAAAACCAAAGAAAACTTTTTTAAAGGATTTCCTGTTGTTTGGAATATGATGATTTTTACGCTTTTTGTCGTCAGACCCGAAGAGTGGATTACTTTTATCATTATTGTTTTATCGGCGATTATATCTTTTTTGCCAATTTATTTTATTCATCCAGTAAGAGTTCTTCGTTTACGTAGGATTAATTTTCCAATTTTTCTCTTATGGTGTTTTTTTGGTGTTTCTGCATTCTTTTATCAACTAGAGGCTCCCTATTGGGTTAAAATAGGAATTTCGGTAACAGGAATTTACATATATTGTATCGGCGCAATCATGCAAATATTTCCTCAACTTGGGGCAAAAAATATAAAAAAGACAATAAAATAGTTGTTTTAAGAAGGGTATAAGATGAAAATTGATTTTGGAGCAGATGATGATATTTCTTTTACGAAAGATGGGCGTGCTGGTATTATAAAGCTCACACGCCCTTCAGCATTAAACGCTCTTAATCAACGAATGGTTTCAGCTTTAAAAAAAGCTCTCAGGACATGGGAAACAGATGATAATATCTCTTGTGTCTTAATTGAAGGGGAAGGGCGCGCTTTTTGTGCTGGTGGAGATGTTGTAGAAATCTATCATATGGGGAAAAGTGCCACTGCTTGTCAGTATTTTAGTGATGAATATAGTCTAAATGCTTATATCAAACGTTTTTCAAAGCCCTACATTTCTTTCCTAAATGGTATTTGGATGGGAGGAGGGGTAGGGATTTCTCTCTATGGTTCGCATCGAATTGTTACAGAAAATACTGTTTTTGCTATGCCAGAAGGTGCGATTGGATTTTTTCCAGATGTAGGTGCAAGTTTTTTCTTACCATCTCTTCCCAATCATTTTGGCATATATCTTGCATTAACGGGTGCACGCATAAAGTGGGGAGATTGCTTAAATTTAGGATTAGCAACACACGCCGTTGCTGAAATTGAATTCGATATGATTAGAAAAGCTATTATTGAGCAAGGAGATCCTACTTTAGCTTTAAACGAGCGAGCAATTACAAAAGACTATGAAACGAGTCATGAAATACGTTGTATTATTAACACTTGTTTTAGTGCCCATACCTTAGAAAAATGTCTTGAGTTGCTACATAAAAAAAGTAATGAAGGTATTTTGTTTGCTAAAGAATGTTATGATATTTTGCAGTTACGTTCTCCGATAAGTTTAAAAGTTATCTGGAAACAAATGAAACAAAATTCATCTCAAACGTTGGAAGATTGTATGAAAATTGAAAACCGCATTGCACATCATATGATTAATTCACATGATTTTCATGAAGGTATACGTGCTATGTTAATCGATAAGGACAAAAGACCTCAATGGCAGCCAGATAAACTTTCAAATGTGACAGATGAAATGGTGGATTCTTACTTCCAACCTGTTGAGAAAGAGTTATTATTGTGAAAAATAATTCACACAAACGGATTTCAAAAATCAATTTAATCTATAACTGTTATTTACGGTTTTTGGCACTCATTTGCTTAGTCCTAGGTATTTGTTATTGGATACGCCTTGTTGGTGTTTTTCCAGGTATTCTATGGCGTTTTGATCTTATGCCTTGGCAGTGGCAATTTGCATCAGCTATATTGGCTATTCTCTATCCTATTGCCTTAGTTGGACTTTGGATGTATTCATTATGGGGTATCATCGTGTGGTGGATTGCAGCATTGATTGAAGCAATAACAATATATTATTCTGATTTTATTTATCAGCCATTTCTGCCATTATTTCATGGAATATTGTTTTTAGCTTTCATAATACTGCAAATTGTGATGTTTTTTTTAAAAAGAGTAAAAAATAAAAAAACATCGTGATTGAAATTTTCGAGCCAGAATAACAGGCTCGATTTTCAAACATACGTTCTTCAAAGCGCTAATTCCAGATATACTCTTTCCATAAAGTTCCATAATATATATTATGCGATAATATGATACAGCAAAACAAAAGAAACCCTATTTTAAAACATAAATCATATTTATAATCGTACAATTCACTTTTAAAACTAAATTATGGTATTGAACAGCATATTAAAATATTTGGTCTTTAAGAAAAATTTCTTAAAGACCAAAATAGTTGTAATGAAATTACGTCGTATAAATAATAAAAATTACTGTACTATTTTACAACGTTTTATACGTGCAAGATCACTCAACACAGCATTGCGATTATTTAACGCTGAAATTTCATTACTTTCACTGGATTTAGGATCCATAAAAAACAAAGCAGGCAAAAATACAATACTTGTTGCTGCTAAAGCCACATTTTTATTTCTTGCTTTAGAACGCTCTGCAATTGTATCATTAATCTGACGTTTATTAGCAAAAAACTCCCGTTGAATATCGGCACAACTCATTGATCCGTCATGTAATGTTGTCGTTGAAATATTTTTTTCTAAACGCCCCCCACATGCTGTCAAGGAAACTGCTAAAACCACAATACATACACCCCGCTTAAAATTCTTATACATAAAAGCCTCATTTTTGACATAAAAAACACTAAATATGTCAAAAATGAAATAAAATAAAGGATAAATTTAAAAGTGTTTTATTTAACTTAAAATATTGCGCATAATAAGCTTACGCATCTGTTTCAAAAGTAAGACCTTGATATGCAGGTTTTACATAGGATGGAACATAATTTATAACCTTGTTGTAATCCAGCGATCTATCCATATGTGTAAGTATTGCTTGTTTTGGCTTTAAATATTCTATCCATTGTAATGCTTGATCAACAGAAAAATGACTCGGATGGGATTTAAATTGGAGAGCGTCAATGATTAGAACATCCAGATCCATTAATTTGGATAAAGTTTTTTCAGGAAATTCACTAACATCCGTACAATAGGCAACATTCCCAATCCGAAAACCTAAGGAATAAATGTTTCCGTGGTTTTGTAAATGTGTATTGACGCTTATTGCTCCGCCCTGCCCCTGAATAATAAATTGACTATCTTCATTGATAAGATGCTCTTTTAAAATGGGAGAATAAGATGAAGCTTTTGGTGTTTGAAAACAATATCCGAAAGCACTTTTGAGATGCTCTAGTGTAAATCTGTCAGCATAGATATCTATTAAACATTTTTGTGCAAGTGCATAGCTGCGTAAATCATCAATACCGTGGATATGGTCTGCATGAGAATGTGTGTAAAGAGCAGCATCAAGATGGCTTACACGCGCATCAATCATTTGTGAGCGAAAATCTGGACCTGTATCAATAACGATTGTTGTTTTGTCTCCTGAAGGTTTAATACGTTCAACTAATAAAGAACTTCTGTAGCGTTTATTTTTAGGGTTATTCGGATCACATGTTCCCCAATCACCATTGGGTCGTGGCACTCCTGGAGAAGGACCACAACCTAATATTGTAAATCGGTATTGATCACACATATCTTTTGCCTTATTTCATTTTACTAAATAAACGAAAAGCATTACGCGTTGTTATTTGAGCTGTTTCTTCAATGCTTAAGCCAATTGTTTCAGCCAAAACAGCTGCTGTATAGCATACAAAAGATGGTTCATTTGTTTTGCCTCGATGGGGAATAGGTGCTAAGAATGGAGCATCTGTTTCCACTAATAAATGCTCATGGGGCACAATTTTTGCTATTTCACGGATTTCAAGTGCACTTTTAAAAGTAAGAATACCTGAAAAAGAAATATAACCACCAAGTTCGATTCCAGCACGAGCAAGTTGCATTCCAGACGAATAACAATGAAGGATAAAAGGAAAAGCTCCTTCTTTTATCTGTTCACGTAATATTTTCTCCATATCGATATCGGCATTGCGTGAATGTATAACAAGAGGAATCTGTGTTTCTCGAGAAGCAATGATATGTTCTTGAAAAACTTTCTTTTGCTCTTCTGGTGTAGAATAATCATAATGGTAATCAAGCCCCCCTTCCCCAAATGCAACAATTTTAGGGTGATTCGAGAGCTGTATAAGCTCTTTCGCTGTAATATTTTGTTCTTCATGCGCATGATTGGGGTGTGTTCCAACGGAACAAAAGACTTGGTCATAGCTTTGCGAAATGGCTAAAAGCTTATCTAACTTATGAACATGGGTTGAAATTGTTATCATACGTTTAACATCAGCATCTAAAGCCCGTTGGATAACATTATCCAAATCTTGTGAAAAATCTTTAAAATCAAGATGACAATGTGTATCAATCAACATGATGAGTGTCTTCTTTCTTTAAGATATAACGAGGAAAAATCGGTTCTGGTGGTGGAAGATCAAGCCCTTCTTGAATTTTTGAACGACTTATATGATACAATAACCGATCATCTTCAGCAACCGCAAGGCTATCAAGAAGTTTGGCTGCTGATTGGGGTATGAAAGGCAAAAGCATAATTCCTATTCTCCGCAAGATTTCTACAGTGATATAAAGAACTGTAGAAAATCGCTCTTGGTCATTTTTACGTAAACTCCAAGGTTGTTCGTTGGCAAAATAGCGATTGGCATCCGCTACAATTGAAAAAATAGCTGAAAGTGCTAAATGCATACTATAGGAAGACATAGCTTGATGTACAGTTTCAAGTACTTGAAGAGATTGTTCTAAAAGCTGTTGATCTTGAGCTAAAAATGAAGTTGGTCTCGGGACTTGTGCATTACAATTTTTGGCAATCATAGACAAGGAGCGCTGCGCTAAATTACCAAGATCATTAGCAAGATCAGCATTAATACGGTTTACAAGGCTTTCATGGCTATAACTACCATCTTGTCCAAATGGCACTTCACGGAGAAGAAAATAACGAACCTGATCAAGACCATAATGATCAACCATTTCAAAAGGATCAACGACATTTCCAATAGATTTTGACATTTTTGCACCACGATTAAGTAAAAAACCATGTGCAAAAATATTTTTAGGCAATTCAATTCCCGCAGACATTAAAAATGCCGGCCAATAGACTGCATGAAAACGAATAATATCCTTACCAATAATATGCGTATTTGCAGGCCAAAAATCACGATTTTTTGAATTTTCATTGAAAAAACCAATTGCTGATAGATAATTTGTAAGCGCATCAACCCAGACATACATCACGTGCTTTGGATTCTCTGGAACAGTAATTCCCCAATTAAAACTTGCGCGTGAAATAGAGATATCTTTTAAACCTGATTTGATAAAACTTATAATTTCATTACGCCGCTCAAATGGAGCAATAAAATCAGGATGTTCTTCATAATATTCAAGAAGAGGCTTTTCATAATGAGAAAGTCTAAAAAAATAACTTTCTTCTTCATTCCATTCAACTGGAGAGCCTAATTCCTTCTCACGACGGATGTTGTCTGGTCCAATTTCCGTATCTTTTTCTTCATAATAGGCTTCTTGGCGAACCGAATACCACCCCGTATAACGACCGAGATAAATATCGCCATTTGCTTCCATCTTTTTCCAAATTTCTTGACAAGCTTGATAATGGCGTTCTTCTGTCGTACGGATAAAATCATCGTTAGAACAATTTAATACTGCAAGCATTTTTTGAAATACAGCACTATTACGATCTGCAAGTTGCTGAGGTGTCATGCCTAATGCTGCTGCGGTTTGTTGCATCTTTAGACCATGCTCATCTGTACCAGAAAGAAAAAATACATTTTTTCCGTTTAATCGTTGAAAGCGGGCTAAGACATCGCTTGCAATTGCACTATAGGCATGCCCAATATGTGGAGCACCATTAGGATAAAAAATGGGAGTTGTTATGTAATATGTGTCACGCATGTCATACTCGTTGTAAAACCCTATAAATAAAAGATATAATGACATAACGTCTGTTCATCGTATTGTCACGGAAAAACTAATCCTCATGAATGATCTTATGAACTTTAAAAAGTAAGTTAATAACAAACTGCTTTTTATCGAGATTAAACAGTTGTACTTCCTCTATTTCTTGATGAATCTCTTGCCATTTTTCCGCATATTTTTTTGAGAGAAATAAGTCTCCCTTTTCAACAAGTATGATAGCTTTTTTTTGAATTTTATTAAGAATTTCATCACAAAATTGTTGAAATTGGAATGTAGAAGAAACAGATGAAAATGTTTGTGCAAGAGTATGTACAATCGTTGCGTTACAAACAGGTTTCTCTAGGAGAGCATCAATTGTTTTAATAATTTCAAGTCCGCCATGGCAAATAAGTAAAGCGGCTTTTCGAGGACTTCCTTCGGATTTTTTAATAATCGTTTCAATTGTTTTCTCATCAGGTAAATCCTGATTAGCGAAAATATGTGTAATAACTTTTTTCATTTCATCGTTATTCAACGGACGGAAAGAAATTTTTTGACACCGTGAATGGATTGTTGGAAGCAATTTTCCGGAAGAATGCGCGATAATAACAAATAACGTTTTTGTAGGTGGTTCTTCAAGTATTTTGAGAATTGCATTTGCTGCATTTCTATTCATATCATCTGCAGAATCAATAATAACAATACGCCATCCATTATCTTGCGATGTTCGGCTTAAAAAATGCATAATATCACGGATATCATCAACGAGTATTCCTGTTTTAAACTTTTGCGTTTTTACATCAAATCGACGTGAAATATACAAAAGACCAGGGTGACTTCCTTGTGTAATTTGGCGCCATGGAGTAGAATAAGGATCGGGTTTCAAGAAAGCCCCCTGTTGAGAACTTAAAATGTTCCAAGCAAGATGAAAGGCTAATGTAGCCTTTCCAATCCCATATTCTCCTTCAAATAATAATGCATGATGCAAACGCTCTTCTTTAAGCATTTGTGTCAAAAAATGACGAACATCCTCATGACCAAAAACAACATCATTCTGGGATGGTGATAAAATTGTATCAATATCATCATATTGGCGTGAGATATTTACATTACTCATGAAAGCTGATCCAACAATACCTGATGACAAATATTTTTTATTTGATGTGCAACGACTTCCACTGAGCCAGTGGCATCAATGACTCGAAATCTATGGGGTTCCTGTTTGGCCAACTGAAGAAAAGCTTGACGCCTTTGTTCTTGAATTTCCAACTGATCTTTTTCAAAATAATCAATTTCTTCTGTTTCTTTTCTTCGTAAATTTGCACGTTTCATACCACACATTGCTGGCATATCTAATAAAAATGTTAAATGAGGCAAGATACCATTGAGTGCAATACACTCTAAAACAGCAAGAAGAGAAGAACTGACTGTATTATTGAGTCCTTGATAAACGCGTGTAGAATCAATAAAGCGGTCACATAAAACGATTTTACCTTTTTGCAAAGAAGGCGCGATAAACTCGGTAACATGGTCGACACGTGCAGCTGTAAACAAAACAGCTTCAATCAACGGTCCATACTGTTGCGCTTGCCCCGACAACAAAATATACCGGATTGCTTCTGCTCCTAGCGTTCCTCCTGGTTCTCGTGTTGTAACAACATCATAACCTTGGTGAGAGAGAAACTCAGCAAGTAAAGAAATCTGCACCGTTTTTCCTACCCCGTCCCCTCCTTCAAATGTAATAAAATAACCTGACACGTATGACCTTAACCTTATTAGCACGTAACTACAAATATTTCCGTAACCATCCAATTGTTATTTCATAGAATGCATTTTTTACTTTTGCAAAGAAACTTCCTTCCTGAACATTCATTCCGGCAAAAACAGGTTTTTCCAGAAGAACCTTTTTATCTTCTAAAATTTGAATAACGCCAACTGATTGCCCAAAAACGATGGGAGCTTTCAACGGACCATGATATTTAATTTTTGCTTTAACATTTACTTTTTTTTCATTCGAAAGCATAAAACTTATTGGTTTTTTAACAATGAGTGGAACAAAATTTTGCTTACCACCATAAACAGAAGCACGACCAATCGTTTCTTCTTTTGTGAAAATCGTTTTGAGATCAAATGCTGTCATTCCCCATTGAAGAATGTGTTCTATTTCTTTTGTATATTTTTTACCATCTTGCAAACCATTGAGTGCTAAAAAAAGACGTCGATGATTTTTAGAAATGGTGGCAACCATTGAAAATCCTTCTTTTTCGCTGTAGCCAAAACCAAATCCTTCTACACCAATTTCCTTAGAAATAAGAGGGTTTTTATTACGTTGAAAAATATTATTCCACGTAAAATGAGGCTCACGATAAAGTGCATAATAATCCGGATATTCCTGAACAATATGACGTGCTAATATAATCATATCACGCACGGTTACAAATTGTCCCTCTTCGGGTAGCCCTGTTGCGTTAACAAAATGACTTTGAGATAATCCGACCACTTTCGCGCGCTGATTCATCAGTTTTGCAAAATGGGACTCATGTCCAGATATTCCTTCAGCAAGAATAATAGCAGCATCATTTCCATTCATAATAATTAAACCACGTAAAAGATCAGAAACACTGATTTCTGTCTTTATCTTTGCAAACATAGTGGTTGTACCGGAAGGTGCTCCACCTTTACGCCAAGCATTTTCACTTACCTTGAATTTCTGCGTACTCTTTAACAATCCCTTCTTTAAGTGATGAAATACAACTTCTACTGTCATCAATTTTGCTAATGAAGCAGGAAAAAAAGGAATATCACTTTGTTTTTCATAAAGTATTGTCCCTGTATCATCATCGAGTAACAACAATTGTGATGCAGAAATTTGAAAAACTTCTGCTCTCCCCCACGTGTCAAATGCCAATATTCCCCATAAAGTCAATAAGATCCTTAATGTTGTATACATAGCTCTCCTCCCATCCCAAAGATCAACATAAAGAATCTTATATAGGAAAAAACTTTTTTATTTCTGCAAATTGAGGAATTATTGACAACCAAAGAAAAGATTTTATTTTTATTCAGCGTTAGCAAAAGTAATATGATGCACTTTTTATCTTACACCTAAGTTGATTTTAATATTTTAAAGCATGAAAGAAAAAATATTTTTTATTTGTTGTTTTATATTTATAGTACATTGTTTATTATAATAAATTACAACATTTTAAATTTTATATTATTAAAAATACTGTAAGATTCCTTCGTTATATTTCCTCTTATATTGAATTTAATAAAATAGCTTGCTTACGCGTCATAAGCAAGGTTCGTATATGAATAAAATTTATTAAAAAGAGAGTAAAAATACTTCTTATAAACATGACAAGTATTAAAAATTATCGCACAAAAAATTGGAGGCTTGCAAAATGTACGATGGTGGCGGTTTATATCTTCATAAGTGTAAAAATAGTGATGTCTAAAGGCGTTACCAATCATACCATTCACAGGCTCTATCGTAAAATAGGCTTGTAGCGTGTTAAAATATGTCCCTTTTGAATAAGTACCTGAATTCGAATCTTAAATTTAATTGCAATAAGATATTGATTTTATTTATATTTTTTAAGGTTAGGGACCATATAATTAGGTTCGGGAATAGGATTTTCACACTTTCCTTTACAAAGCGCATTCTTTTTGCCAGCTTTCTCTAATAATTTTTTTAATAGTTCTAAATCTTCTTGTGAAATAATGTTTATCAGTCTAGAGAACATACCAATAGCTTCACATCTGAATGTATCAGAAGGCTTTATAGTGAAACTTTTGCGACAAGCATCCGATTCTCTTCTCAAAATTTCTGCTACCTCTTGATCTAAAGTATAGAGTTCAATTATCTTTTCCTCTAATCCTACAGGAACAGATCTTTTGCCAATTTCTACAGATGATAAAAATGCTACAGATATATCTAATTTTTTAGCCATATCTAAAAGGCGTTCTGAATGATCAATGCGGAGTTTGCGTAAGGTTTTACCAAATGGTGTTGGCATCTAAAAAATCCTATTAAAAAAGAAGCTCTCTCGTGATTCTAGCAGAAATTCTTAGGTTTTGGTTAGCTCCTTTTAAAAATTGACTTCCTACCCTCCTTAATACACAAGGTTGTATGGCATGACGGATAAATCTCTTGACATAGGTTTGAAATGTAGTACATTGTAGTACAATTAAGTAGGAGATTTAGCAATGGGAAAAATTCAAGCCCGCATACCTGATGAAGTTCAAGAAATTGCAAGTGCAGTTATTAAGTCTACGGGTTTAACTATATCAGATGCAGTACGCATGTTTATGACCCGCATTGCTAGAGATAGAGCATTACCACTTGATCTATTCCAACCAAATATGGAAACATTACAAGCTATCGAGGATGCCGAAATGGGACGCGTCGAACGTACATCATTAGACGGCTTAAGGACCATGATACGCGCAGATAGAACCCAAGCGCGTAAATCTGAAAAGCAAACCTAAGCTTGCTATGCGGGAAATTGTCTATACGCGTTCATTCCGCCGTGACCTTAAACGTGAAAGCAAAGGTAAATATGCTAATGCACTAGAGGAGGATTTGCTGCTTGTGGTCCAAGCGTTAGCAGAGAATGAACCGCTAAAGGCGCATTGGAGAGATCATGCACTAACAGGTCAGTGGCGCAATTGTCGTGATTGTCACATAAAGCCCGATTTAGTTTTGATCTATCGAAAGCCAGATGCCAAAACACTAGAGCTTTTACGACTTGGTTCCCATTCTGAACTGCGTTTATAATTGGATCTTCAATTCATAGTAAAAAGAATTTTACGCATTTTTTTCTTTTATGACAGTTGTTCAGTTCTTTGAAAACCAATGCTTTAAATGTGCAATGACATTATCTAGCGCGTCCATGAGACGTGCAAAATCAAGGATAAGCAAAAAAAGAAAAAATGCTATCCACTTCATCAAGCGAGACATCATTTTCACGCTTTGATAGGTGATGATCATTTCTTGAAGCATTTCTTTTTCTGCTTCTGTAAGCTCTATATCGTCTTGTGTTTTTTTTCTAGCCATGTTTCCACCCACACAAGCGTTGACCCTGCTTGTTATGCTTTAAGATCTCTCTTGCTAAGTTTGAGCTAATGGTGTTCAGATCTTGTCGGCTTAAATAAATAGGTAACCAACCAACACAAGAAAAAACATATTTATTTGTCGCGCAACCAGTGAGAGAGAGCAGCACGCACATCAGCATCACTTTTTTGATTAACTTCACTTTCCACCTCAAGCCGTGTTGTGGCTGCTTTTAAAGCTTTTTCTGTTTGCTTTTGTTGCTCTACTTTTTTCCCAAGAGTAAAAGCTTTTGCTAAGGCAATAAAAAAAGCGGCTAAAGCCGCACCTGTTACCATCAAGTTTCTTTTCATCCATAAGATCATAGGCGGTGCTCCTGAAAGCGTTTAGCAACAAAGAAAATGCCAGTACATGCGGCTAAAACCATAATGGCGGCTAAAGCCCATTGGATTGGTCCATTACCCGCTAAAAACCCACCAAGACCTGAGAAAGAACCAATAATCGGTGCCAATGCTTCTGCTTTGAGAAACCCTGTTGGTTGTTTCGTTTCTACTGTTTGATAATTAGAAGAAACATAAGCCCCTTTCGCCCATAGCCCTTCCTCTGCCGCACGCCGGTGTGCGAGACCTTCAAGACGCTTACCGCCTGCTTTGGTCCATTTCTGCAATTCGGTTGGTACAGCTTCATAATCCCCCCGATTAAGCCTTTTAAGCAATGTAGAGTTTTGGAAAGCTGCAATACCTACATTATAACAAAAGGAAACAAGGGCGCCGAACTGCTCGTCGCTTAAATTCACACAAACTGCTTTTTCTACCGCCCTCTCATATTGCCGCAAATCTGCTAAAAGCATGGTTTCGGCTTTTTTTTCCGTAATCACCATGCCCTCAACCACTGTTGGTTGACCAGCTTTTTTCGTATGACCATAACCAATCGTCCATACGCCAGAAGCATCTTGATAAGACTGCAAGCGCAAACCTTCCCACTTTTTTAAACAGTATAAACAGTCTTTACTTATTTTCCGTGCCATTGTTCAATTCACCTTATAAATATACCTTTATCAGTACTGCTCCGTCACCGCCGTCGCCGCCAATTTTGTCGCTTCCGTGTTTCCCATCAAAATATCCACCGCCGCCGCCGCCAGCTCCATTGCCGCCACGACCACCTCTACCACCTTTGTAACTCTCACCACCCTGCCCCATGATAGAACCCTTACATTTACCGCCACCGCCGCCGCCGCCGCCAAGAAAAGAACTTCCACCGGTACCAGCTCTCTTGCCGTCACTTCCACTTCCTCCACCATTCCCACCAGAAAAAATAAAGCTTTCACCACTGATGCCCTCCCTGTCTCCTCCTCCATCGCCACCTTTCCCTCCAAAGTTAACAAAAATCATGGAGACGGAATATCCTCCTTCTGCAGTAACAAGCCCTTTGATAATTGTTTTACCACCATTGCATAAAATGTTACTGTCATTGCCTTTACCACCACGACCAATGTAAGCTGTTTTTAATTTATCTAAATCAGAACCTTTCATTTTAACATGCACGCATTGACCGCCGCCGCCGCCGC
Source organism: Bartonella sp. LB28NMGDW (assembly GCF_042194435.1). Taxonomy (NCBI): domain Bacteria; kingdom Pseudomonadati; phylum Pseudomonadota; class Alphaproteobacteria; order Hyphomicrobiales; family Bartonellaceae; genus Bartonella; species Bartonella sp. LB28NMGDW. The sequence continues at coordinate 68,887 of NZ_JBHIMX010000009.1, forward strand.
CATCTTTAACGCCTCCACCTCCACCGCCCCAAGCCCATACTTCGATATCGGTGTCAGCATTAATACCATCAGGCAATGGAATATCTCCGCTTTCTGTCATCAGAATTTCAACAGGTTTTCTAACCCCGCCACCATTGTTGCCGCTACCAGCGCCGCTGCTATTGCTACTATTTGCTTTGATTGAAGCCATCAGTTTGGCTGGTGAGATAAGTGCATCCACTGTCTTTATGCCATCAATCCAGTCTTTTTTTGCAAGAGGTTGAATGAGATCAACTTTTTTCTGTACACTATCCGCTGTTTCTTGTGCGACACTTGCCACAGCTTGTGCCCTGTCTCCTGTTTTTTGTGCGGACTCAGCGGTATTTTTCGCATCTACAGCGTGATCTTGCGCATCTTTCGCTGTATTGAATGCAGCATTGGCAATATCCTTCGCCTCACTGGCTGCATAAAGCCCTTGTTGTGCACTTTCTTGTGCGTGCTGTGCCACATCTTCAATTTTATCAATTTTTGCAACCTGTGCACGTTCTTGAGGGGTTAAAATAAGATGCGTATTCCCCTCTTTCATATTCTCCATATCAAAGGCATCTTTTGCTATTTTATCTGGATCATAGACTAATCTTGACATACCAACAGACTTTAATCCTACAAAATAACTAATGGTATTTTTGAGATCTACCGGAGATATGGGATAATAAACACCTTCACTTCCCTTATGCCACTTTTCTATTGTTGGTTGGGTAGCACTCAACCATCGTAGTTTTGATCTTTCCTCTGTGGTTAAGATCTTTTTTGTAGGACCCTCGTTCATATTTTCCATAGAAAATACATTTGCCCCCACATTATCGGGATCATATGTAGCAGCCTTCATATCGCCAATCCCTAAAGGCGATATTTTTACCCAGCCAACGCCTGATAAAATCGCATTCTCACGAGCTTCACCACTTGCTTCAATATCGTGGATTGTGACCTTATCTTTGTAAGCAAGAGCTCCAATATCTCTCTTTGCAACAGCATCATCAGCCTTTTTCCCTTGAGCAGCGGTTGCAAAATATTCTACCTGATAAGCTGCTGCACTTCCTACTGAAACAGGTGCAAGAGCCTTACTATTTAAAATACCTTCTTTGACTTCTTTCTTTGTTGCTGGTTCAAGCTTAAATATGTGCGTATGATAGGGTAATGGCATCGCGTTTCATTCCTTAGTAAGTCTGTTTTTGAGATTTTTGGGGATGAGAGACTGTAATTCATCAATAAGTTTTTGCATGGTCTCTATGCGTTTATCTGTTGCTTCTTTATATTCTACCAAAGCGCTTAAAAGATCATGCTGTATGTCACTTTTGACAAGATCAAGCACCTTATTCAATGGCGCATGAACCATTCTATTGCTTGCATAAAAAAGGACGCGGATTTGCTCCGCGTCCGCAATATCATCAATAGCAGACGGATTATTGATCATCTGAAAACCTTATGATTTTATGGCATAAACAACCGGTACATTAACAGGGCGCGTTTCTGCCTCGCCTGTTGAAGAAAGTGTTACCTTATGCGTATGCACTCCAGCAGGTTGTGTTGTTCCTCCAAGAACGGCATAGTGATAAGAGGGGTTTCTTCTACCAATATCATTGGCGCTCCATCCCACTCCATTATACTGAAACTCGTGTGTATGCTGTCCCGCCGATTCAACACTACAAATATGTGTATGCGATTTAAGGCAATCTTGCTGTATATCGGCAAATTGTCTACTTCTGTCTAAACCGCGACCATTATCAAAGCCGCGCAAAAACACTCCTCTAAAATCTGGAACTTTAAAGGTTGTATCACTGTTTTTTCCCCATTTATCCCCTATCGCCTTGAATAATTGCGGATAATCTTTGCGTTCATAAGTAGCGCCATCACATAAAAGCCAGCCGTTTGGGACTTCTTGCATAGCAAAGGTCGCAATAAAACCACAAGGAAAGGTTTCGACCTTCGGTGGTGGAATGGGAGTAGGATTTAAAAGATACCAGCCCTCAAGACCTTTTGTTAATGCGCCATCATTATAGACTATTTCATAAATACCATTTGTTTGTAACTCACCGCCTGTCAATGATACTATTCCCGTGCTGGTGGCTTTATAGAGTGGCTTTGCTCCTATATTATTCATGTTTATTGTTGTCGTGCCAATATTTATACCACGCGCCTTAAAGCGAATAATGATATCGTTTTTATATTTCGCTATCGGCGACACCGTCGTCAACGTGATTGATGTTGTTTGTTCCTTTCCATTCACAATAAACTTTGAGTCAAGAGAACCACCATTATCGGCAAGATATTCACGTATACGCTGCATCATGACCCGCGCACTATCATTAACAGAACTAGGCGGCTGCCCTTCTGCCCAATTAATGTTGTGGATCTTTTGCGGGGCGAACAATCCCGTAAAACTGGTTTTTAAGCTTATCCAGCGTGCCCGTGATACACTCCCACCCAAGTTGCCCATCAGGTGCTAATGGCTTATCGGGCTTTGCTAAAAGACGTCGTCCCAGAAAAGCGCGTCTCACCACTTTTTTATTAAAACACACCCCTTTTAGTTGCGGCATTACCCTTTGAAGCTGTTCAAACTCCTGTTTGCTATAGTTGCGCATCTGACCGGTTTGAAGATCAGGCGCCTTGTAAGTGGTCTCATATTCAAACCAACGGCATTCAACCAGCGTAACATAGCGTTTCCCAGAACACGGATCTGAGAGAGAAGTCGCATTGGAGTCATCTTGATACGCATCAAGCGACACATGAGAATCCTCAGAAGCGGTTGTACTATCGATAGCCCAATCGGCGTTAAGATCTTCAACAGCAACATCAGGAAAAAGACTTTTAGCATCCTCAACGGATTTGCGATCAACATACCACATACGCTGTGCGTCAATGAGATTTGGTCTTACAGCATTGGCATCCCAAACCATTTTTAAGGGATCTAAACGTTGAACAGCAGGTATCCCTTCGGGATCTGTATCATAATCAAGCCGCGTATCTGTCCAGCCCATACCGCAAATAACCATATCCTGAAAAGCATCGGAATCGGCATATTCCGCCTCTGCCTCATCACGAAACCATTCTGCTGCTCCAGTAAGCAATTCATTGGGTATTGCTGCTCCCATTTGCCGTGGTTGAAACTGTACTTCGCGCTTATTATTACGCTCCGCCCCAACAATAGCATTCACAAGGGGTGCAATGCGGTTAAAAGTCATGACAGGACGGCGTTGTGTTTTCAAAACCGCAAGATCTTCCTCTGCCCATTGACGACCATTATAAAAATCAAAATCTTCACGCGCCTGTTCACGCCATTCATTAACATGTTCAATATCTTCTGCGTACCAAGACTTTAAACGCTTATAGATTTCATATTCATCAAGGATTGTCGTTTTTTGAAAGTCTTGATCTAGAATGCCATCCATGATGCCGCTTCTCTTTCCATAGTGCAATAACGCTCTTGCTTGGGTTTGACACTGGGTGCTTCATAGACAATGCACATTAAACCAAAGGCATCCGCCCCATGGCTCGACCAATCATGCTCTGCACCCAAACCAATGCCGCGCTTCTCATCCCATTTCTCGTGATACCAATTCAGTGCTTTGCGCCCTGCTACCGTCATCTCTTCATTGAACCAAACAGAAGGCAAAATACGCCGCACCGCCTCTATACGCATCTTAACCGCCCCTGCCCCCTGATTAGGGATCACTTGCGTTTCAAAACCCGCATCATTTAAAGCACTCTCAAAACTCACATTGTGCACACGGTCTCTGGTCGCACCATCATGGGGCAAAACCATCAATGCCTTCTCATAACCATTTTGACGCAACCAGCCTATATGCTCTGATAACGGCTGTCCCTGTGCTTCGTAATAATTAAGCACTCTGATCTCTCGTCCAACAAATTGCGCTATCCATATCGCTGTTGCATCTGCCTTAGCACCCGTGCCCCCAATGTCCCAAAAAGCACGTATTTGCATCAAGGGGTCGCGCGCAACGCGCCCTATCCGCCCCTCTTGCTCAGCTGCCAACATTTCCTTTTGATAATAAGCACCTTGAACCGCTGTAAGATAATCCCCTTCCCAGATATGCTTATAGGTCTCTGGACGGTTTCTCAGATCATCAAGTCGTGCTTCATTCAAGATCTTGGGAAACTTCGGATTGTCTGACCAGTTGATCTCAACACGTTTGATTGCCTCATTGTCTGAAAAGCGAAACCGCTTCTCAACGGGGGCATTCTCTCGCAACGGGTTCCATGTCACCCA
>NZ_JBHIMX010000090.1:0-1207 GCF_042194435.1 Bartonella sp. LB28NMGDW
AAAAAAGCTGCACTATGCGTGCAGCTTTTTTTGTGTTTGCTTTAGAGGTAGACGTTTTAAAGCATGAAAGTATCCTTACGGCTTCTGTAACCATAGTAGCCAAAAACACTGGAAATAATGGCACCTATCAGACTGCCTAAAAAGCCCCACCACCCCATATTGGAGGCTGTTTTTGTGGCTTTAGTTGCAGTGTTTTTGGCGCCCTTGATCGTATCCTCAAGATTGTCCGAGAGTGTTTCTGCCCGTTCTTCAAGGGCTTTGATGGCTTTTCCGGTTTTTTCCTCTGCGCTTTGATAAATATGAACGGCACGGTTTACTGCTGTTTGTGCATCCGCACGGGACATGCCATCGGTCATAAGGGCCTTGATGATATCACTTCGATCAAATTTTGTCGTGAGATCTTCTACACGATCAGACAGGTGCTCACCAAGATTTTTTAAAGTGGTACGATAGTGAGAAGGATCATTTTTGAAAGCTGTTATCGCAGAACCAATATCGTTGAGTGCAGCTTGGTAGGTTTGTTTCAAGCGCTCAGGGTTGAGAGCAGGAATGTCGCTTTTATTGAGAAGGGTGCGCAATTCACTCGAAAGTTGATCGAAATTGATGCCATTGTCACTGTTTTTTGCAAAAAACTTTTCAACACTTTCGCTGTTTAATTTTGCGAGTATAGGGGAAATATTGTTTTTTAGACCGTCTACGGTTTGTTGGATCATAGAGCTGTTTTCTAGAGCCGTTTTAGCTCCTATCTTTGCTGTACTAGAAACCACGTGGATGGCTTGGAGGGTCATTAGCAATGTTATGAGAGCCCAAGTGAGAAAGCCATGAATCGTTCCTGAGGTTTCAGCAAAACGGCCAGCTACAAAGCCTCCCAAGGCTAGGCTAATCAGTGTAACGATAACAGAACCCACGCCAAAGGAGAGGAAAGAGCCTTCAAATGGGGTTGAAGAGGTGAAATCCATTTGGCTTAAGCCTAAAGCGGCTACCAGAAAAGAGAGGCAGATTGAGGTGGCAAGGGCGCTCACCAGTCCAGCAAAGATTGCGGACCATGAAATGGGTGTGTGAAAGAATGAATACTTTTCTTCTAGAGATGTTTCTCCTAGAAAATTCGTATCGAATGGTGTGTCTTCAGGAATGCGAGTTTCCATGTTTTATCTCCTTGAATATGCTGGAGATACAATGTCTTTTTGCCAATTATGTTCCAAAAGTG
>NZ_JBHIMX010000091.1:0-1199 GCF_042194435.1 Bartonella sp. LB28NMGDW
ATCCTGAGTTTGGTAGCGAAGATGATTATTATCGTCATGAGTATTATGCTGATTTTGAAGGGTATTATGACGATGATAATGACAGCGAATATGAAAGTGATGCTGCGTAAATGACACGCGCGGGCGCGGCGGGGGCGCCCCCCTTTAAACATTTCATTTAAAAATTTAAATCTCTATAAAGGAATTGTGCTCATGCAAAAGAAGTTTGCACTCACAAATGAAACGCGTGTAATTAATAATCATACCCTTTATCGCATTAAAGCATTAAAAGACTTTGCTGATGTTAAAGCAGGTACTTTAGGGGGCTTTATTGAAAAGGAAGATAACCTCTCTCATGAGGGCAATTGCTGGGTCTATGATAAGGCTTGTGTTTATAATAATGCTCATGTTTCTGATCACGCTACAGTCTGTGATTACGCTAGTGTTTTCCATAATGCAAAAATTGAAGGCAATGCTAAAGTTTTTGATTGTGCAAAAATTTATGACAATGCAAGGGTTGCTGATCATGCCTTGGTTTTTGGAATAACTTATGTTTACGATCATGCCTGCGTTTTGAATCATGCTGAGGTATCTGACAGGGCTGTTATAAAAGGTCATGCTAAAATCTATGATAACGCTTTATTGACTGGCTATGCGCAAGCTTATGGCAATGCAAGAATTTATGACAATGCTCAAGTTTGGTTTTTTGTTGTGGTTGGTGATGATGCTTGTATTTATGAAAATGCAAAAATTACAGGCTATACATACATTTGTGATCAAGTGAGTGTTTTTGGCAATTCATATATAGATACCAAAAAATTGAATGGTCATATCAAAATTTGTGATCAAACCATAAAAGACGCTGCGTAAATAAGACGCGGGCGCGGCGGGGGCGCCCCTCTTTCAAATTTCCCATTCCAAATTTTAGCAAACGTTTATCACATTAGATTGTGAGGGTCTTCTATGTGCAAAAAATACGAATTAACCAGTGAAATCAAAAAAATCAAACATGCTCTTACTCGAAATATTATAAACCTTTATCGCATTCGGGCTTTAAAAGATTTTGATGATATAAAGGCGGGGTCTTTAGGCGGCTTTATTGAAAAGGAAGCCAATCTATCCCATGATGGCAATTGCTGGGTGTATGATGAGGCTTGTGTCTATGGTCATGCAAGAGTGTATGAAAATGCAAAAATACGCCATTTTTCTCAAGTCTGTGG
>NZ_JBHIMX010000092.1:0-1193 GCF_042194435.1 Bartonella sp. LB28NMGDW
CAACACCCCCCATTGTCGAAAATTAGCAAGAGCTGCGGTGTTGATCACACCGGAGAAACTTTACAGCATTAAGGAGACAAAGATGGCTGTAGAAAAGAAATATGAGTTCACACGCCAAGGAGTAACGCTTTATCCTGATAAGAATAATTCACATGGTATTGTAATGCTTCGTCGCATACGGGCACTGAGAGACTTTGGAAGAGTCAAGAAAGGTGATCTTGGTGGTTTTATAGAACATGAAGGTAACCTATCACATGAGGGTGATTGTTGGGTAGCTGGTTCGGATAGATCTTTTAATAATGGGTATGTTTTTGGCAATGCTCGTGTTTTTGGAGATGCCCGTGTTGGTGGCATGGCACGTGTTTTTGGGCATGCACAAGTATACGGTTGTGCAGATGTTTCTAATTGTGTGTATGTTTATAATTATGCAAAGATTTACGGTAATGCGGAGGTTTATGGTAGTGATACCCGTGTTTATGGTAAGGCGCAAATTTATGAGAATGCTTCAGTAAAAGGCAAAGCAGAAGTTTACGGCAATTCTCGCATTTATGGGGATGCTAAGGTTTACAACAAAGCACGTGTCTACGGTCAAGCCAAGGTTTTTGGTAATGCCGAAGTTTTCAATCAATCTAAAGTTTATGACAATGCGTTAGTTCACGGGCATGCCAAGATTAGAGAGAATGCCAAGATTTACGGCAATGCCGATGTTTGTGACTATGAAGATTTTCGCGATAACGACGAAGTTTACATGCGTAAACACGTTTCATATAGCACAAACGAAGCGCATAAGAATGATGATGGTAAGCCTCGTATAGAGCTTATACCGCCGTTGGCACTGATTGAAATCGGCAAAGTTTTAGAGTTTGGGGCAAAGAAGTACGGAGCAAACAATTGGCGTAATGGCATGCACTGGAGCAGGTTTCACGGTGCTGCTTTACGTCATTTATTAGCATGGTTTGGTGGAGAGCATAAGGATGCTGAGAGTGATTTATCACACTTGGCACATGCGGCTTGTTGCATTCTTTTTTTAATGGAATGCGAAGCACAACAGATTGGTCATGATGACCGCCCTCATAAAAATTAAAGGAGATAAAGATGAGTTCGAATGAGATTTTATGGATAGCAGTGGTTTCAGTTTTGCTCTTAAGCGGAGTGATGTTTCGTATTGCATTGCATTATCGCAACCAAGTTAA
>NZ_JBHIMX010000093.1:0-1191 GCF_042194435.1 Bartonella sp. LB28NMGDW
TAAGAAAATTAGCAGCAACACGCGCAGCTAACTCTGGTGCAACAGTATCACAACTCAAAGCAATTTTTGGCTGGACAGATGACGCTATGGCATCTCTTTACACAAAGAGCGCAGACCGTAAAAAACTTGCTCTTGAAGCCATAAAAAAGCTTCAAAAAGATGAGGGATAGAGGCAAAAAAACTCAATAGAATCAAGATTCACCTATTCCCTCATATTAGACATAACTATTTTATTTTACTTGCTTTTTATTTGCTCTCATCGCTCACCATTTTATTTTGTAAATAAATTTTTGTTCTAAACATACTTATGAATGAATCGGCTTTAAAAACCTTGTCTATTAAAGTTTATGCTTTCTGCCTCTGCATAATTTAGCGTTTTTAAGTTCTATTCTTGAAAAACTATGCAATACCTTAACAAGCTATCTATTGATCTAAGCGTATTGTTCAATAATATTTTCTTCCGTTCCAACTAACTTTTTGCTTAGCCCACAAAAAAAAGTATTATAAATACACCTAATTTCCAGTCATATCTGGAAGAGATTTTAAACTGTCGATGCAAATCTTACATAAAACTTTTCCAAATAGTGCAAACCAGCCATTCCCTCCAAGATACCCTTTAGACGCACTAGATATCTGAATAGAATAAATATCTGGAAAGATAAAATAATTCAAAAATACACGCCCGCAAAGAATTTAATATAATTTATCAAATATTTTCAACTGAACCTTTCTTATTATTACGAATATCGGTCGTTAAAACTTAAAAAAATATTGCTTTGTGAAAAATTTTTAAACAGAAAAAACGATCATGTTTAAAAATGAAACCGTTAGATAACACACTCAAAGAATTGACTTATGAAGAATTATTTTAATTGAAATTTAAATAGTTTTACAAAGAACGCTTTAAAATGCGCATTAAAATGATTGACCTTTTACAAGAAATTTGTCAAAAAGCATATCCAGTTTGGAGGGGTGGCCGAGCGGTTTAAGGCACCGGTCTTGAAAACCGGCGTGCAGGAGACTGTACCGTGGGTTCGAATCCCACCCCCTCCGCCACAGCACTTTTGTCGTGTGTAGTTGTAGCTTGCCAGCTGTAGCTTGTTGTATGTAGCTTGTGTAGCTTGCCAGCGGGTTTTGTATATTTTGCCACTAGGTTTTGTACCAATTTATTTTTTTTCAAAGAGTTTTAAA
>NZ_JBHIMX010000094.1:0-1189 GCF_042194435.1 Bartonella sp. LB28NMGDW
AACAAGCATTATTTATTCAATGATCTTAGAGACGATACCGGCACCAACAGTACGACCACCTTCACGAATAGCAAAACGAAGCTTCTCTTCCATCGCTATCGGAACGATCAACGAAACATCCATGGCAACATTGTCGCCTGGCATAACCATTTCCGTTCCTTCTGGAAGCGTAACAATACCTGTAACATCCGTCGTACGGAAGTAAAACTGAGGACGATAATTCGTGAAAAATGGTGTATGACGTCCACCTTCATCTTTTGTCAAAATGTAAGCTTCTGCTTTAAAACGTGTATGAGGCGTAACAGATCCTGGCTTCGCCAATACTTGACCACGCTCAATCCCTTCACGGTCAACACCACGAAGCAGAGCTCCTATATTATCACCCGCTTGACCCTGATCTAAAAGCTTGCGGAACATTTCAACGCCTGTAACCGTCGTCTTAGACGTTGGACGAATACCGATAATTTCGATTTCCTCTCCAACTTTAATAACACCACGCTCAACACGACCCGTAACAACGGTTCCACGACCCGAAATCGAAAATACATCCTCTATCGGCATCAAAAATGGTTGATCAACAGGACGTTCAGGGGTTGGAATATAATTATCAACCTCACTCATTAAAAGGCGAACAGCATCTTCACCAATGCTTTTATCCTTATCCTCAAGGGCTGCTAAAGCAGAACCCTTAACAATTGGTATATCATCGCCTGGAAAATCATATTTGGATAAAAGTTCCCGAACCTCAAGCTCTACAAGCTCCAAAAGTTCTGCATCATCAACCTGATCAACTTTATTAAGAAAAACAACAATTGCTGGAACACCAACCTGACGCGCAAGCAAAATATGCTCACGTGTCTGAGGCATTGGACCATCAGCTGCGGAAACAACCAAAATAGCACCATCCATCTGTGCTGCCCCTGTGATCATGTTCTTCACATAATCAGCGTGTCCCGGACAATCAACGTGCGCATAGTGACGATTTTCCGTTTCATACTCAACGTGTGCTGTAGAAATAGTAATCCCACGTGCACGTTCCTCTGGGGCAGCATCAATTTGATCATAGGCTTTAAATTCACCAAAATATTTCGTAATCGCTGCTGTCAACGAAGTCTTCCCATGATCAACGTGACCAATCGTACCAATATTAACATGCGGTTTTGTTCGTTCAAACTTGCTCTTCGCCATC
>NZ_JBHIMX010000095.1:0-1185 GCF_042194435.1 Bartonella sp. LB28NMGDW
CTGGCGACCAATATTGCTTTTAATATTGCCAATGCTTGTAAGCGTGATAACAGCCAAGAAAATGAAGGGGGCGTTGTAGGTTTCTTCTCACTTGAGATGTCATCCGAACAGCTTGCAACTCGTATTATCTCAGAGCAAATAAAGGTTTCTTCTTCTGATATGCGCCGTGGTAATATCTCAGAAGAGCAATTTGCAAAAATTATTCACGCAATGCGTTCCTTACAAACAATCCCTCTTTATATTGATCAAACGGGTGGTGTATCCCTTGCACAATTGTCCGCCCGTGCAAGGCGTCTTAAACGACAACATGGTCTAGATGTCTTGATTATCGATTATATCCAACTCATGACAAGCGGTTCAAAGCGTTCATTAGAAAATCGCGTTCAAGAAATTACAGCCATTACCACCGGATTAAAAGCACTTGCAAAAGAACTCAATATTCCCATCATTGCTCTGTCACAACTTTCGCGCCAAGTTGAAAACCGAACCGATAAACGTCCGCAACTCTCTGATTTACGTGAATCTGGTTCAATAGAGCAAGATGCCGACATTGTTCTGTTCGTTTATCGTGAAGAATATTATCTCAAAAATGAAGAACCAAAAGAAGGCACTGCTGAGTATAGCAAATGGCAAGATGCAATGGAGCAAGCCAAGGGTAAAGCCGAGGTTATTATAGCAAAACAACGCCATGGTCCGACAGGAATCGTTCCCCTTGCCTTTCAATCCGATTTTACACGCTTTAGTGATTTAGCACATAATGTAAAACATTAAATAATTGTTATTAGCCAACTGAAAACATTGTAAAAACACATAAAACATGTTATGATCTTTACATCATTTAATGGGACTTACAAACATGCTTAATAAAGTGATTTTAATTGGTCATTTAGGTGCCAATCCAGAAAGCAAAACTATGCCTTCTGGTGGTGAGGTGGTCAATTTTCGAATGGCAACGTCTGAGAGCTATACAGACAAGGCAACCAATAAGAAAGTAGACAAAACCGAATGGCATTCCATTGTGGTGTTTAATCCACATCTTGCAAAAATAGCTCTCCAGTATCTGAATAAGGGCAGCAAAGTTTATATCGAGGGGCGACTACAAACCCGTAAATGGCAAGATAAAAACGGTGTTGATCGCTATGTAACAGAAGTCATATTGCCTCAGTACAAAGGCGAGTTAAAGCT
>NZ_JBHIMX010000096.1:0-1173 GCF_042194435.1 Bartonella sp. LB28NMGDW
TTTGACTAATGATGTCATTAATTATGACTCAAAAGGAGCAATGATGAAAGCTGTCATCACTAAGCCAATGTGTGTTGTTGGCGACAATAAAAGCACTGTTCGCTTTGAACCATCAACACCCAATAATCCATTTGTTGAAGTTTCCAATCAAGTCTACGCACGTCTCAAGCGCGCTAATGCTGTAAAACCTTTTATTGGAGTCAAGACAACAGCAAAAACAGACAAGGCAGTTGAACAAATTAAGCAGATAAAACAAGAAGCCGTACAAACATCGTCTGAGCCAGTGACAGAGGAAATTCCACTCGAAAAACCAAAAGCACCTAAAACTTCCAAGTCATCAACACCTACCCCCAAAAAGGCTTAGAAGTTGAAATTAATTATCCACCAAAAATGGTATCTTCAACAGGTAAAAGATACCTTCACAAACCTTCAAGCACCACGCCTTAATTGGGCTCTGCGTAATGCTCTAAACACTGCAGCAAAACAAGTTGAACGCTTTACTGAAAAGCAAGTTGCAGACATCTCATCAGCCCAAATAAAGCGTATAAGAAGAGGTGTTTATATTAAAGAAAAGGCGACAGCAAGGTTTCTTGAGACAGATATCATTGGTTCTGGAACACCAATACCTCTTAAATTTTTTAAAGCAAAAGAAACAAAACGCGGCGTAACTTACACACTGTTTGGAAAGAAAGAAATCTTACCCCATGCTTTTATCAAAGGTGGGAGTTTTCCAAAGCGCGTTGAATTAAAAAAGCTGAATGGGAATGTGTTTCAAAGAGCCGATGGAGATCAATTCCCCATTGCAAAACAAAAAGGACCCTCCATTGCTGGGGTGATGTCCAAGCCAGAAATTGCAAGTGCTATTGTAAAAAAAGCCAATGAAAGACTAATTAAAAACATACAGTACCAACTTGCTCGTCAAGAATATGCCGCCAAGATGAAAGCTAAATAATGTTCTTAAGCTATGTCAACACACTACTCACTTTAATTGTAATTTTTAAAGCAGATTATCACTTGCGCTTTGGTTTTTCCCAGAAAAAAATCAATAAAATCAATGCAAAAGGTACTTCCCAGCGGGTTGGGTCTGTTGCGGGGCAGGCTAGCGCGAACTATCGCTAGCGACAGAATTTTCAAATTGACTGTACATTGTACACTTAACTCATTGATAAATAA
>NZ_JBHIMX010000097.1:0-1171 GCF_042194435.1 Bartonella sp. LB28NMGDW
TGGCTTTGATAAAATCTTTGTGCCTCTTTGAATTGTTCGGATAGTACTGAACTTTCTACAGTGGCTTTTGTTTTTATGAAAAAAAAGCAAATCTTGTAAAGAGCTTTAGTGGCTAAAATCTTATTTGAGGCACACGTGTGAAGGCATTGTTCATAACTCTCTTATACAATATACGTTTTTGCATTTCGATAAGAAACTCTTCATTATTGCTTAAATTTCTGACCATTTGTAGCTTCGTATATTCATTTTGGAGTACCGCTGACATGTTTCTGATACGTGTTTGCAGCTCGAAAACTTCTCTCAGATCTTTTGTTTTATCTATATCTTTTAAGAAACCGGCAATTTGTGTAAAGCGGTTCTCTGCATCTTGGAAAGTTTGCAAACTTACAGCTTTATCGACAATTCCACTATATTGAAGACGCTTATTAAGCATATCGTATAGTATTTTATGTTCTATGTACGGGAGGATGACTCTCCACTCTTCTCCGTTAACTTCAGTTATAAGCTGTTCGAAATAAGGATGACCTTTGAAGTTTTTGCTATATAAACCCTTGTATGTTTTGTGGGTAGATGGGTAAAAAGGCGAATGTTTTAATAAAAATTTCGATAATTCTTCTCTTTTTATTTTTTTATTTCCTGTTATAGACTGATAGACTTTTTTCGTGTTTTCGATCTGGTCTTCGTTTGCTTTAATTTGTTGTTTTAACAAATCAATAATTTTCAGATATTCTGCTTCTGGAAAAGGGGGAGGAGTTTGGACAGTTGAACCTTGAGTTCCAGAACCCCAACTAAAGTTAGACGTTAGAGTTAAATTTATCATTCCCAAAAGGGTGATCATTCCCGCTATAATAAACCGCTTTTTCATCTGTCTCCTCGCTTAATTTCGGCAGGGATTGTTTTATTAATAGGCACACGGTTTCTATCATTTGGCTGTTTTAGCTTTGGTGCTAATGCACAAGCTGATAAAATGTTTGCAATCAAAATTACAAGAATGATCGACTTCATTTTAATGTGACTCTTTTTTACTATTATATGCATTCTGATGTTTGTTGTCATTATTATAATTTTGACACCAAAGTAAAGTGTATAGTTTGCGATAATTGATCTTTTCTTAATTTCATTTTTTAATTTATGAAAATAGCTCAATTTCAGTGCGAATATTTTTTACTGT
>NZ_JBHIMX010000098.1:0-1082 GCF_042194435.1 Bartonella sp. LB28NMGDW
GGCAAGAATGTTGGGGCGACAACAATTGCTTTAAATAATTTAGCCGGTAAGCCCGTTTATAAGGCGACAGAAACCGGTTTATTAGCCTTATCGGGAGGAGAGATACAAGATGGTTGTCTTTATAGGCTTGTGTATGATGAAGATATAACCGGTTGGCAAGTTCTCAATCCGACAAGGGGCAAAGTTTCTTCCTTAAAACGCTTACCTTCCGGTCTGATAGGACCGTTTGCAATGGAACGCTTGCCGGATGGTTGGTTGCCATGTGATGGGCGTGCTTATTCACGGTATGTTTATTGGGATTTATTTTGTGTCATAGGAACGACGTGGGGAGAAGGGGATGGCGCCACGACGTTTAATGTTCCCGATTTTCGGGGGATGTTTTTACGGGGACTTGATAATGAACGCAATCTAGACCCTTGGCGTTCTTTTGCAAGTCAGCAAGGCTGTTCTTTAAAAGCGCATGAACATTTTATAGGTCCAGCGTCATCAGAAGGTCTTTCTTCTCGAAAAAAACGAGATGTTTCTTCTTCTGAAGCTCACTTGCAAAGGCGCAAGAGAGCTATAGACGAAGAGTGTGTAGGTTTGAGTGGGGATAGCTTAAAGAAATGTCATGAAGAATTTGACCGAATAGTGGGCATTTCAGAGGTTCCATTTTGGTTTACAGAAAAAGATAAGCCGCCGCGTTTACCTTGGTTTATCAGGAGCCCGTTTGCTAATTTTTTATATTATTCCACGCCTATAACAGAAGGTCTAAATGACAGAGAGCATCATGAACATCACCTTATGGCAGAGAGGGTTGGTGGTGTTGAAACGCGCCCCGTTAATGTGAGTGTAGTTTATGGGATCAAGACATGAGGAGTTGAAATGTCATTAAAACCGTTTGCGATATCAGAGATTAGCGACCCGTCTCAAGTACGGGTCGTTTTGTATTCGGGGGGAGGATTTGTTCATGCGCCGCTTAATGGCGTTTTTGATTTACTGAAAGCCGCTTTGAAAACGGAGCTTGATGGTTCACTGAAAGATTTAGAGAAGCGCTTAGAGGCTTTAAGAGAAGAGTTTGAAGATTTGAAAGAGTGTTCATT
>NZ_JBHIMX010000099.1:0-1082 GCF_042194435.1 Bartonella sp. LB28NMGDW
AGCAATATTTTTCAAGAAATTGCAAAAGCGGCTTTTGAAAGCAAAAAAGCAGAGTTGAAAAATGAAGGTAAAAACGGCCGCTGGTTTTCTCCGCTGGAGTTACATGTTATCCCACACATAGGGAATTTGCCTATAGAACAATTAACAGCAAATATCATTCGCAATGTTCTCTCACCCCTTTGGCATGAAAAAGCAGATACGGCAAGAAAAGCACTTAATCGTATTAACATTTGCTTGAAATATGCAGCGGCTCTTGGTTTGGACGTTGATCTACAAGCTTGTATGAAGGCACGCGCCCTTTTAGGAAAAACCCGTGCTAGATCAACAAATATTCCTGCTATGCCATGGCAAGAAGTTCCAGCTTTTTATCAGAATTTGGATGATAATATCCTTTCAAATTTAGCACTGAAATTGCTTATTTTGACAGGGGTACGGTCATATCCATTGCGCTATTTGCATCTTGAACAAATAGATAAAAATATATGGACAATACCAAAAGAAAACATGAAAGGTATTGTAGGAAAGGTTTCAGATTTTCGCGTGCCATTAAGTCGTGAAGCTTTGAAAGTGATTGAAAAATCTCTCCCTTTTGAGAAAAAAGGTTTTCTCTTTTCTGGTCTTACCGGCAAGCCAATTTCTGATGCAAGCATGGCAAAATATATGACAGTTTGCGGCTTAACTTATCGTCCCCATGGTTTTCGTTCAAGCTTACGGGATTGGATAGCAGAAACAACGTCAACACCGTTTGAGATTGCCGAAACTGTTCTTGCCCATTCAGTTGGGAGTTCAGTGACGAAAGCTTATATGCGAACGGATTTTTTAGAACAGCGACATGTTCTCTTGGAACAGTGGGCTTCATTTATAACAGGAGAGGCTTGATAATATGTCTATTGTCGATTCAGGTATCTAAGAAACACTCAAGTGATTAGCGGATAGATTACGGTATAATCTCTCTTTCCCTGCCTCAAAAGTGGGGAGGGGGTGAAGTTTTAATTTTTGAAATCTACTGTTTTAAATGGGCGAAGGCATTCTCTATCACCTCCATGAGACGAGCAAAATTAAGAATCCATTTTCTAAAGAAT